>CAZBXU010000015.1:0-29410 GCA_964495755.1 uncultured Spirochaetaceae bacterium | reverse complement strand
TGCACAACCTGTGGGCGGATGAAGGGCTCAAGTGGGCCAAACAGAAGTACCCCGGCCTCAAACTGGTGACCAAGAGAATCCCCTGCGGGGAGGACCAGGAGCTTTCCAAACAAAAGACGCTGGAACTTCTCAAAGCCTACCCCAACTTGAAAGGAATCGTGGGTTTCGGCAGCCTCGGACCTCCGGGAGCCGCCCAGGCGCTGAAAGAAAAGGGCCTATGTGGCAAGGTGACCGTTGTCGGTACCGTGATTCCCGGCCACGCCGCCCCATACCTTAAAGAGGGCTGCATGCAGTGGGGCATCCTTTGGGATCCGAAGGACGCCGGCTACTCCCTTACCTGGGTGGCAAAGACACTGCTCGAAGGCGGCAAGATTTCCGACGGCATGCAAGTCCCGGGTGTCGGAAAGGTCAGCCTCGACGGAGACGTCATCAAAGTCGACGCCATGTCCGACATCACTCCCGACAACGTGGACGGCTTCGGATTCTAAGCTGTAAACTGAAAATCGTTGAAAATGGTAGAGCCTCTCTGGAGAAGAGAGGCTCTATTCATCTTTTCACTCCGCAGCAGTATAATGACCGTTGCTACGCCTTAAGCGTTGTTGGTGGCAGGGGGAAGAGGGTGGCTGATCTGTTTCTTTCCATGAAAAATGTCAGCAAACACTACACGGGAGTTCAGGCTCTGAATTCTGTGGATTTCGAGATCGAAAGAGGGGAAATCCACTGCCTCGTCGGAGAAAACGGGTCAGGCAAATCCACACTGATCAAAATCATATCCGGAGTCGAGCAGCCGGACGACCGAGCCCATATCGAAATTGACGGCCAAGTTTACCACCATTACCATTCGATCGATTCTATTCGCAAAGGGATCGAAGTAATTTATCAGGACCTTTCCCTGTTTCCAAATCTTCCGGTTGCTGAGAATATCGCCCTGGCCCAAACAATTGCTACGGACAGCAGTTTTATCAACTGGCGAGAAATACACCGAATAGCCAAGTCGGCCATGGAGAGAATCGAGGTACAGGTTCCCCTTGAGGAACTGGTGAACGATCTGTCCGTGGCTGATCAGCAGCTGGTGGCCATCTGCCGGGCCCTGACCAGCGACGTAAAACTGCTCATCCTCGATGAACCCACCACCGCTTTAACCAGAAGAGAGATCGAGGCTCTGTTCCGGGTTATCACGGACTTGCAATCGAAGGGTATCGCCACCCTGTTCGTAAGTCACAAGCTCGATGAGGTGCTTCAAATTGCTCAACGGGTGACGGTTCTGAGGGACGGGAAAAAGATCGGGGTATTCCCGAGCGGTGAACTCAACGGCGACAAGCTTACCTTTCTCATGACCGGAAAGAAGCTGGAGTACAGCCAATACGTGCACACTCCTCAAGAACAGCAGCCGTTGCTCGAGATTCATGGCCTAAGCAAATCCGGCAACTTCAATGGGATCAGTTTCAGACTTCTTCCTGGAGAAATTCTGGGAATTACCGGCCTGCTCGGTTCCGGGCGCACCGAGCTTGCCCTGTCCCTTTTCGGCATGAATCATCCGGACTCCGGGGAGATCGTGATTCAGGGCAAAAAGGTTCGGATTCGTTCCGTTCAGAAAGCAATCAATCTGGGAATCGGGTACGTGCCGGAGAACCGGCTTGTTCAAGGACTGGTTATGGAACAGTCGGTCGGTAAGAACATAGTCATAACGATCATCGAAAAGATCCTGGGCGCTCTCGGGCTTATCGATCAGAAGAAGAAACAGGCGAGCATGCGTCACTGGATCGAAGAACTTTCGATCCGCATCCCATCCATCGAATCCCCGGTGCAAAATCTTTCCGGAGGCAATCAGCAACGGGTGGTTCTGGCTAAATGGATTGCCACCGAACCGAAAATAATGATCCTCGACGGTCCCACCGTTGGAATCGACGTGGCCGCAAAGAGCAGTATCCATGGAATCATCCGCAAGTTGGCTCGGGAAGGAATGGGTATCATCGTCATCTCCGACGAGGTCGCCGAAGTACTGCACAATTGCAATCGCATTCTGGTCATGCACAAGGGCAGGCTTCTCACCGAATTTCAGGCTTCTGATACCAGTGAGAAAGAAGTTCAGAGCTGCATCAGCGCCGCGGGTTAGAGGATTGTCCATATGAAGAAGTGGTTCAAACATCACGAGGCCTATGTACTGCTGGTCATCGTTCTGTTTTCCCTCATAATCACCATATTCAATCCCAGGTTCCTGACCCTGGAGAATATGTTCGATTTGCTGAAAAGCTACTCCTTTATCGGAATTTTTGCCGTTGGAGTTACCTTCGTGCTGATCTCTGGAGGAATCGATATCTCCTTCACGGCGGTAGCGACGGTAGCCGAATACGTCATGGCAGTGGTTATTATAAAGTACGGCGGCAACATCTTCTTCGCCTTTCTGCTCGCCGCCGGAGTGGGAATTGCTCTGGGTTTGATCAATGCAACCCTGATACATTTCTTTAAAATCCCGACAATCATCACTACGATTGCCACATTGAATATTTTTTATGGAATCCTGACGGTGATCTCGGGGGGGAAGTGGATCTACGCCTTGCCGGACTGGTTTCGATCCTTCGCCGATATCCGCATATTCACCCTGCATACTTCCGAAGGAATAGCCTATGGGCTTTCCATCATCACCTTGATCTGGATCATCACGATCGCGATCGCCTGGGCGATCCTGCGCTTCACCAAGCTCGGCCGCGGTATCTACGCCATGGGCGGGAGCATCACCGCGGCCAGGCGGGTTGGATTCAACATCTTCAAGCTCCAGATGTTCGTGTATGCGTTTATGGGCTTGATGGCCGGACTGGCCGGGGTGGTGCAAGCCCTGCTGGTCCAGACTGTGGCTCCGAACTCGATAGTGGGGAAGGAGCTCGATGTACTGGCGGCGGTAGTGCTGGGTGGAGCCAGCCTGGCAGGAGGAACCGGAACATTGTTCGGTACGATTTTGGGGGTTGCTCTGATCTCCATCATGAGCAACGGCCTGACACTAATGCGGGTCTCCTCCTTCTGGTACAATGTGTTCATCGGACTTGTTATCATCCTCAGCGTGTCCTTCAGTGCCTATCAGCGCAGAGCGAGAACCAAGCGGGCGATCATCCTCGAAGAGCAATAGGGTAGAGGAGGATTGGAGTTGAAGTTTAAACTCTCCCAATTGTATATCCTAGGCCTGGTCATGGTGGCTGTTGTCCTTCTTATGTGGCTTCTCAATCCGAGACATTTCCTCACCCTGGGCAATTTCCAATCCATGGCTTTCCAACTTCCTGAGCTCGGTCTTCTCAGCATGGCCATGATGGTTACCATGCTCACCGGCGGAATCAACCTCTCCATCATCGCTACCGCCAATATGACAGGCATCGTCACAGCCCTCATTCTGACCAGCACGATCGATCCGGCAGCGCCGCCCCCCGGAGCCGCCTGGCTCATCGTTCTGGCAATCGCTGCGGGACTCGCCACGGCTCTGATAATCGGACTCATCAACGGAGCACTGATCGCCGGGCTGAACGTATCCCCCATCCTCGCTACCCTCGGCATGATGACCCTGGTCAACGGAATGACGATTGTAATCACTAAGGGTTATGTGATTTCCGGTCTGCCCAACGCAGTGCGGTTTATCGGAAACGGAACGATAGCCGGTATTCCCTTCTGTACGATTCTATTCGCCCTCTGCGCCCTCATACTGGCAATCGTTCTAAACAGAACTCCTCTAGGCTTCAAAATCTACATGCTGGGATCGAATCCGACGGCCAGCTATTTCGCCGGGGTCAGCAATCGGGCGGTTCTGTTTAAGACCTACCTGTTATCGAGCCTGTATGCAGGCATCGCCGCGATGATCATGATGTCCCGGTTCAACTCGGCCAAAGCGGGGTACGGGGCATCGTATCTGCTGGTGACGGTACTGGCTTCGGTTTTAGGGGGAACGAGCGCCTCCGGCGGCTTCGGCAGGGTAGCCGGCATCGTCATGGCTTTAGTTATTCTTCAGGTCGTTTCCAGTGGATTCAACCTCCTAAGAGTCAGTTCTTTTCTAACGATCGCGATCTGGGGGATCATCATCATCGTGGTCATGGTGGTGAATTTCATCAGCACAAGTATTCAGGAACGCCGAGCAACCTGATCCTTTCAATTTCGCGCTATCCGATTTCCCGGAACTTAGAACTTGTATAGGGAGCCGTTCAGAAAGTAAATCAATACAGAAGGAGAACAACGATGTCTGAAAAGGTTAAAGAAGAGTTGAAAGAACTGGTCGTCTACGGAGGTCTGACCATGGTCAAACAACGCCTTACCGTAGGCACCTGGGGCAATATCAGCATTCGGGACAGGGAAACCGGCCTGATCTACATCAGTCCCAGCGGGGTTGAGTACGAAGACATTCGCACCCGGGATGTGGTTGTACTAAACGAGAAACTCGACGTTGTAGAGGGCACGGCGGTTCCCTCGATCGAAAAAGCCATGCACGCGGCGGTGTACAAGGCCCGGTCCGATATCGGCGCGGTGATTCATACTCATCCCATCTATTCCAGTGTCCTAGGGGTCAATCACATGGCGCTACCGGGAATCAGCGAAGACTTTGTGCAACTCGTCGGTGAAAAAATCGTTTGCTCCGAGTACGCCCTTCCCGGCACTCCCGAGTTGGCCGACAATGCGATTCGGGCTCTAGGGAAAGAACGAAACGCGGTTCTTCTGCCCAACCATGGCACGCTCTGCGCGGGCCGGGACCTGCGGGAGGTGTTGAAGGTCAGCTACGTTGTTGAGAAAACCGCCCGGGTGTACATTATGGCAATGAGTATTGGTACTCCCCAATTGATATCCGAAGAGGATATCCGGGAGATGCGTTACTTTGCTCGGAATATGTATGGGCAGAAGCCTAAGGAAAAATCTGCATAGGGCTTTTAGCCACAAGGCAAAAATAACATGGATATAATCTTGAGTATCGATTTGGGCACAACCGGTTTGAAGGTTGGTCTTGTGAACACAGACGGCAAAGTGGAAGCGTTGGCCAACGCAGAATACCCTATTGAATCACCGCAACCGGGTTATGCCGAACAGGATCCCGAACAGTGGTGGCAGGCGCTAATCAAATGCTGCCGCTCATTGAAAACCTCCCACCCCAAACTGTTTTCACAAGTCGCGGGGATTGGAATCTGCGGGCAGATGCACACCCAGGCTCATCTCGATTCCTCCATGCAGATCGTACGGCCCGCAATAACCTGGATGGATCAGAGAAGCAGTTCAATCGCCGAGACGATCAACCGTGACAAAACAAAGAAAGATACAGTATTTCAGGAAACCCAAAATGTAGCGACCACAACCTATACAGCTGCACACCTGAAATGGATCAAAGACAATCAACCGGACATCTGGGCAAAGATCAGTCACGTGCTGGTGGCCAAGGATTTCCTCAAGTTCCGGCTTACCGGTGAGATGGCTATCGATTATTCCGACGCCAGTGGAACCCTTCTGTTCAACGTTAAAGACAGAATTTGGTCCGAGGCTATGTTCGATCTTTTCGAAATTCCCGCAGGTCTTCTACCAGAAGCAAAACCTTCCGACGAGATCATCGGAACCGTGACAAAACAAGCGGCTCGGGCGACAGGTCTGAAGGCCGGTACACCCGTGGCAAACGGCAGCGCCGACTGCTCGACCGCGGCTTTGGGGGCCGGGATGGTGAAATCCGGACAAGTTACCCTGATCATCGGTACTGCCGGGGTGGTGGCCGTATGCGCCGACAAGCCGCTTCCGGACCCGCAGGACCGGACGATCTGCTGGAATTACTGCCTGCGGGATAAATGGGTGATGATGGGCATCACACAGACAGCGGGGGAGTCCCTGAACTGGTTTCGAACCGCCTTCGATCAAAATGGCGAGGAAGGTCAGAGCTCTCGGGATGTGTTCGAACAGTACAACAATGCCATCAAAGAGATTCCTGATGGTTCCGATGGATTGCTCTTTCTCCCTTATCTGAACGGGGAACGAACCCCCTACTGGGACTCGAACGCCAGGGGTGTGTTCTTCGGCATCAATCTAGCGACACGAAAAGCACACTTCATAAAGGCCATCATGGAAGGAGTCTCTTTTGCCCTGCGCCACTGCATGGAAACACTCGAATCCCTTGGGATTGCAGTCGATCAGGTTATGGCTGTGGGCGGAGGTTTAAAGAGCGAGGCCTGGCTGAATACCCTGGGAAAGATCTTAAATAAACCGATTCGCACCGTGGGATTGGCGGATACAGGCTTGGTGGGTAATATGCTGATCTGCTCGAGGGCTCTGGGTTTGATCCCCTCGATCCCAAAAGCGGCTGAAAAGATCAGTACCTACGACCGGGAAGTCCATTTTCCCGATCCCCATACCACATACGAGAAGCAATACCAACAATTCCTCGCTCTGTACGCTGACCTGAAGGAGAGGTTCAAGATGGCTTCAGCCTGAGCTGAACCGTCAACCGAGAATACTTCTCGGATTGGAACTTATCAGCTGCAAAGAATAGACAGAAGACTAACAGCTACGGTATAACCTAACACAAGATTCGCACTCCGTAGTGATATAGAATGCTGAAACAGAACCTGCGCACATATCTCCACACCTTCTTCGGCTCCCTCCTACCCCTCTTCGTGCTGGCCCACTTCACCCATCATGTGATCACCGCGATCGCCGCGCCCCTGCTGCCGCTGATCCGCTCCAACTTCTCCTTGAACTACACCCAGTCGGGATTGCTTCTTTCCGCCTTCACCGTATCCTACGGTTTAGGGCATCTACCCGCCGGCTGGCTGAGCGACCGGATCGGCGCAGTGGTAATGATCTTCATCGGGATCGCCGGTGTGGCCGTGGCAGGGGTGCTGTTCGGGCTGGCGCCGACCTTCCCACTGCTCGTAGCCGCAAACGCCCTGATCGGTCTATCCGGAAGCGGGTACCACCCGGCAGCGAGCCTCCTGATCTCCAGGGTAGCTAAACCGGAACAGCGAGGCAGTGCACTCGGCGTACATGCCATCGGGGGCAGCGCCAGCTACTTTCTGGCACCCCTGTTGGCCGGTGGAATCGCCGTCGCCCTGGGATGGCGGAGTACCTATATTGCTTTGAGCATTCCGACCCTCCTGCTTGGCCTGGCCCTCGTTTTCCTTCTACAGAGAGCCGTCGTAAAGCGAGGAATCACCAAAGCGAAGAAGCAAACAGGAGAAGGGCAGAAACGTAGTTCCCGCTTCTGGATCTGGCTGTCTTCCTTTCTGGCACTTTCCACCTTGAGCGGAGCGATGATCGGATCCACGATCGGCTTCATCCCGCTGTTGCTCGTCGATTCATTCGGAATACGGGAAGAGACAGCCGCCGGCCTGCTGGCGATTATCTTCTCCGGGGGATTCTGGGCGGCACCCCTGGCAGGATATATCTCCGATAGAGTGGGAAAGCTGCCGATGCTCTTCGCGGCTTGTGCCATAGTGGTCCCCACGATCTTCTTCCTGCCCAGAATCTCAATGGGTGCGGGTCTGTACATTCTGTTCATTCTGATCGGTCTATTCGTTTTTATTCGCATGCCCGTTTCTGAGTCCTTTCTCTTCTCCCAGGCTCCGGTCAAGCAGCGGTCGACCCTGCTCGGAGTGTACTTTTTGGGAAGCTCCCTGGGCGGCGGAGTTCTTACCCCGGTAATCGGCTGGTTGAGCGATCGCCACGGCTTTCGCTACAGCTTCGCCGTGGTAGCAATCTCCATACTGATACTAACCGTCGTTTGCGGCGCAATTCTTGTGATCTACAGGCAGGCGGGTAGAGAAACAGAGGCATATCGCTCTTCACAGACAGCGTGAAAAACTTCGTTTGTTCCATGCCCTCGGCCGACGGCGATCGAGGTGACCATGAAGGGCAGGGACACCCTGCGGTCGTAGAGCGGCTTACCACCGAAAAATACGAGCAGCGCCCCCAGGCCACCCATGAAGTTGATGATTCCGTTGGCCTGGCCGCGAAACTTCGAGGGAATGATGCCCGGCATCAGAGCCACAACGGGAGAACGGAACAGGGGGTGCCTCCCGGCGAACTCTCGCGCTGCGAATCCGGCTTTAGTTGTGCAAATCGTTACTCAACACGCGTTTGAGCTTGTCTATGAACTCATTGTCAGCCATTTCGAACTTGTTGAAGTACTGAACCGTTCCAATCTGCAGCAGCAGACCCTCGGACAGGGGCGTGCTTTTCAAATAGATCACGATGATATTCTTATCCGCGCTGGTGGCCAGATTGATCTCGTTGCGCACGTTCCTCGACTCAACGGCGGTCGGACTCATAAATACGATGCACTGGGAACATTCCAGAACAGCCCTTCCGACAACCTCGGGCCACTCGTTTCCCGGCTCGATTCCTTCATCAAACCAGATACGATACCTGCTGGAATTGAGCTGCTTGATAATCCGAAACACCTCTTTCATGTCCTCGTGGGAATAACTGATGAAGATGTACGGCATGGTACCCCGATAGGCAGGAAAGGGTGCGCGCACGGCGGGTGCCTTCTTCTCCACACCATGGGCTGCCAACACCTTGTGCAGGGAACTGGATCTGACAATCTTTTTTTTCTTGCTCGGTTTTCGAAGGGCTTTGGCAACCTTCTTCAGCACACCAACCTTGCGGGCAGAGGGTTTCTTCGCCGCTGGTTTGGCCGCCTTTTTTCTCGTTACTTTCTTGGCCGCTGGTTTAGCCGTCTTTCTCACCTTCCCGGCTGTCGTTGCGGCTTTTCCCTTAGCGGTTGTACTTTTCTTCACAGCCGGCTTCCGCTTGGCTTTTGCAGTAATTGTCTTGGTCGCTTTTTTCTTAGCAGGACTCTTCTTGGCAGGCCTCTTTTTTACCGTGCTCTTCGAGGTAACCCTTTTCGCCGTGGCGGCCTTCTTTACCGGTTTCCGAGTCGTGCTCTTCTTGGCGGTTCCACCGGTGTGCTTCTTGGCAGCGATCGTACTTTTTTTAGCGGCTGTGCCCTTCTTCTTGGAAATGGTTGTGCTTCTTGCCTTTGTACTCTTCGGCTTTGCTGCCGTTGAGCTTCTGCTACCGGAGTTCTTCTTCCCAGTGGTTTTCATACTCCCTCCAGTCCTTCCGGCAGAGGTTCTGCTGGATGCCGGCTTTCGCGCCGAGCTCTTCCCGGACTTCGTTTTGCCGGTAGTGCTTTTCCTGCGGGCAGAGGATACGGAACTTCCGGCGCTGGGTTTCCTACCGGCAGAGGTACTCTTTTTAGGCATAGGGCTCTTTCTCCTAATACAGATTCATTCTATTTCTGTCTTCCTCTTTATATGGTAGATCGGATAGCTTCCAAACTCCTTCGGAAGCACGATCACTCCCACGTATTTACACTCCAGAGGGTTGTCCCGGTTGGCCATCAGAAAAGCGGCAAACTGTTCGCTTGCGTACACATTTCCGGGACTGGTGATCGGCTCGATCCGAGCGGCCTGATTGACATGGGAACCGAAGAAGTTCAAACGGTTCAGCACCGGTTCCCGGGCGAAGTACACCGGCCCCACGTGAAGACCGATGCGAATGTTCAGATCCCGAGGCAGACCCAGACGATCCCAATCGGTCTCCCGTACCATATCGCGCAGCTCCATGGCGTACTCCGCCGCGGAGAGCAGGTCGTCAAAAACGAAGCAGACCGCATCGCCCCAGATGTTTTTGTAGATCGGATCGTAGGGAGAGTTTTTCAGCTTGCCGGCCAGGGTGCCGAGAAACCCTTCGATATAGCGGGGGAACTGCTCCTCCTTCAGCTTGCTGAAACCAACCAGATCGGCGAACAGGATGGCCACGATTCCCCGGCCCACCTCTCCCCTGCGTTTTTGAAAAAACTTGCGGGCCCTGCGCCTGCCTACCCGAGGCAATCGTTTGGCTGCGAATCGTCCCCGGCTGATGACCCCGGCCGTGGGATTGCTGCCTCGGGAGCGGAAGACCTCTCCACTGGTGCCGGCGATCGCCGTAATCGGCATTCCCAGGGATTCCCAGATTTCGACGAACTCAGATGTCCCACCCGCGGCTCCGTTGCGTTTACCGTCCCACACGGTCAAAAGGTGAGCATCGGTTTCCAACAGCCGGCTGCGCAAGATAGCTTGCCCCATGATCATGGTATTGGCGTAGGCGAACAGAAGATCATCCCCGCCGTATCTTCCCTGGTTAGCATGGTTGACCCGAGACGCCCGTTCCAGGACCTGGTCGGCGCGGTGCACCCACTCCTGCCCGGCGAAGCTGACACTGGTGTCGAAAAAATCGTCCCGGTCGAAAGGAAGGATCACGTTGGTTTCGCCGCCTCGTTTCTGCATACACTCGAGAAAAAGCACATCCGCTCCGCAGGCTGCCGAGGAATAGCTGATACCGGCATCCAGTTGTTTCAGAACAGCATCGATCCGCCTCACAACGGGTTGTACCGCAGCCACGGGGAACCGGGGGCTTTTTCGCGTCGGTGCATCGAGCATATGCCCGGTGAAGGCAACCACGGGGGGTATCTGCAGGGTTGCCAGGACACTTTCATCGACATCCGTATACCGGCTCAACAGCGTCAGTTGACGCCTGGTACTGGCGATGCTGGAATAGTTCTTTCCCGAGATCTTCCGGGCCAGGCCGTAGTACTTCTCCGCCTGTTTCTGCTTGCCCAGGAGAATGAAAGCCTCACCCAGAGTCGCGATGATCCAGTAGTCCTTCTTGTTCTGTTCTTCTTTAAGACTCTCGCTGCAGATGTTGATCACCATCCGCGCCAGCTTGTGAGCTGTCTTAAGATCCCCCATGATCAAGCTCAACGAAGCGGCGTTGATCCCGGAATAGTTGCCTCGGGTATTGGCAAAGGCTTTGAGGTAGAGGTTGCGGGATTTCTTCAGGGAGGGATGGTCGGGTGCACCGTCGCTGGAGATCGACCACATCTCTTTGTAGACCCGGCCGAGAATACCCAGGGTCTCCTCGTCCTGCTTCCCCTGCTTAACGAGCCTGCTCAATAGATTTCGGGCTTTGATGAGATACCCGCACTTGATCAGAGACAGACAGAACAGCTGGGTCAGACGCAGATCACCCGGGATCTTCTCGTGACCCTCCCCGAGGACATCGTAGGCAAACATGGCTTGGCCGACCTTGTCTGCCAGCTCGCCCAGGCGAGTATAGAAATATGAATCCTGAACCCAGACCGACTCATCCTTTGAGGTCCACAGGTCGTGGATGGCCGTACTCAAATCGTTCTGTTTTTGGTCTATATAGCTGTTAAAACTCTGCCTGTCGTTGATAATCATTCGTCCGGTCGTTTCGCACCTAACACTATATCTTCTTTTCACAGAAAAATAAATGAATGATTGTCCTTGAACAGACCCAAAATACTGGGCTATGCTATGGCGGACGTAGATCAATGAAACTGAAAAATTATCAAGAAGATCTCGTATTGTACGTTGCGGATATCGTAATCAAGGACCGTCCCGACATCGAAGCCGGCGAGAAACTTCTCCATGATGTGGCTGCCTACACTCTGAACCGACTCCCTCCTCGCTATATCATGAGCGAGCGGGGGTTTACCCGTCTGGCCGCGGATCACTGGGTAGACGCGGACAGCGAGGACGGCTTTGCCAGCCTGGTGGAGGTGTTGATCCTGGTACACAAAGCCATCGACATCGTCAAGAGTCGAAGGAAAACCGGAGAACCCGCGGCAGAAACCCAGCCAATGCGGGAGGAAGACCTTCCCGATGTGCGGAAGTACTGGCACAACCTCCCCTACTTGATCGGAAGAGTTCTCGACAAAAACACGAAGAAACCGGTGCTGGATGCGAGCGTTCACGTTTCTATCAACGGTAACCTGGCAGAAGCGGCCGAACGGGGTTGGCTCAACCCCTACCGCACCAATGCCGGAACCAAGGGATTCTACAGTTTCCTGCCCAAACCGGTTCGTTCCCGTTCGAAAAACAAGAAATTTGGTCTCGAACTGACGATCGAACATCGGAACTACGAACCGGTGAACCTGGAACAAACGATCGACACCGCCGGAGAACTGACCACCTATCAGTTCATCCGCAGCGACCAGATTCTCAATCTGGGCAACACCTACCTCGCCGCGAAGCATTCCTGAGAACACGCCGATTCGCCTAGCCTATCGTGAACAGAGACACCCTGAAAACAGCTGCCGCCTACCTCACCATATACATTGTTTGGGGCTCCACCTACTTCTTTATAAAGATGGCTCTGGAAAGTTTCCCGCCCTATTCGATCGTCGGTCTGCGTTTTACGGTGGGGGGCGTACTGCTTCTTGCTCTGGGATTCGGATCCCGAAAAGCTCGACAGCCGATTTCGCTGCCATCGCTACTATCCGCGATGCTCCTCGGTACGCTGCTTCTCGTCGGGGCCAACGGCCTGGTCACCATTGCCGAACAGAAGGTGGACAGCTATATCGTAGCCCTGGTCATGGCTGCCGTGCCGCTGGCCGTAGCTTCCTTCGATAGGTTCCTCTTCCGTAAGGTCATTACCTGGATACGCTTTGTCGGAATCATGGTCGGTTTTTGTGGAGTAGCGTTTCTACTCCATAATGGCCAGTCTCTTCGGGGCAGCCTGACTCCGCAGATCCTGATGATACTGGCAGCCATGCTGCTCTGGTCCTTCGGCACCAGTCTGGCCTACCGTCTGCCCCTTCCGAAGGACAGCCGAATCAACAGTGGTATCCAGATGCTCTTCGCCGGGTTGGTATCGATACTGATAGCCCTGATTTCAGGACACACCCCGGCATCGGTGTTTACCGGGCTCACCCTTCGATCCGCATTGGGCCTCTCCTACCTGGCCGTTGTCGGCTCCCTGGCCATCACCGCCTACGCCTATCTCCTTGTAAACGAGCCATCGATCCGGATAGTCAGTTACGCTCTGGTGAACCCCGGCATCGCACTTTTTCTGGGATTCCTGTTCGGTAATGAGAATGCTACTCCGTATCTGGGTATCGGATTGCCCCTGATTCTCATCGGTCTGGCCACGATGCTCTACGGGCAGCCCCTGCTGCAGATTCTGCTGCGCGACAGAGATTCCCGGCTCCGGTAACCCGTGGGATTGCAGTGGGATAAACCCTTGATTTTCCACCTCAACGGGCTATACTCGATAATAGGGGAGGAAATATGAAAAAGGTTGCGCTTTGGGCTCTGATCGTGGTGGTTGTGGTCGCTCTAACCGGATGCGAACTGGTATTTTTCAAGACACTTGAGTACAACATCAGCGGGAGTTCCGATACCCTGAGTATTCGCTACCAGGATGACGGCGGCAATCTCATTGATGTTACGGCCAGCTCCCCGTGGTCCACGAATTTCAACCTCGGGAGCTCCGAACGTCCTTTCCTGGCGTTCATCCGGGTCGACAACAATGGACTCCCAGGTCAAGATGTCACCGTCTACATCCGCCTGGATGACTCGACGAAAAAATCCGGATCAGCGGTCGCGGGAGGTGGGGCCCTCGAACTGTACACGATTATAGACTAGCTCGATCCACCGGGGATGTCGATTAGTCAGATCTTAGGCGGCGATACCGACAGACCGGTGTTTAAGACAGCAACTAGTGTAGACCCCGATACCACCGCAATACCCTCAGAGCCCTCAGGGTGTTCCAACGACTCGGCTGTCCCACCTTCTCCATCTCGAAGTGACTTCGACCCGGATGGCGGTTCTGCAGAGGCCAGCGACCGTCAGGCCGGCGCTTCTTGAGAACTGCCCCCACGGCATCCTCGATCCGATCGTCCGTATCGGCACCACACTGCTGGAAGTAGTCGAGAGCCCGAAGCACGTCATAGCGCCAGCGGGGCGGGAAGGAGAGGCGGGTCATACGAGCATCGATGATCTCCCCGGATCGATGGGAACGAAACAGACGGTGCCGGAGGAGGAACTCCCGCCCTTTGGCTTGAGCCTCCTGAATCTCCCGTATGAAGGACTGCTGATCGTCGCGAACAGGTTTTGCGGGATTTTTGATCCTCGACCTCTCGTATTCCCAAAGACCTTCGAGGACACTGATCGTCGTGTGCAGGCTGCTGTGGGTGGCACCCTTGTAGGATTCGCAGTTCCACCCTCCATCGGGCATCTGCTGCTCCAGCAGGTGTTGGACCAGTCGCCCTACCCGCTGATCATCGATGCGGAAGTGGGCCAAAATGGAGAGGATCATACCGGTCACGCAGGTCTCGCTGTGCTTGAAGGAGCGGAAGTAATTGATCCCCCCGTCCCGGTAGAAACCCCTGTCAAGGAGCAGCCGGCAGGAGGTCCGGGCCTGCTCATTGTCTGGGGACAATCCGCAGCGCCGTAACAGGAGCATGGTGTAGGTGGTGGAGATCCATTTGGGGCTGTACAATCCCCCGGCCCACAGTCCGTCGGGCTGCTGCAGGGCCAGGAGCCCGGCGCCCCATCCCTTGACGGCAATCCGGGCACGCTCGGATTCGACCACCGATGGATCGGCTCCCTCGAGATCCCGCAGGGTCTGCCAGCGAATCACCGGGTCTCCTAGGAGCAGCCAATCAAGGACCTGATCTGCGCTCTCCAGCAGCTCCTTGACCCCTCGATCGCCCTGCATAAAGGTCGAATAGGCGCTCGTATCGACACATATTCTCATGATTGCCAGATTTCCGGATCGATCCGCTCAAAGACAGCAGAAATTACTCGACCCCGCAGAATCCCGAACCGCATCTACCCAGGTTGCAACCCCCGGAGCCTGTGTGACAAACCGGCTCGGCGGTATCGGTGTGACTGACGTGGGAAGCGAACAGGCTCAGTTTCTTGCCGATCTGCGCGCTGCCGCACTCCGGACAGGCGATCTTGGTGTCCGAATGTACGAGCAGCTCAAAATCACCCCCGCAGGCGGAGCACTTGTATTCAAAAATAGGCATCTTTTCAGGTTCCTCGCTCTGCTACAGTATTGCCGATCCCCGTACAAGTTATGGGGATGTATCATGGGGAAAATAACACCGGCACCCGAAGACTGTCAAGATCGTCTTGATCCAACTTCTGTACACAGCCGTGGAACACCGAGTAGGATGAGCTCACCGGATTCAAACAGGCGGGATTTGAGGCGAGCATGGAGCACCCTTCAATCAGGTTCTACGTTCATGCGCTTTTACTGCTTCTTGCGGTGGCAGCAAGCTCCTGCGCCGAGGATCCACAGGTCTATATAACAGAAACCGGCAAGAAGTATCATCTGGATGGTTGCCGTTACCTCAAGCGCTCCCGTATTCCGATCCGGCTCTCCACTGCTGCCTCGTTGGGCTACGACCCCTGCGGACACTGCAATCCGCCGCCACCACCGCCAGAAATCATCAGACCTGCAAGGGATCCCGGACTGTACCGCCTCAACGCAGCCGGCATAGAGCACCCTCAGGAAGCCGACCTGGCCGAGATGACCCGGGCCGTTGTGGTGCGTCACGTGGATGGTGACACCGTGTATGTATCCATTCCCCGCCCGCCGAGAGGGGTGAAGAGCTACGAATCCGTACGTTTCATCGGTGTGGACACCCCTGAAACCGTACACCCCCAGAAAACCGTAGAACGTTTCGGCAAGGAGGCGAGCGCGTTCACCCGGGACCATCTGCTCCACCAACCCGTATTCCTGGCGTTTGACTGGCAGCTGCGGGACCGCTACGACCGGCTGCTGGCCTACGTATACCTGGCCGACGGCTCCTGCTTCAACGCTGTTCTGGTGAGGGATGGCTATGCCCATGCCTACACTCGCTTTCCCTTTCAGTTTCTCGAGGAATTCCGTGCACTTGAACGCACCGCCCGGGAACAGGGCGAAGGTTTATGGGGTCCCGAGAAGCAGCCATAATTCTGTTCCGAAGGGGTATCAAAGTGAGGCGGCTGTTTCAGCCATGACAATATACAGGTTGATAGGGGTCTCCGATCTCTGTTTTTGATAAATCATTTATATAAAAGTAATTATAGTGAACAGAACATGGCACAGTTATTGCGGCCTCTAGGTTAGCATAAAATATCAGGAGGTTGATTATGAAGCTTTTATCACTGGAAAAACGGAGGGATGATCTTCCGAGAACATCATGCCGGAGGACGGATATATCCTTGAGCTTCTGGCTCCCCCATCTGGATCCAGCCTGCGAGAAGGCGGTACGACGCTTTTGTCAGGAGTATGAAGTCGATCAGCGGATCAAGCAAGGCCTATCTAAAAACCTCAGCAGAACCAGGCCAGAAACCAGTCTTTGATCAATCCTCCGCTGCGTTTGATTATGTCGCGCATCTTCGCATCTGCTTCGGCCTTGGTACGCCCATCGGTCAGAATGATTTCTTCTTTGGAGTTTTTTCTGCGGTACTCGAAAAGCATTATTCCCCTCCCCATGAAGCTAAAAACACTTTCACATATGTTAAGGTAAAAATGCGATTTAGTAAAGGGAATTCCCAAAATTTTCACGCAAATACCACAACTGCGATGGTGTTGTGCGACGCCCTGGAGAGAAAGGGCTGGCTGAAACGGGTTGACCCGTGTCTTACTGTTGCTGCTCCCGCAGGCGCTCCTGCTCCTGTTTCACCGTCAGCAGCCGGTTGTACTCCCGCATAGCTCTGTTGTCCGCCGTGGCATCCACCACGATCTTCATCTGCTCAATCGCCGCATCCAGTTGACCGGTAACCTCGTAAAGAATGGCCGCGTTGTGGCCGGCGGCAACGTTTCTGTTGCCCTGCCAAACGTTGAGGAATATCTCCAGTGCGCTGTCGTAGACCTTTCCCTTCACCAGCTCATCCGCCTGCTCCATCCTGGGATCTTTCGTCTTATCCCGCATCAGTGTACGGTGCTCCCGGACCTGATAAGGGGCAAGCTGTTTGGCCATCTGAGGCATGAACTGATCAACCAGTCTCTTGTACATGTCCTCTACATCGGGTAGATCTCTCTTGTCTTCCAGTTCTCTGTCAGTGGAAGCCTGGGTTTGGAACGATCTGGAGGCGACCACGTTTCCCGTCGCGGTGTTCACGACCTGATATGTCATCCCGACCCAGACCGTGCGTTTGATCATCGGCACGTACACGGTCTGCTCTTCTCCCGTGTCGGAGTCGGTGATCTTCCGCTCGTCCATCCACTCCTGATCTTTGGCCTCAAGTAGATACAGTTCACCGTTGACAATCGCCTGGGCCTTGATGGCTTTTCCGATATCCACGGCTGTTGTGCTGCTGCTGATCCCTCCCTGCATGGCATAAGCAACCTCTTGAGGGCTCACCAGTTGGAAATATCCCGTATTGAGGAGAGTCATGATCACCTGGGAAGTCGTATAGTCCGCCACCTTCTGTTCCACGCTCATCTCTTTAGACAGATCGATCCCGGTAAGCTTGGAAATCGCCCATTCCAGGAGATCCTTCCCGGTGATGGTTTTATCTTTCTCCGGATAGCGGAAATCCAGCACGGCAATGACCCGGTTTCCGGACATGTTGATCTCCGCCGGTTTGGTCACGGTAACAGGTATACTGGTGGAACACCCAAGCACAAACACCAGCAAACCAACGATCAAAATCGAAAAGAATATTCGGCGCATCTTTGCTCCTCTCTCATCTCCGCTGTTATTTTCGTCCCCGTACTGGTAAAAGATAAGTCATCCTTCTATCTACAGCCGAACGCCCAAACCAACCAATGTACGAGTAGGTTGAGGCCCGAGATCAGAAATCCCAATCGGTATGGGGTGCAGGAACTTGAAATATCCTGTCCAGTGATTCGATAAGCTCTGGGGGTCCGGCCAGCACATCCGTAACAGCCAGAGTCGACGCGGATTGTGCACCCATCCACATGCGGGAAAAGGCGCCCACCTCCGCTCTCAAGGTTGGCAGTCGATCCTGCTTTCCCGGTTCAATCCGGCTCTGCTCGCCGAAACTCACCTCGTATGTTCCTTCCACACCCCGCCAACCCTTCCGCTCCCGCAGAAACTCCTTGATGGGATCTGTAAGCTCGAGGTTAAACCGAACCGGGGCTCCCTGCAGGTGGGTTTTTTCGATACATCCTTTTAGATCGAGAATCCGCATCTGCCAGTAGGCTGCGGATCGGGCCCTGCACTCGAAGCGAGCCTGTCGAGTCATACGTTGATACTTGAAGGGCTGCTCTATTAAATCCTGGAGCTGGATTCCTGGGGGCTCCCGCATCTTCACCAAGTTAAACTGATCGCCGATACTCTTGACCAGCGACAACAGCTCGAGGAACTGACGGTAGGTCTGGAATGCTGACCAGTACATCACAACAGGTCCGTGTTCACCCCCTTGGTTAGACAGCCAAAGGTGGTGGGTCAATTCATCGCCATCGTAGTAACCGAAACCAAATCCCTTTGGGGTGTGTACCATCTCGAACCGGGTCAGCTCAGAAGAAAATACGCTGCAGGATCCATGCCCTTTCATCCGAGCAAGGCGGGAGGCGTGTACCGCCTTCCAGTCGCTCGCAGTGAATCGATGGGGAGGACGCGACGGGCCGTCAACCTTCAAAGTGGCCGGATCGAAGTCAATCCAATGCTCGTACGGGCCGCTGCCAAATCCCAATCGGTTGTAGAATCCCTGTTCGAATACTCCCAGGCCGGCGATCAGGGTACCCTCCTCCGCGGCATCGGCGATCGCCTCGGCCGTAGTTCTGGAGGCACACTGCAGCCTGCGGGCTATGGTGCTGGTAACAACGGCGGCTACAGCACAGAGACTCAAGCTCTCCTTCAAATAGTGAAACGCTCCGGGCACGGTCAGGGCCAGGGACTCAGCCCGCCCTCTGAGCTCTGCTATCCAAGACCTCCCAGCCTTGAAGAAAGCACGAGTCACCTCGTCCTTTTCACGGTCCTTTCCCTGCTCCACCCAGCCGACCTCTTTGAATATCGCCAGGGCTGCCTCGGCATCCCGCTTATGTTCGTATCTTCGAAATTTTATGTCATCTTCCCGCTTCACACTCACAACTGTGCCTCTTTTCATCCAGATCGACAGCGCGGATCAACCTGTCGATGTTGATCTCTTCGCTCCCCTACCCATCTCCCTGGCCCGCCTCTTCTGCTAGGATAAGGATTTCCGGACGGTACTCGAAATGCATCGTATCGAAGAAAAACCACTTGCCGCCCCAAATAAAACCCTGCTGCTCGAAGGCATCGACAACCTGAAGAGGCACCATCCAGCGCTGCTCGTAGGGGATCGCATACCACTCGTCGGTTTGGGGCAAAGCCCACCGCCAGTAGGTGTGTCGCCCACCGAAGCTCTTTGGTGCCAGATCAATGGCGATTCCGTAGCTGTGATAGCTCCGCGACTGAGTTCCCGCAATCTCCCGCCAGTTATACCCGGCCAAACCCTTGAGCCCGTCAACAAAGCGCTGCACTCCAGGATCGGTCTCGACGAGGATTCCCAGACGTCGATTCACGGCTTTCAGCGGATCCGCGACTTGTTCATGGACCCGCACGTCAAAACCCATCAGATTCACCGTGACAATCCCGGCTTCTGTCTGTCTTCGGGTGCCGGCCTTGTACAGATCGGCAAGGAAACCCTCCTGGCGCTTAGGCGGATTTGTGGCGGTTTGTTCAAGACGTTCTTTCAGCCTGCGTTTTGTCTGTTCATCAAGGTCGGGAATCGGGGGGAGTTCGAGGGAGTAGGAGTAGAAACGATAGGAAGCATAGTGTTCCCACCGATGCCGGAGCTCTTCCGGTAAAAGACGTCCGTGGGTCCAGTAGTACCAGGTGTCATCGATACGAACCGCCCAATCGCCTCCTCGGAAGGCAAGCTCTGCGATACGATCCTGATAGGCCTGAGCCAGCGCTTTCATCTCTGCCTGACCGGCAGAGTCCTCCCCGGCTCCGGTAGAACGTTCCGCCTGTGGAGCGGCGGTTGGGGCATCGGGATTTCCAGAGGTTTCGCAGGAAACTCCAACCAGTACAACCAGCAAACCTAGCATTGCCAAAAAGGAAACACGCTTCATAGTATTTATCAATATACAAACCGCGGTGCGGATAGAAAAGAGATACCCCCGAAGACAATGGTCCGCCCGTAAAGTCGAACAGATGTTTTGTTTTCAGCCTGAAAACGGGTACAACCTACAAGGCTTCGTCGAACTCGTCTCGATAACGGGCAACACCCAAAACACCTCGCAGAGCAGAATCGTGGAAGGTGAGAATCATAAACGCCTGGTCCGGAACACCCTCCCACTGGCATTGAATTCCATACCGGGAAGCCGGCTGAAAACCGAATCGGGGATAATACTCCGGATGACCCAACACGATGACAAAGGGAGTCGAAGCCGCCCGCAATCGCTTCAATCCCTCACGAACCAGTTGGGATCCGACGCCTGCCCTCTGATGCTCAGGAAGCACAGCCATCGGTGCGAGCCCCATACCCAGAATCGGTTCACCCGGGCCATCGGAACTTTCCGTCCGGTTTTCAATCGTTATCGGACTAAACAGTATATGACCCACCGGGAGCTCGTCGGCGACCGCGACCAGGGAGAGCAGGTTGCTGCAGGATTGGCGTAACTTGTCAACGATATCCGCTTCTTCCCTTCTGCCGAAGGCCGCCTCGTTGATTCGACGGATTATCTCACGATCTCCGCGTCCCTCCTCCCGTATTTCGATATTCATCGGAACAGCCTCTGGATCCACCAATAATGCAGGACCGGGAGCACCGCCGGACCACTGATGCGGGCGAAGTATCTGTCAAATATCAGCTCAGGTCGCTGTTCGCTGATCCGTCGAAGAACCTTTCCCGAGCCATACTTGATATTCGCTTCGTTCGCATTCAGGCCTTCGAGAAGGTCGGGAATCGTTTCCGGATGTCCTAGCACTTGAGCGGCGATAGCTTCCCGGTCCGTACCTTTTTTACCGAGAGATTCCAAGATTTCGGTAGAGTTCATTGCACCGCCATTATAACGCAGTATTGTTCTGCTTGACGACAGGCAAGAAACATCCTTATTTTTTTGGTTAGGATAAGAATTGTGATCGATAGGAAGTTGACGATGAACTTTGACGAGATCATGGAGTTTCTGAAAGCTCACGAAAATCCAAACGGGAAGAAGGTGTGGATGCGACACGGAGCCCGGGATCCCTTTTACGGCGTCCGGATCAGCGATCTGAAGCAAGTTGTCAAAAAGGTGAAGACGAACCACCAGCTGGCGATGCAGCTCTACGCCACCGGAAACTCCGATGCCATGTACCTGGCCGGCCTGATCGCCGACGAAACCCAGATGAGCAAGAAAGACCTGCAGGAGTGGGTCAAAGAAGCCTATTGGTACATGTTGAGTGAATTCTCCGTTGCCGACGTCGCTGCCGAGACGCCCTATTGGAACGAGTTGGCCAAGGAGTGGATGAAATCGGACCAGGAGATGATCACCTGCGCCGGCTGGGCTACCTACAGTGCCGCGATCTCGATACGGCCAAACGAGGAGCTCGATCTCGATGAGATCGAAGAGCTTCTGGACGTCGCCGAGCGATCGGTTCACTCAGCCCCGAACCGGGTCCGCTACGACATGAATCACTTCGTGATCTGTGCAGGAAGCTACATTCCCGAGCTGTCAGAAAAGGCACGGCGTGTAGCGGAATCGATCGGCAAGGTCACGGTTGACATGGGCGGTACCGCCTGCAAGGTTCCTTTCGCATCGGAGTATATCGCCAAGGTCATCGAGAGGGGAAATCTGGGAAAGAAACGAAAAGCCGCCAGGTGTTGATTCGTTCACCTGCCGTGTTGCTCGGAGGCATTCCGGCCGGCAAACAGGTCCCGACGCCGGAAGCGGGCCACCCTCCGCTTCATCGGTAAGACCCCTGTGCGATAGGCATTCCTGGTACTCCCGATCTCTATATGGAACCTACACAGGAATACGATTCGGCACAATAACAAGCACTCACGGTGGTCAAAAAAAATCAAAATTTTCTGCAAAGATGCTTGCTTTACTTGGTACTATGTATTACACTATAGTAACTAAAACACAATACTATACAGTGTTTAAATGCCTAAATAGCATGGAGGAACTATGAATGTTCAATTTAAGAAGGGAGTCCTGGAGCTCTGTGTTCTGGTGGTACTTTGCCGACGGGACTACTACGGCTATGAACTGGTGCACACCATCTCGGAGAACATCGACATCGCCGAAGGTACGATCTATCCTCTGCTGCGGCGGCTGACCAAGGAGGAATACTTCACCACCTACCTGCGGGAATCAGAGGAGGGTCCTTCCCGCAAGTACTACCAGATCACCGAAAAGGGACGGACCTACAAGGAGGACCTGCTCCTGGAGTGGACCCACTTCGTGAGCAGTGTCAACAATATCATTCAAAAGGAGGAGGTAGCATGAACAAGGAACAATTCTTGAACCAGTTGAAGCGTTCCCTGTCCGGAGTCCCGGAGACGGAAAAGAAAGATATCCTTTACGACTACGAGGAACACTTCCGCAGCGGTATGGAAAACGGCCAGAAGGAAGAGGAGATCGCTCGATCCCTTGGCAACCCGAGGGTTCTGGGCAAGTCTTACCATATTGAGAGTCTTTTAGATGAAAGCAGAGGCGGCCGGCGGGCTGCGAATGTGCTGCGGGCGTTGTTCGCATCGTTGAGTCTTGGCTTTTTCAACGTGATTATTACCGTCCCCGTTTTCGCCGGTCTGCTGGCAGGCCTGATCGGCCTATGGGCGGGAGCGGTCTCGTTGGCCGTGACGGGGGTGGCGGTGATCCTGGCGGTCATTCTACAGCCCCTGCTTCCGGCCTTCATTACCCTCGGGGGCTTGAGCATCCCCTTTCTGATCTTCGCATCGATCGGGATCAGTGCTCTGGGTCTACTCTCCCTGATCGGCATGTGGAAGCTCAGCCAGTGGTTTTTCAAGATTGCCGGCAAGTACGTGCAATTCAACCTACGAATTATCAAAAAACAGGAGGCAAGAGCATGAACGACACATTGAAGAAAATTGTATTGATCACCGCCGCCGTTGCGGTTGTATCCCTGGGCATCGCGACAATCCTCTTTTTCACTACAAGTATGAAAGGACGATGGGAGCCGAAGCACGGAATCACCGTGGATGAGCGGAGAACCTTCTCGCTGGAGGGAATTACCGAAATCAATGTGCAGACCAGCAGCACAGATGTGCTGGTCGGAAAAAGCGAGGGAAGCAGCATCGAAGTATATCTGCACGGAACGGTGCACACCAGTCGATCCGAAGCCATGCCGACATTGACCGCCGAACAGACAGGTGACTTGCTCGAGATTACCACGAAACGGAAGAACGGCCAACATTTCATCCTTGGCTTCTATTCCGACGATCTCGTCTTGGAGATCGGAGTGCCGGAGCAGTATCGCAACCGGGTGGTCGTGCGCACCAGTTCCGGAGATGTGGATATTATCGATCAAAACCTCTCCGAGCTCTCCGTCGACACCAGCTCGGGCGATATACAGCTTCGCTCCGTTCAAGCCGCCACGGTTTCGATGAAATCTTCCTCCGGAGACCAGGAGGCGGAAGACCTTCAAGCCGAGTACTCGGAACTGACCAGCACCAGCGGTGATCTACGAGTGGGAGATCTGAAAGGCGGCGCCAAGGTGAAAAGCTCATCCGGGGAGATCACCATGAGCTACCTCGAGTTCAATGCAGACCTGGAGGTTCGGAGCAGTTCCGGGGATGTCAAGCTGTTTCTCACCGAGGCAGCCCGGTTCCGCCTGGAAGCCAGAGCCTCTTCGGGAGACATCCGCTGTGAGTTTCCAGTTACCCTGGCAGGGGCGAACAGCGAGATGAGCCGGAACACGGTCATCGGTACGGTGGGAGACGGGACACATCAGGTAGTGGTGAAGACCTCTTCGGGGGACATTACGATCCAACCTTAGCCGGATTTTCTGCCGGGGGGGAGTTTTCCGGTCCTGTTATAATAAAACCCCTGGTACAACGATTCATCCGGGCCGCTCTGAAGGCTAAAGCCCTTCGTCGAAGGAGGGAAGCCGGTTTGCAGAGCGGCCTTTTTGCTTTATTTAAGTATCAACGCCGGCCGGCCAGCTTTTGAATCGCTCGTGGAAGGACGGTCTTTTCCTTTTCCGGCTGCGGCTCTTCGCTGCGGTAGTCGTACCGGTTGATGAAACTCTTCAATTCTTTCTCGATGCGATCAAAACTGCGCTGCTGTAAGGCGAGAATATCCGAATACCAATTCTGCAGCGTGGACCTCGACAGATTTTCCCCGGCAAGCTCGTGAGCGACGGCCAGATGGGGAAGACAGAACCCTCTGGAGGCGAGCAGGTTTTGGCGGAACTCCGGATCCTTTTCCCACAGATAGACGGTGGCGAAGGCGTAGCCCCTTACCGTTTCCTCCAGCCGCCGGCAGATGAGGCAAGCCTCCTTTCTGTCCTTCAACAGGCGGATAAGCCCGGCAGCGTTTGCCCGCTGCCTCTTTCCCGCCGAAGACCGTTTCAAGGCTTTGCCTTTCGGAGCCCCGGAGGCATTCGGCGACGGATTGTCCAAGCCTTTCTCCCGCTCCCTGATTCGCTTCCAGGTTTCAAGCAGATGGGTATGGGTGATCAGGGCCAGCCCGAGACGGTTGCCTTCCTTATAGAGGGCTTGAAAATGAGGGGCGCAAAATCCGGATCGGTTGACTTTCACGCGAATCTGCGGCTGCATCACCGAGTTGCCCAAGAAGTAGCGTATAAGCTGTGCCTCCGCCTTCGCCTCTAGATCGCAGAGCAGGCATTCCTCACCCTTGCTCAACATTTCTCGAACCGTGGTTGTTTCCAGTGGAACCTTCATCGTTGATTATTTATACGGAAGCCAAAAAGCAATCGACATCAACTCGATCGTGAACACTGGCTGCCAGCTTTCCACGTCGAAAAACAAAGAAAACGGCAGAAGCTCGATAGAGATTCCCCCCATGTTGCCGGAATGGACGGGTGAGACTCGGACGCCGATATAGTGGCGCAGTACCGTCCGGTAGTCGGTGCTCACCATATATCCGACCGACACAGCGGTGTATAGTTCCTCGGCCAAGCGGATATTGAGCCTGGACAGCACGGTAATGAGGTGGTTTTCAGAATAGGTCGGAAACAGACCGGCGGCATATTTCAAACTGATCCCGAAAATCCGGTTAAACTCTCCCAACACCTCCCCATAGAGATAGCTTCCCCCGGCGACCGCGGGAGCCTCCGTAACCCCTTCCTGTCCAAGCCGAAAACCGACAACCGCCTTGATCTCCCGGGGTTTTCCCTCTTTCTCCGGCACTATCCGGGGTTGTCTGCTTGAACGGACCAGGGTGGAGGCCAGGCGATCGCAGTCCTGAACAAGCTCGTCCGTGCTGCCGTAAACCATCTCATCGCTATAGAGAGTATCACCGGTAGCCACGTCGAGGAGCCACAGATTCACTCGATAACCGTCACCGTTTCTTCGAATCTCCCCGAGCACGGCGAGCTCCACCTCGATTATCGAAGCGGACTGCAGCTGATCCTTTTCATACGATCCGTGGCGGCGAGCCCTGCCCGCTTCACGCAGCGATGCTTCCCGTTGGGTGCGGTTTATGACCCTCCGGAACCCCTGCGTTTCGAGGATTTTCAGGGACAACCGATCGACGTAGGATTCCATCTCCTCCCGGGATGTCCCGGCAAACCGAAAATCCATCACAGCGATGCTTCGGTAGACCTTCGCCTCCTGGGATATGGCGGGTATTGCTGCGATAAAACCGAGAGCCGCGATGCCGATCGTCCGCCACACCTTTGATATCGGGAACCCCATCCCAACTGCTACCTTTCCTTCTTTTTTGCCCGTTTGTCCCTCCCCGTGTCGAGGAATTCCGGTGTGATCTCGGTACACACGGTTTTGAAAATCTGCTGTTTCATGGGATCCGCACTACTTTGGCAGGTTTACAACCTGGATGTCAACGCGTTGAATAAGCTCTTCCCAAATCCGAGAAGGCTCTTGATGAAAAATGAACGCCCGCTCCGCAGTCAGGATGTACCAGTCGCCCCGGTCGATTTCGTTGTCCAGCTGCCCCGGAGCCCAGCCGGTGTGGCCGGTGTAAACGCGGAACTCGTCTTCCCCCTCGGCAAGAATACGTTTCAGAACCAGCTCGTCCGAGCCGAGGTAAACACCCCGGAACACCCGTCGGGTGTCTTCGGGCGTACTGTCCGATCGAAGAAGAAAGAGCAGGTGATGGACAAACACAGGTCCTCCAAAGTAGACGGAATGAGCCTCTAAACCGGCGATTTCCGGCCATAGCTCCGCCATGGTATGCCCAGTAGGTCGGTCGATGATCAAGCCAAAGGCACCGTAAGAGTCGTAGTCGATCAGAAAAACCACGGTTTGGGAGAAATTGGGATCCCGAAGACCCCGAGCAGCCACCAGGAAAGTACCCGCCTGCGGCTGGTCGAGAGATTGAACCAAGAGCGCCGACAGCTTCGGCGACAAACCAACTTCGGGGTTTGAAAGGGTGTCGACCCTGCTCCCACAGCCGCCGGCGATCCAGAGGGTCAGCAGGACGGCGGCGGCAAGGATAACCGTTGCCGGAAATAACCTCTGAAGCCGATGGCATCCGCCGCCAACGTTTTTAAATCTCACGATTTCGTACCCTCGGGTCAATCATACAGACAATCGCCGCCTCGGTATACGCTTCCGGTTCTGTGGAAGAAGCCGGATCGCCGCGGTGACGGACGGTTAATGTTCCCTTTACACCCCGGGAATTCTCGATTAGGATGGTACTGCTTAATAAAAACCAGCCAACAGGATAGGAAAACCATGGCAAGCGGACATATGTCAATCCGAAAAACCGGACCGGTTCTGTTGATCGCGGTGTTTCTCTGCTTCAGCACGGGCCTGATCTTTGCAGAGGGAACCACCGAACAAGCGGCCTATCCCGCGAAGACCATTACCTATGTAATACCCTTCGATCCGGGCGGACAATCCGACATCACGGCGCAATACCAGAAGGCGGGACTGCAGGACGCCCTGGGCGTCAGCGTAATCATCAAGCACATGCCCGGGGCCGGCGGCAGCGTCACGTGATCCTGGGCGTGTTTCTCAAGATACTCAGGAAACCCTTCCTGCTCATCCGCTCCGCGGTAATCGGCACCATAGTGGGCATCATCCCCGGTGCCGGCGGAAACATCGCCTCGATGGTCTCCTACAACGAAGCGGTTCGAGCCTCCCGCGGCGGTCCTGCTCGGGGCATTGCTGCTGCAGGGAATGCGGCCGGGAGCGGATCTTTTCACGATTCACGGAAAAATCACCTATACCTTCATCCTGTCGCTGGTACTGGCCAACCTGCTGATTCTGCCGATCGGGGTGTTGGGCGGCAAGTGGGTGTCCCGTCTGATCACCCGGGTCCCGGTAACCGTCCTGGCACCGTTCATCTTTCTGCTGTCGGTGATCGGCTCCTACGCAATCAACAAAAACATGTTCGACGTGTTCGCAATGCTGTTTTTCGGCTTGCTGGGCTACGTAGGTCGAAAAATCGGGTTCAGCCCGGGACCGGTGGTACTGGGGCTGATTCTGGGCGATATCTGCGAGCAGGGTCTGGTGCAGTCGATTCTCATGGGCCGGGCCTCGGGTTCGATCCTGCAGATGTTTTTCACCCGCCCGATATCCATCGTGCTGATCGTGCTGACGTTGATGTCCGCCCTCTGGCCGGTCGCCCAGGGCATGATGCGCAGAAGAGGCAGCCGTGAAAAACGCTGACCGCATCTCCGCCGCCGTAATTCTGGGAATCTGCCTGTATTTCTGGATCGAAGCCAGAGGGTTCAGCCCGCTCAGCGGCTTTTTCCCCCAGGTGATCATCGTCATTCTGGCCGCCCTGGTCATCGCGCTGACTGTAGGCTTCTACCTGTTCTTCGATCGGCTGCTGTTGGTTTCCTTTCCCCGCGGCCTACTGATTTGAGGGCCGGAAAGAATCATGTCGGAAGAAGAACACAAGGAAAAAACTACCTTCCTGTGGTTCGACATCGGCTATACGCTGCTGTACAACCTCAGGGAACCGACCTACCGGCAGGTTCTGCGGGAACACGGTGCCGAGGTATCTGAAAACGATCTGGTTCACGCGTTTCACTGGGTCGACAAGGTTTTCATGCGGGAATATCCAGGCGTTCTAGGCAAAGATCCGCGGACCTACTCTCCCTGGTACCTGGGGGTCTTGAACTACCATCTCGGTCTGCGTCTCGATCTCTGCAGTGTCTTCACACGCTGGAGGGAGCTGCAGGATGCCACCGAAGATTACTGGCGGGCTTTCGATTTCGCCCCTTCCGTGCTGGATCGGTTGAGACGAAAGGGCTTTCGCCTTGGCATCATTTCCAACTGGGACCTTTCAGCCAGATCGACTCTGACCAGGCAGGGTCTAGCGGATTATTTCGACCACATCATCATATCCTCGGAGGTGGGCTGTGAAAAACCGGACGAGGGCATCTTTCGTCTCGCTCTGGAGAAGGCAGGGGTTTCAGCATCCCAATGTTTGTATGTCGGTGACAACTACTACGATGACGCCATCGGCAGCATGGAGGTGGGCATGCCCTCCGTGATTATCAACCGCTTCGAGCGGAAGGGAATCGGGGAGATAGAGGGGCATCCGATCATCCGGGATATCCGAGAGATAGAGGAATACCTGTAAGCTCTTCCCCGCGCCGGCTTTCACTCAAGCGAGGAGCTTCCGCAGCCGGCGAATCGATCGGCTCAGGTTCTGCCGCGCCTGGTGCTCATATCGTTTTTGGAAGGGCGGGACTGTGTATATTTCCGGTAGAGCGAGAAATCCTTCGAGAATGTGGATCCGCCTTTGCCGGCGCTCTCTGTCTGGTACGGAGCTGTATTCCAGGCCGATCGCTTCCTCGTAGCTGTCGAAATCCTTCCGGGTTTTCCCGAGGATGGATAGATCGACATCACGGATCAGGGCGCTGTCCTGAGGGCAGAGCGCCTCTGGGGTGTCGTGATTGGTCAGATATCGGGTAGCCAGGATGAGAGTCTCCACCTCCCGGACGGTTCCGGAAGGGAGATTCATGCTCTCCGCGGCAGATCGAGCCATTCGGGCGCTGAGCTCCTCGTTGTCCGGGGCACCCGGAACATACACCGCATCATGAAACCAAACGGCCATCTCCACAGCGACGGGATGAATCGCAAAGGAGCGGGCCGCTTTCAGCTCGTCGAGGCAGGCCGAGACATGGGTCCAGTTGTGATAGTGCCTGTTCTCTTCGCTGTACCGGCGATCGAGGGCTTGAAACACCTGCTCCGGATTTCCACCCACCGCAAGCCCCGCTCGGCCCAGAAATTCGATGAATTTAAACCAGCGGCTCCGCATCGAGTGTCGGACTTCTCCCGGTTTCATATGTCGCAAGTGTACAGCAATTTCACCGCCGGCCCAACCGAGTAGAAGGAGTCTTTGAGGATCTCTCTGCTGTTTTTAAGCCCAATTGCATCTTGATTAATTCGACCCTGTCAGTAAAATATGCAGCCTACACAGAGTTTAAAACCATAGATGAAACTGTTGATCTTCGCATCCCGGCGATTAGGACGACTGCTTCTGACAATATTTCTGATCTCAACGATTATTTTTTTTGTGATCC
>CAZBXU010000014.1:0-33999 GCA_964495755.1 uncultured Spirochaetaceae bacterium | reverse complement strand
TAGCCGACCAGTACTAATTTCCCGTGAGGCTTGACCATATCTTTTGTTCACCCTTACTACCCAATCTATATAACGTATTTACATAAGGAAATTGCTATTATTTTCACAAAAAAATGTAACCAAAATAAACCAGAGTTGTTTGTTAAATTGAGGCGGTTAAAGGCGGAATAATATTCCGATGGGCAAGTTTCACCTCCTTTCCTTGCCCTTTTATGCCTCAAAGCAGCATAGGGATAGGCCTGCAGGCCTATCCCTTTTTTAATGGTGATGCGCCGGACCGAAGTATTCTAGAAAACTCACGTAGGTTATGCAAGAATGCCTGAAATGTTTGGCCAGTGGGGGAACTTATCCACCGGCGCCGCCTTGACTGCACTCCGGTTGTGGATATAGGGTTCTGAGATCAGGGATTATGGCGGTGAAATTGCTTCTGATCTGTCCCTTTCCTGTGGAGTTCAACGCCTGCAGGGAAGTTTTATCACTGAGGGATGCCAAACCCGTCTCCGGCTGCCGGTCGGCTCGGGGCGTTGCCGGCAATGCCGACGTGTTTGCTATCGAGTCCGGCCCGGCCAAGGCCAGGGCGGCTGCCGCGACTGTAGCCGGATGCTTCAAGTATGCTCCCGATCTGGTGATCGATTCCGGTTCCTGTGCCGGAACCGAATCCGGGGCGTTCGTAGGAGAGATTATCCTCTGCCGTGACTGCTACGAGTACGACATCGGCGGCAGCGGATTTCCAACCAGAAGTATCCCGGAGATGAAACTTCCTTCGGCATTCAGCCTTCTACCCTCCGCCGAAAGGGAAATGTTGTTTCGGGAAGCCGGCGAGACCGGAAGCACGGAGAGCTTTCAGGTCCGGGTCGGCAACCAGGCTTGTGGCGAGCTGTTGATTCAGTCCCTTGAGATGCGAGAAGCCCTGTACTCCCTGTTCCAAGCATCCGGGGCAAATTGGGAAACCGCGGGCGTATTTGTCGGCGCTTTGAAGAACAGCCTGCCGCCGCTGAGTGTCCGCATCGTTACCGACCTGGGCAACGAACAAGCTCTCAAAGAGTTCCACTCCAATATCAAGAAGAAGTCCAGGGAGCTGTATAAGTATGTTCAGGTACTCGCCGAGTACGGATGGTTCGATCACTTCCTGGAATCTTGGCAGATTCTGAGGGCTGCGACCATAGACAAACTTCCCCAATACGTTCTGCCTTGAAGCAGCCTTGACTTTTATTTTCCAATTTCACATTACTTAATAAGAATTGACTCGATTGGCCGATGGATCCAAAAAAACAAAGTACCATACTCGCTGAAGCTCTGCGTCTGATTGCCGAAAGATGTCCACGTCTGCGAGAGACTTGCTATTGGGCTGGAGCGTCTGCTGTATCCATCGAAGAGACACACCACAGACAATCCTTCGATCTTGACTTTCATACCAGCAGAGCTTTGGTCGATGTTCGCCCGCTTCTGACAGAAATTCAGCAGGCATTTCCGAATCGCTTTGAGGTCCTTACTGTCCCTGATGGATACGGATCTGGATTCAAAGGAGTATTGGTACTCTCCAGCGAAGAGAAGGTCACGATAGAGGTGTTATCAAACTATCAGGATGTCCCGGCCAGTGAACTTGTCGAATCTAAACTGGTCCCGGGCATGAAGCGGGTTAGTCTTCCGCGATTCTTAGCGGACAAAATCCAATGCATTGCCGAGCGCTCCGAAGCGAGAGATTTGGTTGATTTCACAGCCTTATTGCGCCATGATCCGGAATTAACAGGACCGGCACGGGAGATACTCGCCAATCAGGATGCACTCATTCTCAGCGAACGTCTTCTACTGTGGAGCGATGCGGCGATACGGGATGATCTGGCGGTCTACAAGGATGTGAATCCCGAAGACGCTATGGAAGCGAGAGACCTGCTGTTGTCGTGGTTAAAAACGGAAGGCTGAACTATGAAGAGGACCTATTCATTTGTGAAGAAAGTAGGGACTCTGAAGTATGAGCTTTCAACGGGTCAGGAAATAGATATTCCCCTTTTTCCCGGAATTCTGAAACACCTCTCTGTTCGCGACCTTCCCAAGTCCCTGAATACACCGGCTGCCCTGCTTAAATATACCCGGGAAGCCCTGAAATCGGCGCCCTGGCCCGTTTTAAAGGAGTTTCCCCGGAGCTGGTTGCTCTCTTGTCTGGACAAAGCGGAGATCCGGGAGGGTCGGAGGCGGGCTCTGGAGTTTCTGCTCTTCTAAAAAAGCCGGTAGGCTTGCAAACCCGTTCTCCGAACTTGCAGTAGACCTGAGGACGGATTACAATAGAAATGAAGACTGATGAGGAGGCTTTCAAGGTGTCCAGGACCTATGTAGAAACCTCGACCTTTCTGTTGGAGGAGATCGATGAAATGATCCAGGAGGGCTTTTATCATGATCGCACCGAAGCGGTAAATGAAGCTCTCAGGATGTTGATCAAGCAGTACAAGGTTTCCAAGCTTCACGCCAAAGACCTGCGCCATTCCTCCGGTCATGAGTCCAAGAAGGGCGGACAAAGCAGAAAAGAGGGAGGTTCAAGTTGATCGAACAGGTTGTGGTTGGTATCGATGGGTCTGATTACTCTCTTTCCGCCTTTCAATACGCGGAACACTTCGCCGCTAAGTTGGGCTGCGAGCTCAAGGCGGTCTTTGTTGTTGACTCCAGGAAAACCGAGCTCCCCATCATTTACGCCACCGGTCACTTTGATTATGCCTTTGCCAGAACATATATTCCCCCCGACCCGGAACTGAAGGGCTTCTACAACAAGATCAAAAAGGATCTCGAGGGCTTTGCCGCCAACTGTCTCAAAACCTGCGAGGAAAGCTGCAAGAAGAGCAAAATTCCCTTCATCGCCATTCAGCGGGAAGGGCTGCCTTCCCAGGTTCTCTCCGAGGAGAGCCGATCGGGAGACCTTCTGTTTATCGGACAAAAGGGAGAAAATGCCCGCTTTGCTCGTATTATTGTCGGTTCCACCGCCGAGGATGTGGTTCGATCTTCTCCTCGACCTATAATGGTCTGCCCCCAAGCCTTCCGTACTCCCGAAAAGATTCTCTTTCCTTACGACGGGTCTTTGAACGCTGAACGGGCTCTCCAGTTTTGTGTGAACGCCTTCGGCACGTTCTGGAAAGAATTCCTAATTCTATCCAGTGAAGAGGAAGAGGGATTAACCGAGCGGGAGCACAGGTATCTGAGCAAACACGCTATAGACCATCGTCTGGTTACGGAGAAGGGTTCCCCTATAGATACGGTTATAGAGGTTGCCGAACGCGAAGGATCGGACCTGCTTCTGATCGGCTCCCACGGCACCCATAAAATACGGGACTATATTCTCGGCTCTACCACGGTTCACCTGCTGCGTCGGAGTCCCTTGCCCGTGCTCATCGTCTACTGATTGAGTATCGTGAAGGTAACGTATCCGGAAAATCCTTCCGCTGAGAGAATGGTGCGCACTCAGATCGCATCCAGAGGTATCCGGGACCAGAGGGTCCTCGCTGCGATGTCCCGCATCCCCCGTCATCGCTTCGTCTCAGGAGTTCATACCTTCGAGGCCTATGGGGATTTTCCTCTTTCCATCGGGCACGGACAGACTATATCCCAGCCCTACATGGTGGCGTTGATGACAGAGGAGCTGCGCCTGCAGGGAGAGGAAAGGGTACTCGAAATCGGCACCGGCAGCGGCTACCAAACAGCGCTATTGGCGGAGCTGGCTCTGGTAGTCTACACAGTCGAGTTGATTCCCGCCCTCACCAAGCGCACGCAGAAGTTGCTCAATGAACTCGGTTATGCCAATGTGGTGTATCGGATCGGCGATGGATCTGAAGGATGGGACAAGCATGGTCCCTACGACCGCATACTGGTTGCCGCCGCCGCAGCTGCCATTCCTCGCCAACTCACGACTCAGTTGGCCGACAATGGGATCCTGGTGATTCCCGTTGGGGACAGCCGCCATTACCAAACCCTCCTTGAGGTCCGCAGGATAGGAAATCGTTTCGATACCCGAGAGAGCATCGGCTGCCGCTTCGTTCCCCTGGTCCAGAAGCATTCGGCATATTGAAAAAGTAGGCTAAACTTTCTATTCTTCAAGCATTAAGGAAACCACATGCTCATCCCTGTGAATCGTCCAACGTTACGTCGAAAAGATTTTAACAGCGTTCTCAATTGCCTGGTTTCGGATCAGATTGCTCCCGGACCGCTGAACCAGGAATTCACCGCCTCCTTGAGCCGGGTTCTGACCGTACCCGGAGGAGTGAGCCTGATCAGCTACCGCTCCAGTATCCACTGCGCCCTCGAGGCGCTCGAGCTTGAGGAAGGGGACGGTGTAATCATCTCAAGCCTAGCGCCCAAGGAGTATCTACAGGTCATCGAGTCACGAGGATTGGTCGCTCTGGTGGCTGACGTCGAGCCTGGGCGACCGCTTCTGTCAAGCAACTCGGCGCAGCACCAGCTAGCTTCGGGAGCGAAGGCTATTGTGCTGTACTACAGCCTGGGATCCATGCCGGCGGGGGATGACATCTTTCAGCTCGGAGTACCGGTAATCGAAGATATCACTCAAGCCGTTGGGGGAGTTTGGGGTGATCAACCCTGCGGCAGCCGTGGACGGGTCGGGGTATTGTCTTTGGATCCCGGTGGGTTGATTACCACGGGTTGTGGGGGGGTGGTATTTTCCCGAGACCGCCGGAGTGTCAGAACTCTGAAGGATATCGCGGGTCAGGGTTTTTACGATCAACTTCTCCCGGATATGAATGCTGCCTTGGGAATCACCCAGGTACGAGAGCTTCAGCGATTTCTTGATAAACGTTTTGAAATAGCTCAGGTTTTCCGTGAGGCACTGTTACGCTCCCGCCACAGCCCCCTCTTCAATAACGAGGGTGGGGTATGGGTAGATTTCAGCTTTCCGATTCTGGTGAAGGATGGAAGACTTGAGATTATGCAGTACGCCAACAAGAAGGGCATCCAGAGCGAACCCGCTTTCAAGGACGCGATCGTTGCTGTTGAAGGGCATGCCTCTCCTGAGGAGGGCAATGATTCAGACAGGAAATTTCCCAACGCGCAGGAGCTTCTCTGGCGTTGTCTGCTCTTTCCGCTGTATCCCTCCCTGGCCAGAAAGGATGTACAGTTGATATGCAAAATCCTGAGTACACTTCCTTGATGGGGTATCCGGGAATCGGTATAGTCTAGAAGAATACGCATTTTACGCTATGAAAAAAAGAATTCACAGAGTCGTTGTCCTCGTTAATTCTCTTAAAGAAGAGGCGATTGCCCTGCTCGGAGAGGTAAAGAGCTGTCTCCAGAGCAGGGCAGTTGAGGTGGAGGTGATTCCTGTGGATGAAGCCAAGGTCCCGACAGTTCCTCCGAACACGGATCTGGCGATCACCCTTGGCGGAGACGGTACCCTCTTGTACGGTGCTCGAATCCTTGCCGGCTGCGATGTGCCTATCCTGGCGGTAAATGTCGGGGACTTCGGCTTCATTACGGAGGTATCCCGTACTGAATGGGCCGATGCACTGGAGAAGTATCTCGACGGCCGTTTGGGTGTGAGCCGGCGGATCATGTTCGATGCAGCTGTGCAGCGGGGCGGCAGGATGCTGCAGAGCTTCAGTGGTTTGAACGATGCGGTGGTGCGGGCCGGTGATTTCGCCCGAGTCATCGCACTGCGTGTTCACCTTTCCCACACCTATGTGGCTCGCTATCGGGCCGACGGTCTGATCGTAGCCACTCCCACTGGTTCGACAGCCTATTCCATGTCCGCCGGCGGACCGATTCTGCATCCGGAGATGGATGCTTTCGTACTGAACCCCATCTGTCCCTTCACCCTGTCAAACCGTCCGATCGTGATTCCCGGCGGTGAAACCTTCGAGTTGGAGGTCGAGGAGACACAACGCACCCAGATTGTTCTGGTGGTGGATGGCCAGGAGGTGTTCGATCTACGGCCGAAGGATCGGGTCGTTTTCTGCAAATCCGATAAGCACTCTCTGATCATCCAATCGGACAAGAGAAGCTTTTACGAAGTACTGCGGAGTAAACTGAACTGGGCGGAGGAACCCCATGCTTGAAGAACTGGTGGTTCAGAACTACGCCCTGATCGATCGACTTCAAGTTCGTTTCTCCCCGGGTTTGAATATCCTTACCGGTGAAACAGGCGCCGGCAAGTCCATCCTGATCGGTGCCCTCGGACTCATCCTGGGGATGAAAGCGGATACCGGTGCGATTCGAGCCGGGACCGAAGAGATCGACGTATCCGGCATTGTAAAACTCGACAACGATCCGGACGTACAGACCTGGATGGAAGCGAAGGGAATCGCGGCGGAAAACAACAGCATCATCATTCGCCGGGTCGTGAAGAAAAACGGCAAGGGCACGATTTACGTCCAATCCACTCCGTTCACCCTCACCGCCCTTCGAGAGCTGACCGGGATGCTCTTTGATCTGCACGGTCAGCATGAGCATCAATCTCTACTGAGCCCGGAAAACCACAGGAGACTCCTCGACCACTACGGCAACATCACCGCTGAGGTGACGGCATTCTCCGCCTTGTACACCCGGCTTCTCAAGGTGCGGGAAGAGCACACCGCCTTGATTGCGGAGCAGCGGGAGCGGGTTCGAAAGGTGGAGTTGTTGGAGTACGCGATCCAGGAAATCGAGGATGCCAAGCTGAAGGTTGGTGAAGAGGAGCAACTAAGACAGGAACAGAACCTGCTCGCCAATCACGAAAGATTGATTCACCTGGTCGAAGATGTGTACGGCGCCACGGCAGAGAGCCGAGGCGGTGCACTCGGCAATCTCCGGCAGGCTCGGGGGCTGCTTGCGGAGATCGTCAAGATCGACTCCCACTTGAATGACTCGAACCGACAATTGGAAACTGTTTTTTTCGAGCTCGAGGATTTCGTAGAAAACCTCGGCCGGTACAAAGGATCGATCAATTTCGATCCTGCGAGATTAGAAAAGATAGAGGAACGCCTCGATCTGATAAAGCGCCTGGAGAAGAAATACGGGGGTACGATCGAGGAGGTGCTTGCCCATTTGGAGGAGAGCCGGAGGGCCCTGGAGGGCATTCAGAACAGCGATGCAACGCAGAAAAAGCTTGAGGAACAGATAACAGGTCTGGAAAAGGAACTTAAGGCACGGGCAGCGAACATTACGCATCTGCGGAAGCAAGCCGCAGGCGGGCTTCAGGAGAAGATCGTTGGGGAGTTGAAGCAGTTGGGGATGCCCAAGGTTCGATTTCAGGTTCAGATCGAGGATCGTACAAGCGACAGCGGTAAGGTTTTGTACGCCGGGACGGGGAAAGACCAGGTGGAGTTCATGATCGCTCCTAACCTGGGTGAGCCCTTTAAAAAATTGGTGCAGATTGCCTCCGGAGGCGAACTGTCCCGGATTATGTTGGCCATAAAAACCGTACTGGCCGAGTCGGACCACATCAATAGCTTGATATTCGACGAGGTGGATGCGGGGATCGGTGGGGAGGTGGCCATCGCCGTGGGTGAACGGTTGAAAGGGTTGGCCAAGAGCAAACAGGTATTGTGCATCACTCACCTTGCCACGATTGCAGTTCAGGCCGATAATCAAATCAAAGTAGAAAAGATCACCCAGGCGGATAGGACAGTTACGCGGGTGAGTTCCGTCACCGGGCCTGAGCAGCAGGAGGAGATCGCCAGAATGCTTGCAGGTGATAGGACCGGCGACACGTCGTTGAAACATGCGCAGGAGCTGCTACAGAAATATGGTTCTCGAGGTACCCGTGGATAGAGGGTATTAGCAAAAGGTGAGAAGAGCGGATGGAAAAGATCAGCAGCGAAGCCAAGAAGAGATACTCCGAGAGAATAAATGAGTACAAAGAACGGATCGAGCAGATCGAAGGCAAGAACAAGGAGCTTGCCGCTTCGATCCGGAAGACCAGCAAGTCTCAAGGTCTGACCAGCGGTCAGTACCGGGGCGGCCAGGTTACAGATCTTGATGCTCTGAAAGAGGTCAATTCCGAGCGCTTTCGACTGGCCTATCAATGTCTCAATATCGTGTCCTACTACAACCTGATGAACGCCCTGTCCCTCTCCCTGCTAGGAATAAAGAATGAAAGTTTTCTCAACGACGCTCGAAAAGCCTGCTACAAGAGCATTATTTATATGGAAGAAAGTGTCAGTCCCTATATAGACGCGCCTTTTTCCGATTACCAGCAGGGTGTGGATAGCCTCCAGGATTTCGACGATAAGGAGAAGTACAGTTTCCTTTGCAAACTCGGTTTCTCAATAGACTCGGTAATGGAGAATTTCGGCGCGGGCTCAAAATGGAAGTGGTCCTTTGTTGAACTGCAGGGCCGGTACGCCGTTATCTCGAAAAACCTCCTGAACCTGAAAACCTTTATTGCCCAGCTGGATCCCCGGGTCGAGGGATACTCCGAGCGTTTGGCTCATGTCCAGTTGGTAAAAAGACTCCTCCAGCAGTCGGCAGACCGCTACCGGGAGAAATACGAGCTTTCCACCATGGGCCTCGACGACATCAAGAAAGCAATCTTCTTTCTTGCCTCTATCAAACGTCTGCATACCTTGCTTGGCGAGATCGAAGAGGCGGAAGTAGTGAAGAAAAAAATGGAAATCTGGAAGGCGAAGATGGAGGACGATCAGAAGAAAAGAGAGATCGCCCAAAAGATGGAAAAGCTCAAGAGACCGGGAAGCTAAGTTCCGTCCTTCAAATCCTGCAGGGAGTCAAACGGGTACAGCTCTCCAAGAGTTGTTTCAACTTTCTCCTTTTTTCCGGAAAAAACAACGGAGAAATCCTTCCCAGCGAATTCACTGAGAACCTGACGACAGGCACCGCAGGGCGCTACGGCCTGCCCGCTGTCGGGCGTGAAAATCGCAATCGCCTGGAATTCCTTTTTGCCCGCTGAAATCGCGGTGAATATTGCCGAACGTTCGGCGCAGTTCGTCAATCCGTAGGATCGATTCTCAACGTTTGTCCCGGTGAACACCGTTCCGTCTTTACACAGCAGAGCGGCGCCAACGCGGAAATGAGAGTAGGGTGAGTAGGAACACTTGGCAGCCCGGCGGGCTGCATCAAACAGGTCGGACATGTCAGTCATGAGTTCTCCTCTTCATTGACAGATTAAGAACGCTTATTATACTATTACTCTCTAAACTTTGTTATCCAAGAGTTGTTCACCTGTTCATGGCAGATAGTATTTTTTTAAAAAAGAGACGGGGACGGGCCCTGTGGCTATTCCTCCCCATTATACTTTTTCTCTATCTCGTGCTTTTCCCGCGTCCGCTTGGCAGGGAAATGTATCTACGCACGATTTGGGCTAAAAGCGTTTCCCCTGCATCCACGGTGCTTTCAGATTCGAACAACCCCCGCTGGTCTTTCCGCGTTTCCGATACTTTCGGATACGCGGATCTCGATGGCAATCTGTACTACGTCGGTCAGAGGCTCCACAACCTCAGTCTCTCAGATTCGGGATTTATCAATTATGGCAGCGTTCCAGATCATATCGTTTTCATGAACACCCGCGGTGAGTTTCAGTTCAGTATAAAGAGCTACGGGTATCCCCTCCTGGACTCCGGCGGTGAGTTTCTCTATTCGATCAATACAGATTTAAGCGGTCTGAAACGGATCGACAGAGAGGGGAAGATCCTATGGTCTCTGAGTTTTCCCGTGCCCCTCACTACGGCTGCTCTGGCCGGAGAGGAATGTGTTATAGGGCTCATGGACGGACGTCTGCTGTTGATCGGCTCCGATGGGGAAGTGATATACGAGCAGGAAACCGGGGGAAGCCGGATTCCTGTAATCCTAGGTACCGCCATAACAGAAGACCGGCAGCAGATCGCTTTGTTCTCTGGAATCGATCCTCAAAGCTTGTCGATTGTCCGGCGCCTTGACAATGAGTTCGTTACGGAGGTCGCTCTGGATTTGGATTCGGATTTCCGGAGAGAGGTGGATTTGAGTTTTAGTCCGGATGCACGGTTTTTATACTTCGAAGTCGAGGAAGGTCTGGGTGTGCTCGATATTCGTAAGAAAATCACAGCCGAAATCCTCAGCCTCGGAGTGTTGTGGTCCGTGGACATTGCCTCTGATTTTTCCGCTGCGGCCTTTCGCACGCAGAGAGGCTCGAACCTGCTGATCTTCCGCCCCCTGAGATCGGTTTTGCTGTCTAGACAATTGGCCGTTCCGGATGTTTTCTTGAGGATCATCGATAACTCCCTGATTCTTGGTATTGACGGATTTCTGCTGCGGGCTGACCTTACGGAGGGATGATGCGAAGATCGTTACCGGTGTTTCTGCTGATCTGCCTCGTGGGGGTTGTACTCTTTGCCTTCGACTGGCCTTTGGAACGAATCGTGTTGACCTCCACCTTCGGTGAGCACCGGGGGGACCACTTCCATGCCGGAATCGACCTGGGCGGTGGTGAGCAGCCTATTTTCCCGATATCATCTGGGGAGCTGGTTTTTTCCTACCGAGAAGGTGAGGACTTTTCCTCCCTTCCCGTCGGTCTGGGTACTTTTCTCGTCCTTCAGCACCAGGGCGGAATCCGTTCGCTGTACGCCCACCTGGCCGAGGGGAGTCTGGACCCAACCCGAAGACTGTACGACCGCAGCCGGCCTTTAGGCGTTGTCGGTTCCAGCGGATACTCCTCTGGAAAGCATCTGCATCTGACCATCATCGATACAGAGATGGATACCATAATCAATCCTCTGCTTCTTCTTCCGCCACTGCGCGACGGTCAGGCGCCGATAATCAAGGATGTGTCGATCCGCATCGGTCAGGATCTGATCGGTCTGGAAGATGGAATGACCGTTAACAGGGCAGAGGTGGAGATCTTCGCAACGATCTTCGATCTTCGTGAGGATATTTCCTTTCTTTGGAAACTGGCACCATATAAAGTGTTCCTCTCTCAGGATGGAAGAGAAATCTCGAATTTCACCTTTGATTCCCTGGTCAGCTCCCAGGCAACGGGTCAGGGGTTGGGGGCACGGCGGCTCGTCCTGATAAACACGGAACGGGAATTCTCAAAGCTCTATGAATCGCCGTGGCTCCTACGGTTGGGAAAGGTCAACCTGGTTCCTGGGGAAACGGTTCTGACTGTATTCGCTTCTGATTTTGCCGGTAATGAGAGCTCCAAAGGTTACGCTCTGACTGTTCTGGAGTAGCGATGAAAACCTACTCGACAAGTCCCGGTCGCGAGAAGGTCAGGACCATTTCCTGCAATCTCTGCGGTTCCCGGCGCTATCGAAAGTATCTGACGGCCGAAGATTATTTTTTCGTCAAGTGCGCCGTCTGTGGTCTTGTCTATCAGAATCCGCAGCCGGTGTTCGACGATTTGAAATACCGCTATGGGCAGGGTTACTTCGACTACGAACTACGGAACGAGGAAAATTTCTTCCATTTGATGGAACTCGGTCTCCAGGACATCCGCTTCTTCGAGCTTACCGAAGGCCTGGAGCAGCAGGGTTTGTTCCTGGATATCGGGTGCGCCACCGGGATGCTGCTCGCCTTCCTGCGAGATCGTGGTTGGGGGGTTCGGGGTGTCGAACTGTGTCGCGAATCGGCGGAATACGGGATAAACAGAAAGGGGCTCGACATATTTATCGGTACTCTCGAAGAGGCGGCATTCCCGAGCGCCCATTTCCCGGTAATTCATTTTTCCCACTTGATTGAACACGTACCTGATCCAAGAGATTTCTTGTTCGAGGTCCGCAGGATCCTAAGGCCCGAAGGGTATGCCATTATCGTGACGCCCAATATCGGCGGCCTGCAGGCCGGGGTGTTTCGAGAGAGGTGGCGTTCGGCGATAGCGGATCATCTTACCCTGTTCTCGCGGCGTACCCTGCGCAGATTGCTCGTAGAATCCGGTTTTGAGATCTTGAAAACCGTCACCTGGGGAGGATTGGCCAAGGGGGCCGTGCCGGCGGTGGTGAAGCGTCCCGTGGATTATCTGGCCAAGAAGATGGGCTTCGGAGACGTAGTTCTCGTGTTGGCGCGCAAAGTCAGCAGGGCTGACGTGACTGGTACATCCGGTGAAAACCGGTAAAGCCGGGGAGGTGAGCCAAGACGGGTTGACATTTTTTTCCCCCTTATCTTAGGATGATCGAGAGAGCAACAGCGCCATACGGAGGTCTGCATGACCAAAGAACGCCTCCAGTCGATCTCGCTGGAGGAGTTGGAAGACCTTGCTCGTAAGCAGGGCTACGATTTCACCGGTGCGACTGATAGAGATAGAGCAGCTCTGACAGAGTTCGTCCTGGAGAACTTCAAAGAACTGGAGAGGGAGAGGGAGGAGGAGAACAACCTTTCAATCCGCGTAGAACAGAGCAAATACCAGGTCACAGAACGAGAAACCGCTGACGGCGCAGGCGCCGATGCTTTTCCTATAGAGAAACGATACAATCAGACAAGAGTAGTCTTCATGGTTCGGGATCCCAACTGGGCGTACGCCTACTGGGACCTGGACAAAAACCTCCTGGAGAAGCTGAGGAAGAACACCGATGAGGACCAGCTGGTGCTGCGTGTGCATGATGTGGAGTTGATCGATTTCACGGGGTCGAATGCAAATTCCTTGTTTGATATCCCAATTCAAATCGATGACACGAGTTGGTACATCTATCTTCCCAACCAGAACTGCAGTTACATCCTAGAGCTGGGGATTATCACTGAGGACAAATATCGGTGCCTGGCCAGATCCAACCTAATCAGGACTCCTCGTAACGGTTTTTCCGATAATTTCCCAAGTGTCGACCAGGATCTTGCTTTTGATCTGCTTTCGGAATTCGATACATTCGAAGGTATTGGCAGCTCCAGGGCAATCCCCCAAAGAATTCTCGCTGTCCCTAGGGAGTAGAGTTTGGGATACCTCTCCCTGGTGCTGCACTGGCACCTGCCCTTTGTAAGGCATCCGGAATACCCGCAGTTTCTCGAAGAGGACTGGTTCTTCGAAGCATTATCCGAGACCTATATACCCCTCCTATCCATATTCGAGCGCCTGCAGGCAGAGGGTGTAAGATATCGAATAACCCTTTCGATATCTCCTACTCTGGCGGAAATGTTCAAAGACGAATTCCTCCAGAACCGGTATCTCGCCTATTTGGATCGTATGATCGAGCTTGCCCGCCTCGAGGTCCGACGCACTTCAGAGGACCCAAAGACGAACTCACTGGCCCGGATGTACCTCCATCGCTTTCAAGAGTGTCGGCGGGCATTTAAGGATCGCTATCACTGCAACCTTCTCGATGCACTGATTCGCCTGGAGAAATCAGATCTCGTGGATCTGATCACCTCTACCGCTACCCACTGCTTCCTTCCGCTGTTTCAAGTGGTGCCCCAGGTTGTAAAAGCCCAAATGGAAGTGGCCGTTCAAACTCATGTTGGAAACTTCGGTAGCTATCCAAAGGGTTTCTGGCTACCGGAATGCGGGTACTATCCAGGGGTGGAAGAGTATCTGAAGGAGAAGAATCTGTCCTACTTTTTCTTGGAGACTCACGGAATTCTCTTTGCAGAACAGCGTCCTCGCTACGGCGTGTATGCCCCCCTGTACTGTCCCAACATGGTGGCCGCCTTCGGCCGGGATCCAGAGTCTGCGAAATCAGTTTGGTCTTCCCAGGATGGGTATCCCGGCGACCCGGTGTACCGTGAGTTCTACCGGGATATCGGCTACGATCTTCCGGTGGAGTACCTGAAGCCTTTCCTTCCTGACGGAAATGTACGAGTTAGTACCGGAATCAAGTACCACGCGATAACCGGGCCGGGGGACCAGAAACGGCTGTATAATCCCCAAGCGGCGGAAAAAAAGGTTGTGGAGCACGCCGAGCATTTCGTTACCGCCCGGATCGACCAATGCAGGCGTCTATCCGCTAGAATGGACCGTCCCCCTTTGATCGTATGTCCCTTCGATGCCGAGCTGTTTGGGCACTGGTGGTTCGAAGGTCCCCAGTGGCTGGAGATCGTCCTTCGCCGAGTCGCCGCCGAACAAGATTCTATCTCCTTGACCACCCCCGGACAGTATTTGTCGCAGCACCCGGAGCAGCAGGTCGCGCAGCCATGTTTTTCCAGCTGGGGGAACAAGGGTTATGCTGAAGTGTGGCTGGAGGGCAGCAACGATTGGGTGTACAGACACCTGCATCAACAGGCTTTACGCATGTCGGAGCTGGCCCATCGTTTTCCAAAAGAGAATGGGCTGCGCAACCGGGCTTTGAATCAAGCCCTTCGAGAGATGCTGCTGGCCGAAGCGTCGGATTGGGCTTTCATAATGAAGACCGGAACCACCGTGCCCTATGCGGTGCGGCGCACACGAGAGCACATCTACAACTTTACCCGGATCTATAACTCCCTCATGACCAACACTCTCCGGCAAGAGTGGTTTCTCGAGGTGGAGGGCAGAAACAACATATTTCCAAAAATCGACTATCGGAGCTGTGTTTCCTGAAGCGATTCAACGGTCAATGCTTACAAGTTTGTCGAACTTGATCAGCTGGAAGGTATTGTACAGAGCATCGCTACAGCCGTTGACTCGGATAACCCGGTCCTGATCTGTTAGGTTTTTGTGCAACAGCAGGATTTTGCCGATGCAGGTTGAGTTGATCGAAGGAACCTCAGAGAGATTGAGAGTGATCGTCTTGTGATCTGCCGCTGCCAGGGCGTGGAGTGATTTCTGGAATTCCTCCGCCGCATCGCTACTCAAAGGACCCTGTACCCGCAACTCTACTTCGTCTTTGGAAATCTCATTACGAACAAACATTTTATCCTCTCACAAGTTTATTGAAAATCCAGGTGGCATCAAGACTGGGCATCGCCCTCCCGTCCGTCTCCCTCGCTGTGTTCGCTCTGTTCGGAGTCTGTCTTACCCTGATCGACCAGAGTGAATTGGCGAACCGCACGCTGCTGTTCATCGACCTCTTCGATCAGCAGCACCGTCTGAAAGGGAATCATCAGGTGTTTTGAATTTCCGAAGGCTTTCATGATATCGTCTTCCGCAGGATTGATTATCAGTTTCTTCTTATCCGTGAAAACCAGGTCTTTGATTGATACAAAATAGGGATGGGTTAAATCGAGACTCTTGGCGGTGAGTTGTATTTCTTTATCTTTCCACTTGAAATGAACTCGGTACATAGACAAATCTCTTCTCCCTTCGGTGCTATACACCTGCACCTTTTCAAGATACATATTTCTCTTTACTCCGTCAATTTAGAAGTTTTGCCTAACAAATATATAGTAGAATACACTTTTTTGGTTAGAAATCTCCCCTATGCTGAAGAAAAGAATGTTGACAATTGCGCGAGATGGGATAGTATAGATAAAAAGTGGGAAAAAGTGGGAGATTTTACCAGAGAGGTGACAGGTTAGGGTATGTTGACCGGAGAATATCGCTATTCCCTCGATGATAAGAATAGATTGATGATTCCCTCTCGGATTCGTGCCGATATCACGGGCAACTCTATTGTGTTGACCCGGGGTGTGGACAAATGTCTCTGGCTTTTCCCTCACGACGAATGGAAGAAAATCGCCCAAAGTCTGATCGGATCCACCTCCTTATTTCAGGAGAAGGCCAGGCTCATGCAGCGGCGAATTATTGCACCGGCCCAGGAGACCGAGATCGACAGATCCGGAAGGATCATTATACCGACTACTCTGAAAGAGTTCGCCGAGTTGAAGAAGGAGTGCATCATTCTTGGAATTCAGACCTATATAGAGATCTGGGACGAGGAAAGCTATCTGGCCTACCTCGAGCAGAACGAGAGTAAGTTCAAGGAGGCTGCTGAAGAGATAGGGAATAAGATCGCTCTGTAGCGACGGGGAGGGGAACGTGTTCATCCACAAGCCGGTTCTTCTTGAACAGGCTTTAACTCTGCTCGGAGGGCAGGGAGAAGGGCTGGTGTTGGTCGACGCCACTCTTGGGGAAGGCGGGCATGCAGAAGCCTTTCTATCTACCGATCCCCGATTCGTGCTTTATGGAGTTGAAAAGGACGAACAGATCCTCGAGCGCGCGCGGCAACGGTTAGACCGTTTCGGCCGGCGGGTCAGGCTGTTCCGGCTGGATTTTTTTGAGTTTTTTCGTTCCTTTTCGCAGCTGGTGGACGAACCGCCGCAGCGTATATTTTTCGATCTGGGAGTATCGATGTTCCATTACCGGGCCGGCGAACGGGGCTTTTCCTTTAGCCGGAATGAGCCACTGGATATGCGACTCGATATCGAAAAAGGTGTAAGCGCTGCGGAAATCGTGAACACCAGCTCCGAGGAGGAACTGCGGCGGCTGATCCTGCGTTTTGGAGAGGAACGCTATGCTGCCATGATTAGTAGGGCGATCGTGGGCGAGCGTGAACGAGGAGATATTGAAAGTTCCAAGAGGCTGGCCGAGGTCATCTGGAACGCCGTGCCTCCTTCCTATCGGCACGGGAGGATTCATCCGGCCACCCGGACCTTCCAGGCTCTGCGTATCGCCGTGAACAGGGAACTGGATCTTCTCGAGGCCACATTGCCGGTGGCTTTCGAAGTCTTGACCGTAGGTGGAAGGATGGGCGTCATCTCCTTTCACTCATTGGAGGATCGTATTGTGAAGCGTTTCTTTCAGGAACGCAATAAGTCCTGTACCTGCCCTCCGGAATCGCCGATCTGTCAATGTGGGGGCCAAAGGCGGGCACGAGTGTTGACGAGGAAGCCGGTGAGACCCACGGATGAGGAGATGCGGGAAAATCCTGCTTCCCGGAGCGCCCGCTTCAGGGTATTGGAGAAAATTACATGAGGCTTCGATCGCCCTTTTTCATCATCACGGTGCTGGCTTTCATCGCCCTGTTCTTTCTAAACACCTGGCAGGGATACCGCTACCAGGAATTGGAGCAGGAGGTGGAGAACCTGGAGCTGGAACAGAAGGATTGGCTGGAAAAAAACAAGAAGGTGATCGCAGCACTGGCCGTTCTGAGTTCCCCCGAACGGGTTGAAGCACTGGCCGTGGATAAGCTGGGATTGAAACCGCTGAAACCGGAGGATGTAATCAAAGTCAGCTTTAAGGGCGGCCAGGGTGACTAATACGGCGTTGCGGAACGGTCTGTTTTCCCCCGACCAGGCGAGCCGCCTTGCCGGTGGACGTTTGCTTATCAAGGGAAATCGGGATATTCGACAGGTTGTTATAGATTCCCGTCAGGTCGAAGAGGGGTGTCTGTTTGTTGCCCTGCAGGGAACTCGAGTGGACGGGCATGAGTTTATTCCTCAGGCGTTCAAGCGGGGAGCCGCGGCGGTAATCGCTTCGCACCGGCAGTGGGAAAAACGACAGGGGGATCTGCAATCCGGGCTGCAGAACAGGCCGGGAATCAGTGTGATCTTGGTCGAGGACACTCTGAGCGCTTTGCAGGAGATGTCCAAGGGGTACCTGCGGCAGTTCCACCAACTGATGAGGATCGGAGTGACCGGGAGCGACGGGAAAACAACGACTAAAGAGATCCTTGGCAGCATCATCACTCTGGACAGCCCTACGGTGATCAGCCGGGGGAATTTGAACTCCGAGATCGGCCTGCCCCTGTCCTGCTTCCAGGTTCGAGAGCATCACCGAATCTCTGTTTTTGAGCTCGGCGTCAACCATCCCGGGGAGATGGATGTGTTGGCGGATATCTATCGGCCGGATATGGCGGTGATCACAAACATCGGCACAGCCCATATCGGGCTGCTTGGATCTCGTGAGGCTATCGCCCGTGAGAAGAAAAAAATCTTCCGCTATTTTGACGGAACTCAGAAAGCCCTTGTCTTTGAAGCAGAGGATTTTTATTCACTGTTGCATGAAGGACTGCAGGGGATGATAATCCCCTTTGGGCCGGAAAGTACCAGAGGGTTTGAAGGAAGTGAGGATCTGGGGCTGGATGGTACCATCATCCACTGGGAGGGGCTCCGGATCCGCTTCCACCTTTATGGCGCTCACAATGTTCGAAACGCTTTGGCTGCAATATCGGTATCGGCGGAATTGGGAATTAGCAAAAGCAAAATCAAAGAGGGGCTGGAGAGCGTTCGCCCCCTGTTCGGGCGTTCGGAAGTCATCCGGGGCGGCAGGGTAACGGTAATCCAGGATTGCTACAACGCTAATCCTGATTCCTTTCGCCAGGTGTTTTCCTTCGTGTCGCTCCTACCCTGGCAGGGAAGGAAGATCGCGGTGCTTGGTGCGATGAAAGAGCTGGGTACACAGAGTCGGGAAGCCCATAGGCAGATCGGCCGGGAAGCCTTGGATGCCGGTTTTCAAAGTTTGTTCCTCTTCGGAGAAGAGATGGAGGATGCATTTCGGAGCATCAAGGAGAGGGGCTTCGACGGTGCCGTGAACTGGATGACGGATTTTGAGCGCTTGAGAAAGGAACTGCTCCCGTATCTTCGGGAGGGAGATCTGGTGGTAATCAAAGGATCCAGGGCTGTAGAGCTGGAACGACTGCTGCCGGAAATGATCGAGGTGTAAGGTATGGTGCTGAAGCTGCTCTATCCACTGGTCAAATACTTCACGGTCTTCAATGTTTTTCAGTACATTACTTTTCGTGCCGCCTATGCCGCTCTAACGGCTCTGGTGCTGTCCCTGGTCGTTGGCCCTTGGATGATTCGCAGACTTCAGGAATTGAAAACCGGAGAAGCGATACGCGTTGATGTTCCGCAGCGGCATCTGCAAAAAACAGGTACCCCGACCATGGGCGGGATCTTGATTATCTGTGCCATTGTGTTCTCGGTTCTGCTGTGGCAGGACTGGAACAATTTTTATACGTGGATCCTGCTGGGAGCCACCGTCGGGTTTGGCCTGATCGGATTTGTAGATGATTACTTGAAAGTGTTTAAGAAAAAGCAAACAGGGTTGCGAGCAGGTTTCAAGTTTTCAGGTCAGACCGTGGTATCCGTGGTAATCGTACTCCTGCTTTTCCTCTACAGAAACGAGCATACAACCCTGCTCTACATACCCTTCTTCAAGATTCCCGTTGTGAACTTGTCGTATTTGTACATCCCCTTCGGTGTACTCGTCCTGGTGGGATTCAGCAACGCTGTCAACCTGACAGACGGGCTTGATGGCTTGGCTGCGGGATTGGTCATCATGGTGGGAATTACCTTTGCTGTTCTTTCCTACCTGGCCGGTCGTGCCGACTATGCGGCCTATCTTCAGATTCCCTTTATTCAGCAGAGCTGGGAGATCAGCGTCTACAGCCTCGCCCTGGTGGGAGCGGTGGTGGGTTTCCTCTGGTTCAATGCTCATCCCGCGGAGATCATGATGGGCGATACGGGCAGCCTCTCCCTCGGCGGGGTTGTTGGGGTTATCGCCCTGATCATCAAAAAAGAAATCCTTTTGTTCATCGTCGGCGGGGTTTTCCTCATCGAGGTCCTCTCAGTCATAATACAGGTCGTTTCCTTCAAACTGACGGGGAAGAGGGTATTCAAAATGGCCCCTCTTCATCACCACTTCGAGCTGATGGGTTGGCCCGAGTCAAAAGTGGTCTTGCGGTTTTGGATCCTGGGGGGATTGTTCGCTATCTTGAGCTTGTCTACCCTGAAGATCCAGTAGGGAGGAGATGTGGAAAGAATCGGAAAACCACGAGGGGACGCTCTGTTGCTGCTCATTCTGATTGTAACACTTGGAGTAGGCATATCCGTCCTGTTTTCCGCCTCTACCTACTATGCCCAGAGGATGTTCCAAGACCCCTACTACCTTTTCAGGCGGCAGTTGCTCTGGGTTGTCCTCGGTTCCGTGGCGGGAGTTACTGCTTCACGGGTCCCTATAACGACTGTTCGCCAGGCTACCCCGATCGTTGTGGCCTCGGCCTTGATACTCACGGTGCTTACCTTTGTACCGGGAATCGGCCGGCCGATCATGGGGGCACGGCGCTGGTTGTTTGTATTTGGACAGTCTTTCGAACCGTCGGAGCTGGTGAAGTTTTCTATCGTGCTGTACCTGGCGGCGATATTCAGCAAGAAGCAGGACAGGATCAATGATCCGGTCAACTCTCTTCTGCCACCCCTGCTGGTGGTTTCGCTGTTCGTCGCCCTGATTTATCTTCAGAATGATTTCTCAACAGCCTTTTTTATCCTTCTTATTGCGTTGGCCATGTTTCTGATCGCCCAGGTTCGGGTCCTCTTTTTCCTCCTTTTAAGCCTGCTTTTCGTGCCCCTTGGAGGTATGCTCCTGTTCACCAAAGCGCACCGGGTCCGCAGGCTCATGGCCTTCTTAAATCCGCTGGCCGATCCCAGTGGAAGTGGATATCAAGTTATCGCAGCTCAAACCGCCTTCATCAGCGGCGGTTTTTGGGGCAGGGGATTGGGCAAGGGAGTTAGAAAACTGGGAGGACTTCCTGAAGCCCATTCGGATTTCATATACGCCGTCGTCGGTGAAGAGGCGGGATTTCTGGGAGCCCTCTTTGTGCTCCTGCTCTTTCTCGTCTTGGCCTGGCGGGGTTACTCACTGGCTATCAAGGGTAAAGACAGCTTTACCCGCTATCTGGCTTTCGGCATCACGAGTACCATCACCCTCCAGGCTCTGCTCAACATCGCTGTTGTGACCGGCTTGGTACCGGCGACCGGCATTCCCCTGCCCTTCTTTTCTTCAGGCGGATCATCCATGCTGCTGACCCTGACAATGGGCGGAGTTTTGTTCAATCTTTCGCGCCAGCCCCAGGGTGGCGAGACGTCTATCCGTTCCCGGTTGAATTTGGATGCGCCGCAGAGTCGCATTCAGGGATGGAGGGGCTAGAATATGTCGGAAGCCTTAATCTTTGATAAATACGGGAAATACAAACGTTCAAAGATATCTCGCAAACAAATCAGGGAGCCTGTCTTCAACCGTGCTCTCGTGATCCTGGTCATCGCACTCTGTCTGTTCCTGGTCGGAGAGTTGGTCTTTCATTTTGTCATTGCTCCTCGTATGACCGTCCGCAGTATCACCATCAAAAGCGATTCAAGCTTGAGCAAAGAGGAAATCCTGACGGTCGCCGGTATCGAGGAGAGTATGTACTATTACAACCTGAACACGGTACAGATTCGTGAGAATCTGGAAGGCTTAGCACAGGTTCGAGAGGCGGTTGTGGAGAAGGTTTTTCCCGATGCTCTGAATATCACACTCTACGGACGTGCCCCGCTGGCCATGTTCTTCTTTACAACGCCGGAAGGAGCCAGCATTCCTCTGGTCATCGACGATCAAGGAGTGGTTTTCGAAATCGGAAGTGGAGTAAGCGAATGGGATCTGCCGGTAATCACCGGAGTTAAGTTCCGGCAGCTCAAGGTCGGGATGAAGCTTCCCGAAGCGGTCCTACCCATACTGCAGGATCTACGCACCCTGCAAAACCAAGAACCTAATCTGTTTCGGCTGATTTCCGAGCTTCGGCTGATCTCGAAATCAACGGGTGTGCTCGACATTCTGTTGTATCCGGTACAGTATCCTGTGCGTTTGCGCCTGAGTGCCGGGTTGGACCCGGCGGTGATGCGCAACGCTTTGATCATTTTGGATCTGCTGGCCGGGCAGGAAGCGCTGCCGCGGGTCAGAGAGCTCGACATGAGGACCGGGGAGGTTGTATACAGGATAGAGGAGGGCTGATCTGTTGGCAGGCGAAGAGCTGATTGTCGGACTGGATATCGGGACCACCAAAGTTTGTGTAATCATCGGCGGGTTCAACGACAGTGGTCAGTTGGAGATTACCGGGGTTGGGACCACACCTTCCCGGGGATTGCGGCGGGGCGTGGTGATCAACATCGAGACCACTGTGCGCTCCATTGCCGCGGCCGTGGAGGCTGCTGAGATGATGTCCGGCCGAGAGGTGATTTCCGTATACACGGGGATCGCCGGGGGCCATATCGAGGGAATCAACTCCCGCGGGGTCGTAGCGGTTACCGGCAGGGGCCGGGAGATCACCCGGGAAGACGTAGATCGAGTGATCGACGCGGCCAAGGCCGTCGTGATCCCAATGGACCGGGAGGTTCTGCACGTAATCCCACAAGAGTTCGTCGTAGATGACCAGGGGGGAATCAAGAACCCGATTGGCATGATCGGAGTACGCCTCGAGGCGGAGGTCCATATCATCACAGGGGCTGTGACATCCGCTCAGAACATCGTCAAGTGTGTAAACAGGGCGGGGTTCAAGGTCAATGATATTGTACTGGAGCCTTTGGCTTCCTCCAAGGCGGTACTCACCCAGGATGAAAAAGAGTTGGGGGTCCTGCTGATCGATCTTGGCGGGGGAACCACGGATGTGCTTCTTCATCTGGAGGGCGCTCCCTACCACACGGAGGTGCTTTCGGTTGGGGGTGACCAGGTCACCAGCGATATCTCGATCATGCTCAAGACTCCTCTGGAGGCTGCGGAAAAAATCAAAGTACAAGCGGGCTGCTGTTACGCCCCGTTGGTACAGGAGGACGAGGAAGTTCATATCCCGGGTGTCGGAGGACGGCCTCCCAGAACGATTATGCGCAGCGGGCTGGCCGAGATCATTCAACCGAGGATGGCTGAGATCCTCGGGATGATTCGAGAACAGATCGAAAAAAAAGGGTATCTCAACATCTTGGGCGGCGGGGTGGTAGTGACCGGCGGTGGATCCCTGTTGACAGGAACCGCGGAACTGGCCACGGAGATCTTCAATCTTCCCGCCAGGACCGGATATCCGGTGAAATTGGGGGGTCTGGTGGAGGAGTACTACAATCCGAGGTACGCCACCGGTGTGGGGCTGGTACTGTCCGGTGCGGCCGGACACGACGTGGGTTACATGGACACCAGCTCCAGTGAAAAGACATTTTCCAGCGTTTGGGATCGGATGAGAAATTGGTTTAAAGAGTTTTTCTAGAACTTTGTATACAAGGCTGCGGTGCGGCCTCAATACCGGAGTTATCTCATGGGAGGGGAACATGAATATAGAATTTGTCGACGAGCTTTCGGGCAACCTCACCGTTATCAAGGTAATAGGCGTTGGCGGCGGCGGCAGCAATGCGGTAAACCGGATGATCTCCACCGGACTGAAAAATGTTCAGTTTATTGCTGCCAACACGGACCTGCAGGCATTGCAGATGGCCAAAGCCCAGACGAAATTAGCCCTGGGCACGAAGCTGACCGGCGGCCTCGGGGCAGGGGGCATTCCGGATATCGGTGAGAAGGCAGCCCTCGAGGATGAGGATAAGCTGCGGGAAACCCTGAAAGCCGCGGATATGGTGTTCATTACCGCCGGTATGGGCGGAGGAACCGGAACGGGAGGAGCGCCCATCGTGGCCCGTATTGCCCATGAGCTCGGTTCTCTGAGTGTGGCGGTAGTAACCAAACCCTTCGATTTTGAAGGTCGCCGCAAGATGGAGATCGCCGAAGAGGGAATAGCGAGACTCCGAGATGAAGTGGACACCCTGATCGTCATACCCAACCAGTACTTGTTGAAAATCGTTGAACGACGTACCCCAATCCGGGAAGCCTTTCTCATGGCCGACGATGTACTGCGGCAGGGTGTTCAGGGAATTTCCGACCTGATTACCGAACCGGGAGAGATCAATATAGATTTCGCGGACGTAAAAACAGTTATGAGGGGTAACGGGGATGCATTGATGGGTGTGGGAGTAGGCAATGGGGATAATCGTGCAGTGGATGCGGCGACAAATGCGATCAACAACCCTCTACTCGAAGATGCCAAGATCGAGGGCGCCCGGGCGATTCTCGTCAGCGTGACCGGCGGCAGCGACCTGTGCTTGAGCGAGTTCGAGGAAGTATTAAAGATCATCACCGCCAGCGCGGACAGGGAAGCCCTGATCATAGCCGGAACCAGCATCAACAGCTCGATGAGCGAACAGATTAAAGTGACCGTGGTAGCCACCGGGTTCAATGAGCGAAGACAGCTTTCTGCAAAAGTGGAGCCTGAGGAGGAGCAGAAAGGTGACATCATCTCCTATGATGAGTGGATCAAGATGAGGAAGGGAGTCTCCGCCGCCGCTGAGGGCGCACCGACCGGCAGTTCCGTCGGCGGCAGAGGGCCGGGGGATTTCCTACTAGGTCGCAACTCCAAAGAGGCGGATCTGAACGTCCCGACCGTACTGCGGGAGAAGAAGCTGCTGCAACAGGGGGACAGTTAGGCATCACCTCATGGACAAGAAGTTGAAGCTGCTTCAAAGTTTCTCGGATACCCTGAGAGCCGAGCTGCGTCTTTCACCCTCCACGGTTTCTGTGTACACCCTCGAAGCCCGGCTATTCCTCGAGTACTGCGCGGGGGAAAGCCTTGAGCTTCAGAGCACCACCGTAGGGAATCTAATCGAGTATCTGATAAATAGGCAGCTCGAGGGAATCAGCCGAAAAACTACCGCTAAAGCGGTGAGCGCCCTGCGTTCTTTCTTTGCCTTTTTGCTTCGGGAGCAGCTGATAGACAGCAACCCCAGCATCCATCTGGAGCTGCCGCGGATGCCCCGTAAGATTCCGGATGTGTACTCCCTGGAAGAGGTAGAGGCGATTCTTGCGGCTATCGACACAACTTCCCCTGCCGGAGTTCGGGATCGCTTTCTTTTTGAACTGATATACTCCTGCGGTTTGAGGGTTTCCGAGGCTGTTGCCTTAAGCTTGGATAGGATCTACCCGAAAGAGTCCATGCTCCGCGTTATAGGCAAGGGATCAAAAGAGCGGCTTGTTCCAATGGGAGAGCAGGCCTTGCTGTGGATGCGGTGCTACCTCGACGAAGCCCGGGCCGCTCTTCTGAAGGGGAAAAAGGAGCGGGCTTTGTTTATAAATCACACCGGTAGAGGGTTGACGCGCAAGGGAATGTGGAAGCGTTTCAAGGAGATTACATCGCGGGTCGGGGTGGGCGGGAAAATCCATACGCTTCGCCACTCCTTTGCCACGCATCTGCTGAAGGGTGGAGCGGATCTCAGGGCCGTGCAGACGCTTCTGGGTCATGCGGATATTGGTACAACCCAGATCTATACCCATGTGGATGAGAGGGAGCTTCACGATCATCACAGGCGATATCATCCGCGGGGATAGAATCAGGAAGTTCGTTTCTTACGTTATAGAGTTAGAAAAGTGATTGTGTACTTTAATAAACGGATGAGATCTCTACTCTCGGCTTTATTGATAATACAGACCTGCATCCTGGTCTCCTGCGCCAGAATCGACAGGGGAGAGGATAACCTGGACCAGCTGATAGAGATGGAGGGCGATATTTACAGGGATCAGGAGGTATCGACGCAGAGAATCGAAGAAATCGAAGAAGCCATACGGCGCTACCGGAAAGAGGTTGAGAGAACCGTTGATGCAGCCGGACAGGTGGGCATCTACTACAAGATGCTTGCTATCGAGTACATGCGGGGCGGTATGTACGGGGCCGCCTACGACACGCTGAAGCAAGCCATAGACATATACCCGGAGAATCCCATTCTTTTTTACTACTCCGCGGTCTGCGCGGCCCGGATGAGCAGGGCTCAAGTTCTAGAGGAGGATCGAGAGCGGTGGCTGGAAAGATCAGTTACCCTGTACCGTCGAGCCATCGATCTGGATCCCGGTTATTCAGACGCCCTTTACGGCCTGAGCGTCCTGTACGTGTTCGAGCTGGAACGCCCCGAAGAGGCGGAGGCTCTTCTGGAGACAATGTTGACTGTGGAGAGCAAAGAGATCGAGGGGCGTTTCCTGCTGGCCGGCGTTTATTACAGGTTGGGCAAGCTGGAGCAAGCCCTTGAACTGTACAAGGAGATCGAGTCTCTCAGCGAGGTAGAGAAGAAGCGGCAGGAGGCTCGGGACAATGAAAAACGAATCGAGGACGAGCTTTATGGTACCCAGTGAGCAATTGGCCCTGGCGGTGAACCGTGTACCCTTTCTCCGGCCCCTGGAAAAATTCCGGGTGATGGATCTGTGCTCAACGGTAAGGGATTTCGCCGGTCTGTCTCGGCGGGATCTGGAGGAGATTCTGAGGCGGCGATTCGATGATCCCGGCTGGCCGTCCCAGACTTACCTGAAGGGAGCCGAGGCGGATCGAAAAGGCTTGACTCGTGGACGGTTCCAATGCACTTTTTACTGGAACAGGGAATTCCCCCCTCAGTTGCGGGAGGTGTATGACCCGCCAGTGGTTCTATACTACCGCGGCAATCTGCCCGACTGGTCTCAACCCCTCGTAGCGATTGTCGGGACTCGGCATCCAACCGGGCAGGCAAGGGAACGTTCCTACGCCCTTGCCTTCGAGCTGGGGACCGCCGGATTGACAACCGTGTCAGGTTTGGCCAGAGGGATCGATGCGGAAGCGCATCGTGGAAGTTCCGATGCCGGAGGTAGGACCATCGCCGTTTTGGGGAACGGGATCGATAGGATCTTTCCCTATTCGAGCAGGGAGGTTGGGCATCGCTTGCTTGCAGCCGGGGGCGCTCTGGTTAGTGAATATTCCCCGGGAGATCCTCCGCTGGCTCGTCACTTCCCGGCTCGAAACCGGATCATCAGCGGTTTAGTCCGAACGGTCGTGGTTGTGCAGGCCCCGGCGCGATCCGGCGCATTGATTACCGCCGACTACGCTCTGGAGCAGGGACGGGATCTGCTGGTTCATCGGGTCGGCATCTCCGGGCAACGGGGAACGGGGTCGCGGCGGCTGGCGGAGCAGGGAGCAGAGATCATCGACGGAGCCGCGGAAATACTTACCGGGTGGGGATGGTCTGCAGGTACTGAGCCAGAGGGAAAAACGTCTGTAGCATTACCCCGGAGCCTCGAGCCAGGAGGAGAATTGGCACGGTTGCTAGAGATGGAGATGGCCGGTCGTGTCGTCTACCGAAGCGGTAGAGTTTTTGAGAGAGAGTTAAATGGGAAATAACAGCAAAGAGATACTGATCATTGTAGAATCCCCGGCCAAAGCCAGAACCATCGAAAAGTATCTGGGATCAGGATTTACGGTGGAAGCCTCAATGGGTCACCTGATCGACCTGCCCAAGTCCAGACTGGCCATTGATGTAGAGAATAATTTTAAGCCCGAATATATCACGATACGTGGAAAGGCGAAGATCCTGAAAGGATTACAGAAAGCGGCGGCGAAATCCGTGGAAGTGCTTCTAGCCTCGGACAACGACAGAGAGGGAGAGGCGATCTCCTATCATCTGAAAAACGCCCTACAGAGCAAGCAGCCGGGGCTGCCGATCAAGCGAATCATATTCAATGAAATCACACCCCAGGTTATCCGCGAAGCGGTAGCCAAGCCGCGGGAGATCGATGCGGCCAAGGTTGATGCTCAAAAAGCTCGACGGATCCTCGACAGATTGGTGGGCTACCACCTCTCTCCTATCTTATGGAAGAAAGTGAAAAACGGGCTTTCCGCTGGACGCGTTCAATCGGTAGCCCTAAGGCTCATCTGCGAGCGAGAGCAGGAGATCGAATCCTTCGTGCCTGAGGAGTACTGGAGTCTCGAGGTGGAGCTGCGTAAAGGCAGGAGAATCTTTCGCGCCCAGCTGGCCGAATATCGGGGCAAGAAGAGTGACCTCAAGACCCAGAGCGACTGTCTGAATATCGTATCCGGGCTGCACGGCGAGGAGTTTCGGGTCAGTGACGTGAAGGTGAGTCAGAAGACACTGCGGCCGCGTTCTCCCTACACGACCTCCAAGCTTCAGCAGGAGGCCGCCAACCGATTCGGTTTTACCTCTCGGAAAACCATGCAGATCGCTCAGGCTCTGTACGAAGGCATCGATATCGGTTCCGGTCGGGTCGGGCTGATCACCTACATGCGAACCGATTCCACCCGCGTTTCCCCTGTTGCCTTGAAGGAAGTGCGGGAGTATCTTGGCAAGCATTATCCGAAGGACCTTCCCGAGAAAGCGAATTTCTACGCCTCCAGCGGCAAGGTTCAGGATGCCCACGAGGCGATCCGGCCCACCTATGTCGCCAACACCCCCGCCGATGTGAAATCTTCTCTGAGGGCGGATCAGTTCAAGCTCTATTCCCTGATTTGGGAGCGCTTCGTATCCTCCCAGATGAAGCCCGGTCGCAGCTCTACGGTCAGCGTTGAGATTCGGGCCGGAGAAGCGGCCTTCCGGGCCAGCGCAACCTCCGTGGTCGAACGGGGTTATCAGAAAGTGCTGCGTGTACTGGCTCCGAAAGGGGCCAAGAAGGACCTGCCGGCACTCGAAGTGGGGGAGGAGCTGGAAGCGCTTCGTTTCCATCCGGAGCAGCACTTCACCTCGGGAGCGGCTCGATACACCGAAGCGACGATTATAAAGGCCCTGGAGGAGAAGGGAATCGGACGTCCCTCTACCTATGCGCCGATCATCTCGGTTCTCCTCGACCGCTACTATGTGGTACGGAAGGCCCGGCAGCTCGCCGCCACCCAGCTCGGCAGAATCATCAGCAACCTGCTCACCGAGAATTTTCCCGAGCTGGTGAACGAGAACTTCACCGCAGAGATGGAGAGGCGTCTGGACGACGTTGAGGGTAGAAATGAGAGTTGGGTGGAAGTGGTGAAGGAGTTCTATCGGGATTTCAAGCCCCAGGTCGATCATGTCATGGAGACTCTGGAGTCGATCAAGGGGGTTCTGGACGAACCGACGGACCTGATCTGCGAGAAATGCGGTCGACCGATGGTGAAGAAGCTGGGAAGGTACGGCTTCTTCATCGCCTGCACGGGATTCCCGGAGTGCAGGAACACCAAACCGGTGCCTCTTGCCGATTGTCCGCGGCCGGATTGCGACGGAAAAATCGTCGCCCGAAGGCGTCAGAAAGGACGGGGCCGTGAGTTTTACGGTTGCAGCAACTATCCGGATTGTGATTTCGTGAGTTATGACAAACCGACCGGATCGAATTGTCCCCGCTGTGGTCAGTTTCTGGTGGAGAAGCAGGACAAGCAGCGGGGCACCTACAAGGCCTGTATCAATCCGGAGTGCAGCTATCTGCACACTCAGGAGGCGGAGGATAAGAGTGCTTGAGCAGTACCTCCAGTATCTAGAGCATGTGCGCCACCTCTCGGCAAACACTCTGCGGTCCTATCGCCGTGACCTGGAGCTGTACTTCACCTTTCTCGAGAGCCAGAATTGGCAGCCGGAGAGCATCGATGCGGGCAAGGCCCGAGCCTTCGTCGGCTTTCTCTCCAGACGGGGATTATCCTCCCGCTCCATCAATCGTGTGCTCTCCGCCGTGCGGGGCTACTATCGTTTCCATGACAGAGTTGGAGGTAAAGCGGGCAATCCCTTCTCTTCGGTCAAGTGCCTCAAGGCAGAAGGCAAGCTGCCCACGTTCCTGTTTGAGGAGGAGATCGAGCAGCTCTTTGAAGGTGAACCGGAGGACTTCTGGCAGCTGCGGGACCTGCTTATTCTGGAGTTGCTCTATTCAACGGGATGTCGGGTCTCGGAGCTGGCTTCCATCAATCTGACAGATCTCGATCTGAAAGAGGCCGACCTTCGGGTTTTGGGAAAGGGAGGCAAGGAGCGTCTCGTATTCATCGGCAGCAAGGCTCTTCAGCGCCTGCGGGAGTATCTGACCCTGCTCAAAGCTAAAGGGTTGAGAAAGGTTGACGGACAGAAAGCACTGCTTATCAACCGGCGGGGGAACAGACTCTCGGTACGGGGCATCCAACTGATCGTTGACCGGCTCCTCTCAAGCTCGGGACTGATAAAACCCGCTTCACCTCATACCTTCAGACACAGTTTCGCCACCCATATTCTCAATGAAGGGGCGGATATACGGATTGTGCAGGAGCTTCTAGGTCATGCCAGCCTGTCCACGACACAGGTGTATACACATCTGGATATGGAACGACTCCGAAGGGTGTATAGATCTGCCCATCCCCATGCCCGCGCTTCGAAGCACGGGGACAGGCCCCGGGATAGTCTGCCCAAGGCTGGTGATGGGTCCGGGCGCAAGCGGAGGGAGACGAGATAATGGAGAAAATACACGCAACCACGGTCATGTCCGTTCGAAAAGATGGAAAATTGGCAATGGGCGGAGACGGACAGGTGACCTTCGGCAACACGATCATGAAGGCCAAGGCTCGAAAAATCCGCAAGATCTACGACGGCAAGATCCTGGTTGGTTTTGCCGGGGCCACCGCTGATGCTTTCACACTCTTCGAACGTTTTGAGGCAAAGATTAAGGAGTACGGCGGCGACCTGCGTCGGTCCGCGGTGGAGCTGGCCAAAGACTGGCGCACCGACAGAGTGCTGCGACGTCTGGAGGCAATGCTTTTGGTTGCAGACCGGAAGCATATGCTGCTCATCTCCGGGACCGGAGATGTGGTCGATCCGGAAGAGGATGTAATCGCCATCGGTTCGGGCGGCAGTTTTGCCTACGCCGCGGCCAGGGCTTTCCTGGAAGGAGCGAGTTTCTCCGCACGCGAAGTGGTGGAACGATCCCTCCGGATCGCCTCCGAAATTTGTATCTACACGAACTCAGAAATCATTGTCGAGGAATTGGAATGAAGATAGATCTCGATTCGCTTACGCCGAAACAGATTGTAGAACAGCTGGATAAATACATCGTAGGGCAGAACAAGGCAAAAAAAGCGGTGGCTATCGCTCTGCGCAATCGAACCCGCCGCCAGAGGCTTTCCGAAGAGATGCGGGATGAAGTGGCGCCGAAGAACATCATCATGATCGGGCCTACAGGTGTTGGAAAAACCGAGATCGCCCGCCGGCTCAGTCGTCTCGGCGGAGCTCCCTTCGTGAAGGTGGAAGCCACCAAGTACACCGAGGTGGGCTACGTGGGTCGGGATGTGGAGTCCATGATCAGGGACCTGGTTTCCGTGGCTGTTTCCATGGTCAAGACGGAGCTCCAGGAGCAGGTGCGGGAGGAAGCCCAGAGAAGGGCGGAGGAGGTTTTGCTAGATCTGTTGCTGCCGGGGGTGGGCAAAGCGCCGGCAGCCGCCCGGGGCGCCCAGCCGCAGGTGCAGCCGGGACCGGAGCAGTCCGTCTCAGTGTCCAGCACGCGGGAGAAGTTCAGAGAGAAGCTGCGCAGCGGCGAATTGGAAGACAAGACCGTCGAGGTGAATGTCACCAGCAGCCAGTTTCCCGCGATTGAAATCTTTTCAGGTACCAGCCTGGAGGAGATGGACGTGAATATCGGCAACCTGGGAAGCATCTTCGGGGGCCGCAAAAAGCGAAAGAAGACCACAGTGGCCAGGGCTCGGGATATTCTGTTGACCGAAGAAATGGATAAACTGATCGACATGGAACGAGTCACCGAACAGGCCGTCAAGAGGGTCGAGCAGATGGGGATCGTGTTCATTGACGAGATGGACAAGATCGCCTCCAGGCAGAACGTGAGTGGAGTCGATGTGTCCCGGGAGGGGGTGCAGCGAGACATCCTTCCCATCGTAGAAGGATCCAAGGTACACACCCGCTACGGTATGGTAGACACCGCCCATATCCTCTTTATCGCAGCGGGAGCTTTCCACATGAGCAAACCTTCGGACCTGATTCCGGAGCTCCAGGGCCGTTTCCCCCTGCGGGTACAGCTCCAGGCCCTGACCAGCGAAGATTTTGTGAAGATTCTAACCCAGCCCCGCAATGCCCTGATCAAACAGTATGAAGAGCTGCTGCGCACCGAAGGAGTGGAGTTGGACTTCGATGATCAGGCGATCCGCCGAATAGCTGAAATCGCCAATGACGTCAATTCCCGGACGGAGAACATCGGGGCTCGAAGGCTTCATACCATCATGGAGTCCCTCCTGGAAGAGGTTTCCTTCAACGCCACCGACATCGCGGGACAGACTGTGCATATTACCGAGAAATATGTGGACGAGAGGTTAAAGGATATCGTGGAAGATCAGGATTTGAGCCGCTTCATCCTCTAATCAAGGTCGGGGATACCGCCGAAACTAAGAGTATGATGTTTCAAGGACGTTTTGAAAAAACAATCGATCTGCTCAAGCGGGGTATGGATATTTCCGTCTTGCGGCGAAACGTAGTCGCCAACAATATCGCCAATGCGGAAACTCCGAACTTCAAGCGAACGGTTGTGAACTTCGAGTCCGCACTAAAGCGGGCATTGGACTCGGAAAAGGTGAGGCCCCCGCGGCAGTTCATCACCGACAGCCGGCATATCCCATTTCATCAACCGATCGACTACAGAACCGTTCGGCCGCGGCTGGTGTTGGATTATCTTAGCACGGCAAAAAACAACGGCAACAACGTGGACATAGAGGAGGAGGGTATGCTGGCTCTGGAGAACCAGCTGCTCTATCAAACCATGGCGCAGGCAATTTCCAGCGAGTTTACCCGGGTGAACCTGGTGCTTCGCTAGACTCCGGAGCTGCGGCAGGAGGAATAGATGGGCCTTTTTACAACGATTAACACGGCGGCTACGGGGCTGACGGCGCAGCGCACACGCCTGGACGTGATTGCCAACAATATCGCCAATGTGAACACCACCCGTACGACCGAGGGGGGACCCTTTCGCCGCAGCCGGGTCATCTTTCGACCGAGGGTTTCTCAACCCTACTGGCGCAGTCCCTTTCTGCCCAGCTATCTTAAAAGTCAGGTCGGCAGAGGAGTTCGGGTGGTCAACATAGGGAAGGATTACGACGCTGAAGTGAGATTGGTGTACGATCCGACCCATCCCGATGCCATCCAATCGGGACCGCGCAAGGGCTATGTGGAATACCCAAACGTAAACGTGGTAAACGAGATGGTTGATATGATCTCGGCCTCACGGGCCTACGAAGCCAATGTGGCAATCATGAACGGAAGCAAGAGCATGTTCTTGAAGGCTCTGGAGATCGGGAGGTAATCTATGGATCTACTTTCACCTTTGTCGGCCAAGGGACATGTGATCGAGCTTCAGGCGAGCGATCCCCGGCACATTTCCAGTTCTCACGCGGCGGTGAAGCCACCGTCAGGTGCCAGCCCCGAGGCGGGGTTTGGGAAGCTGTTTTTTGATGCTTTGAACAACGTCAACGATATGCAGCATACAACCATGGACCTTACCGAGGCGATGTTGACGGATCCGGATTCTGTGGACATTCACGATGTCACCGTGGCCATTGCCGAGGCCAATCTGGCATTGTCGATGACCAAAGCGATCATGGACAGGGCGATTCGGGCGTATCAGGAGATCATCAACACGCGATGATTTTCGGCACCTGAGGTAGTAGCATTTGTACGTTCAACTTATGGGAGGGGAGAATGAACGAGTGGTTAAGACAACTTCTGAACCAGATAAAAACTCTCTGGGGTAAGTGGAGCCCTACTCAGAAGATCATCCTGTTTTCTATGGTCGGTGTGGCTTTTCTGGCTGTCATCCTGATTGCGGTGTTTAGCTCCGCACCGGCCATGGTGCCGCTGATCGGAACGCAGATCACAGACGAAAACAATCTGGCTCGCATCGTAACGGTCCTCGACGAGGAGGGAGTCACTTACAAGGTGAGCCCGGAGAACATGATTTATGTGGAGGACGAGCCCACGGCCCGTAGGATCCGAGCGATTTTGATCCGGGAGGATCTTATCCCTCCGAAGACGGATCCCTGGGCGATCTTCGACGTGGAACGCTGGACTCTGACAGACTTCGAACGGGATGTGAATCTGCAACGGGCAATTACGAGAAATCTTGAACAGCACATCCTCGCTCTGGATGACGTGGATGCGGTCAGTGTGACCCTGGTGGTGCCTAGGCCTGAACTTTTTGAAGAGGACCAGAACCCGGTGACCGCCTCTATAATTATCACCCCCAAACCGGGCTCGGATATCACGGAAAACCGCAAGAAAATTGAAGGGATCGTTAGCATTATCAAGTTCGCCGTAGCCGGTCTTCAGGATGAGAATATCGTGATCACGGACCAGAACGGCCTGCAGCTCAACGATTTCGCCGGTCTGGAGGACGTAGACAGAATCGAGATCGCCCGTCGAGAGATCAGAACGAAAAAGGAGCTGGAGCAACAGTACAAGGCGGAGATCCTCAAGTCGCTGCGTGCTATCTTCAGCTTCGAAAGGGTGGAGATCGTCAAACTGGATATAAATCTGGACATGAGCAGGCAGACGGTGAACACGGAGGAGCACTTCCCGGTCACCATGAAGAAAGACAACCCCCGCACCCCTTTCGACGAATCGGAGGTGGTGTCCTCCATAACCCTTTCCAAAGAGGTGACGGAGGAGCATTTCGAGGGTACGGGATTCAATCCTGAA
>CAZBXU010000013.1:0-34006 GCA_964495755.1 uncultured Spirochaetaceae bacterium | reverse complement strand
TCTGACTGTGGATGTATAATGGCAAGGTTTGGGTTCGACCCGGAATGTTTCCGGCAATCATCAAGGTCAGCCCGAAGGGAGCCCCCGCCGCGATCTGACCGGCCAGCTTGCCGGAAGAACCTACGATCAGACCGGGTGCCTCCCCAGCCATGTCGTTGTAGAGATCGGCCAGCTCACTTACGCAGGGAAACAGACCCCCTGCCACAGCCCCGGTATCGCTCCGGACGGGAAACTGGACGAAAAACAGCAGGATCGAGACTATAGGTATGAGGATCGTTCGCATCATCACGGAATCGGCCCAGCATAACGAGCCTGTGCTGTTTTGCAACTGAGTTGCATCTATTGCCTGCTTATTATCCCTTGTATGGCAACGGTAAGATCGGTATAGTCACATCGATGGACAAGAAGGAATTGGTTTTTTATCTGGAAAAAATCGACCAGGCGCTCCAGAATCCATCCTCCCTGTGCGTGTACGGGAGCGCCGCCTTCATCCTGCTCGATGAGCCTGACAGAACCAGTCTAGATATCGATATAGCGGGACCATACTCGCAGGCTGACATGGGAGAGCTTCGCCGAGCTGCCGAGGCAGCGGGACTACCGTTCAACCCCGAGGAACCTTCTCAGAACAATCACATCGAATGGGTATCCCACCTTCGCTTGTGTCTCGCTGTACCGCAACCGGACTCCGAGATCCTGCTTTGGCGTGGTCGTTTTCTCACAGTAACGACGGTTTCGATTCCCGATTTGATCGCCAGCAAACTCATTCGCTATGATGAGGTTGATCAAAGCGATGTCCAGTACCTGATTGCACAACGTCCGGTTAGCTACAAAGATATACAAACCGCGGTCCGTCGGCTTCCTCCTCCCTTTGGCCGGGATACACTCTTGCTCGAGAACCTCGAATTATTAAAACAGGACATCGAGCTCTGGAAGGCCAAGCAATGACCCCTCGCGAGAAACTCCAGCTTAGCTACGAGATCGCTTTTTTCCCGCCTCGCTTGAATAAATTATGGGCCAGAATCCGAGCCGGCACGATAGAGAATACCGAAGAGACGGCTGAACTGCTCGATACGGCCCTCCTCCTTCACCAGGCCCTGCCGGAGTCAGGCTATCCGTCACAGCGGGCACTTGCAAGATTGGCTCAGTACCAAGCCCGGGCCAGAGCCTTCGGGATGGTGGGATTCATCAGATCGATTCGCAGTAAACTAGGCCACACCGAGCCCGTACCGCCGGTGGTTCCCGGGAACCTCGTACGAGATATCGGTCTACCGTCCTTCAACCGAAGTTTCCTCGAGTGATGAGCTACTTCCGATACTGCCAGTTTCCCGCCTTGGAAGGAAGGAAGACACCGTAGCCGTCGCTTCCCAGAAACTCTTCTCCGTTTACTACCAGCCGGCCCCTCGAGAGAACCTTCTTCACCCTACCGAGGAGCTCTTGGCCCTCGAACAGCGTGTAGGAGGCATTGCTGTGCTGGTTGGAAGCGCTGACTGTCCAGCTCTCGGTCGGATCGAATACCACCAGATCTGCGTCGGAACCCGAATCGAGCCTGCCTTTTCTTGGAAACAGGCCCATGATGCGGGCCGTGTTTTCCGCCATAAGGGCGGCCACCTCATTCGGAGTGATTAATCCTCTGTTCACACCAAAGCTCCAGACCACGGGCAGCATGGTCTCTACTTCCGGCGATCCGTAGGCCGCATCGAAGAAGTCATCTTCACACCTTTTTTCCTTCGGTGCATGATCGCTGCCGATCGAATCGAAAATTCCTTCCTGCATCGCCGTCCACAAAGCCATGCGGTCGCCCTCCGTCTTTATCGACGGCCCGACCTTGCCAAGGGGTCCTCGCGCTTTCAATCCCTCCCAGGTCAGCCCGAGGTACTGAGGGCAGGTTTCGGCGATTACCGGATAACCCATACGCTTTAAAAAGCGGATCACCTGGATGCCTTCGGCCGACGAGATATGGGGGATGTATACGGGACAGTCCATTAACCGTCCGATGTACACCGCCCGGAATATCCCTTCAGCTTCGGCGATGTCCGGGCTTGTTTCCAGAAACCGCTCAGCAAAGTTCGCCTTCTCCGCCAGCATTTTGTCCATAATGTAATCGATGGCCAAGCCGGTTTCGGCGTGTACACAGACCATGCCGCCGTGCTTGCCCACGACGTCCATCGTCTTGGCCATGGCGTAGTCATCGGTCATCCAGCCGAGCTTTGCATAGGCCATAAACACTTTGAAGGAGGTAACCCCCATTCCAAAAACTTGGGGGATTTCATCGGCCTGCTTGAGGGTCTCGAACAGTCCGCCATGAAGGGCGAAATCGATACAGGAGGTGGCCTCTCCCTCGTCCTTGAACTCCTTGATTTTGGTAACCAGACTGTTCCCCGGCCGGGCATAGGCGTAATGAATGACGGTGGTCACTCCACCGAATGCAGCGGTTCGGGCCGTGTTGGCGATGGAATCCAGATATACCGGATGCGTATGCGGATCGATCGCTCCCGGCAGAACGTAACAACCCTCCGCATCTATGGTAGCCTTTCCTTTGGCCTCTCCCGGAGCGGTGAGCGCGGAGATCCTGCCGTTGGAAATGGCCACATCGGCTCGAACTGTCTTTTCCGGATATACGAGCAGTCCGCCCGTTACCACACAGTCATAGCTCATAGTCGTCCTCCCTCCAGCGGTACTGGCGGGTAGAATAGCCGGTTGTTTCGGCCGATGTCAACGTGAATCGCTCTGCTCCCGGTCATGCCAGGACCGGTAGTCTGCCGGTGTATCGATATCGTGGAGGATACCGTTGTCATCCATGGGCACGATCACCGTCGGCACCTCTGCCAGAACGTCCCGCAGGGTCATCGAAACGCTGGTCTCAAGAATGCGGGTCCTCATCTGCGGGGAGAGAAGCAGGGGGTGCCCTTTTTTTCCCCTATACTTTGGGATCACTGCGTAGGCCGTACCTGTAGAAATCGAAGCCAGCTTCCCGTCCCAGCCCAGCAGATCTCTGTATGTGTCCTCAGAAACCCCGGGCATGTCTCCGAGGGCAAGGAAAAATCCTCCGCTTCCGAGGACCTGCGCTCCCCGCTGTACAGAAGAGAACATCCCTTCCCTGAAGCTTTCGTTCTTCACCACTTCTACCCGCTGCCAATCCCGAAATAGGCCGTCGAGCTCCTCGGCCCGAAACCCGGCTACCAATACGACACGGGCACAGACATTCAGGGCGGTACGCACGCTATGCTCGACAATCGTAGATTCCCCCCACGGGAGAGTCATCTTCCAGGCATCCATCCGGCTTGACCGCCCCGCCGCCAACATCACGCATTCGACTTCCGACATAACACCTTCCTTCCCGAATACTGATACTTCCCTGCACCCCCCGAACGGGCAATTCGAGTCCGACCTCGATCAACGAGCACCGAGAGACCCCAGGAAGAGCATAATCCCGGAACGGGGACAGGATCAATTCATGCCCACAGTATTATGATGACAGTCGAAAATCTTGTTTTTTTTAGCAAGATTTTCGACTGGAAGAAGACATCGCAATCTTCCTTTCAGTTGCAATCGAAGATTGCGATATGGAGTGAAAAGTGGATGGGTTTTTTTGCACTTTTCCAATAAAAGTGCAGTTTTGAGTCTTGACAATTTTTTCCCACTGTGCGATAGTCCGATCAATTCAGAACAAAGGAAGCAGGAGAGCAGGTGCGAGGAGTAAGTAAATTACCAACAGGCATAGCGGGGCTCCGGAATTTCCGGAGTTTTTTTTTAATCTTTGAAGGATCAATTGGAGAGCCTATGGCTCTCCTTTTTTTTAAGGCGTATAGAAAGGGCTGTTCCCCTTGACCGGGGGCAGCCCTTTTTTTGTATCTGGACCGGGAATCAACCGGGCTGACACCTACCTGAGCACTGGGAGGGAAGAATGAAACTGAGTTTTTTTGCCAATCTGGAATCCGTCTGTAGAAAAAAGCAGAGCCTGCTCTGCGTCGGCTTGGATCCGCGCTTTGAATGTGACGACGCGAAAGAAGCGGCACAGCGCATGCTGCAGCGAAATCGAGAAATCATCGAACAAACCTTGCCCTATGCAGCCTGCTACAAACCAAATATCGCCTTCTACGAGGCTTACGGTTTGGACGGGCTCAAGGCGCTCAAGGAAACCCTAGAGCTAATCCCGAAGGACACACCTGTGATTCTCGACGCCAAACGAAACGATATCGGGCAGACCGCCACGGCCTATGCTCGGGCACTGTTCGACTACTACGGCGTGGATTCCGCCACATTGAATCCCTATCTGGGGCGCGAGTCGATCCGCCCCTTTCTCGAGCACAGTGGAAAAGGCTTGTTCCTGCTGTGCCGCACCTCCAACCCTGAATCCGGAGACCTCCAGGACCTGGAGGTATATCGAAAGAATCCCGGCGGTGGAAGAAGCCATACAACCTGTCCCCTGTATCTCGAAATCGCCAGGGAGGTCTGCAGCTGGTCTCCCGATGTCGGACTGGTCATCGGAGCGACCGATCCCGAGGCTTTAGAAACCGTCCGTGATCAGCTTCCCGGAGTTTGGATACTCTGCCCGGGAATCGGTGCTCAAGGGGGAAGCCTGGAAGCCGCGGTCCAAACGGGATTGCGGGAAGACGGTTTGGGGCTGCTTCTGGTCGTGGGCAGAAGCATCTATCAGGACCCCAACCCGGGACAGAAAGCTCAGGCGTTTCGAGACCGAATCAACCGGGAAGCGGCCGGTTCGAGAAATCGGCGGAATGCCCGATCCCTGCGGAAAGAGATCCGCCGAGTGGCCCTTTTGGAGGAAATCATCGAGCAGGGCTGCCTCAAGTTCGGATCTTTCCGTCTGAAATCCGGGGCGATCTCGCCCCACTACCTCGACCTGCGCCAGATTATCTCCAGCCCCGGACTTCTCTCCAACGTTGCGGAAGCCTACGAGGAACTGCTGCGCCCTCTGGTGTTCGACCGCATCGCCGCAATCCCGGTGGCCGCGGTTCCCCTGGCTGCAGCCGCATCCTTGCGGCTGGGCAAACCCTTCATCTACCCCAGGCTCACCGTCAAGGGCCACGGTACGGGAAACGCCATCGAAGGATTCTTTGAAAAGGGGGACAGGGTCGTGCTCCTCGACGACGTGATCAGCTCGGCCCGGAGCAAGCTCGAGGCGATCGAGATCCTGGAAGGGGCCGGAGTTGAGGTGACGGACCTGGTCGTGCTGATTGACAGAGAGAGCGGCGGCCGGGAAGAGATCGAACGGAGAGGAATACGCTTCCACACCTTCGCGCGGATCTCAGAGCTTCTCGAACTTGCCCGAACCCGGGGGCTGACTGGGGTACCCAAAAAAGAGGAGGTAGGGGTATGAGAAGCAGGGAAGAGATCCTCCACCGGCTTCAGGCCGATAGTTTCAAACTGGCCACCGTGTCCGGGATCCTGACCACCCGTCCGGGGATGATCGAGTGGGTAGACCGCATGGTTCCGGAAGTCGAGATCATCACCACCAAGAGCTATCAGGTGCGCCCCAATCCCGGATACCGGGAGCCGGTCCTCCTCGAACAGGAAGTGGGCTGCTTTGCCAACGCCGTGGGCTTGAGAAACCCGGGAATGGAAGACGGGTTCCGGGAGCTGGAGGAGCTGCGGCGCAGGCACAGGCTCCGAAGCCTTCTCAACGTCTCCCTGTCCGCAAACAGCGTAGAAGACTTCATCCAACTTGCCAAACATTTTAGCCCGGTGGCGGATATTCTCGAGCTGAACTTCTCCTGTCCTCATGCCGCCGCCGGCTACGGGTCCAGCATAGGAACCGATCCGCGGGTTGTCGCCGAGTACCTCAGAGCGATCAGAAGATCTACCTCTGCCCTACTCTTCCCTAAGCTGACTCCCAACGTCGATGACATAGGGGAAATTGCTCGGGCGGCTGTTGCCGCAGGTGCAGACGGCTTGAGCGCTATCAATACTGTAGGTCCGGATGTGTTCCGGGAATCCTCGAGCGGCGAACCGATTCTATCCAATCCCAACGGCGGCGGGAAATCCGGTGAGTGGATCAAGGAAACAGCCAGAGAGAAAGTAGCCCAAATTCGCCGGGCCGTGGGCAAGGACGTCCCCATCATCGGGATCGGCGGTGTTTCCTCGGCAGGAGATATCAGAATCTTGAGGGAGGCGGGGGCAAATGCAATCGGCCTGGGAAGCGTGTTCGCCCGCATTCCCCGTCAGGATCTTATTCCTCTGTATGTAAGCGCACTGGCCAGAGATTTCCTGGAGCACGACAACAGGGCAGCTACTTTTCTGTCTACCGAGAGGCTCATGGAATACAAAACCTCCCGCATACAGGAGATCCGTGAGTTCAGTGAAACCCTGCGGATGATTACCCTCGACCGGTGCCTGAGCGCCTCGGCCAGTCAGTATGTCTTTCTCTTCCTTCCCGGCAGCGGGGAAAAGCCCTTCTCCATCGCCTGCACCCAGCCGGCCACGTTTCTCCTTCGCAGACGCGGTCCTTTCACAGATGCCCTGTTTGGGCTGAGCGTGGGCGACCCGGTCCTGCTGCGCGGGCCCTATGGGGCACAGATGCCCCGCAGCGAGAAACCAACCGCCTGCATCGTGGCCGGGGGCACCGGAATCGCCCTGGCTCCGCTTCTGGTGCAAAACCTCATCGCGGAGGGCAAAGAAGTCAACTTGTTCTATGGCGCCTCTCGAGAGGAGGATCTGCAGGTCCTATCTGCACTGGACCTCCCCTGCAGGCAGTTCGCCGTCCCTGACCGCGGCCGCCCGGCGCGAGTGTTGAATCTCCTGTCGGAACATCTCGACAGAGAAGCCGTCGATGGGAGCTGCTTCTACAACATCGGCCCTCAAGGATTCTTGGCACGAGCCTGCCGACGGGAGCTTGCCCTGGAAGCTGTTCCCGCTGAGATCTATCTGTCCCTTGAAACTCCTTCGCTGTGCGGTGTGGGTCTTTGCGGATCCTGCGAGTGTGGAGGCCGGCTGCTCTGCAAGGAGGGGACCTTTGTAAGTCTGCAGCACCTGAACAGGCACGGTCTAAGTCCCGAAAGTTTTCCGGTACCCGCACCGGAAAACGTGCACGTTCCCTCGGAACGCAGGAAAGCTGCCATCCCGGGCGGCTAAGTAACTCTACAGCTTATCCTTTTTCAAGGTCTCGGCAACCCGGAAGATCATGAGCCAGGCCCCGACCAAGCCGAAGCCGGCGATCAACAGCGGTGCGACCTGCAGGCTGAGCGCTTGAGCCACAGAGCCTATCAGCAAAGGTCCCGACATTGCGCCTACATCACCCATCAGGCGCCATATTCCAAGAAACTCTCCGGTAGAGCTGCGAGGTGACAGATCAGCGCCAAGAGTCAGAACAATCCCGCTGCCCAAGCCATTGCCGATTCCGGCGATCAGGCTCACTATGAATAAGCCAAGGAAACCGCCGGTAGTCGGGATCAAAGCCAGGCCAAGGGAAAGAATGAGTATGCAGGGAACAGTCGTCCACTTTCTTCCCAAACGGTCCGTGAGTACTCCGGCGGGATAGAACAGGAAAAGCTCGACAGCCCTGGACAGTCCGAAGATCAGACCAATGGCTGCCACATCCAACCCAATACGCTCCCCCCAGAGCGGCAGAATTGTCTGCCGTCCGCTACGAAGCAGCTGCAGTGTGATCACTACCAGTCCTACGAGCAGAAATGCCCGCCAGTTGCCTTGCACCGTACGCAGAAAGGGTATTCCCGGAGCCCGGAAAGATTCGCCTTTCCTTTCTATTGTACGGGAACGGTAGTGAACCGATCCAATCAGCAGAACGATCAGGGCAGCGAAGCATAATATTGCCTGGCCGAAATAGACGACTTGCAGCCCGAAGAGCTTGCCAACATAGCCGCCGACAATAGGCCCGAGGACCCAGCCGGTCCGTGACGTCCCGCCTACCAGGGACATAGCCCGCCCTCGCCGGCGAGATGGCAGATTTTGTCGAAGGTGAGTCTGGATTGAGAGCACCCATAGCACGTGTGCAGCTCCCATCGCAACGGTTAGGAGCGCCAAAGGAACAAGTCGTCCTATAAAACCTGTAGCTACCGCCGCTATCACCGCCGCAGCTGAAGCGAGAACCAGGGCGGGCAGTTTCCCCACACGGGAGATGAACGCGCCCGCGGGCAGATCGAAGAGCAGAGACCCAGCTCCACGCATCGATACAATTACCCCGGTGATACCCAGTCCCGCACCGAGGGACCGGGCGAAAAGGGGAAGCACCGGAATAATCATCCCGTACCCGAACATGATCAATAAGGTGGGGATGTAGACGGGCAGAATCAGAGAACGGATGTCGATCTCAACGGTATCTTTGCTGGTTTTCATCTATAAGGGCAACCCCGGGCTGGAGACAAGACAGCGCACAATCAGATCAGTCCTACTCTTCCGTTGAACTCCTCGATTAAGGAATCGATCCGGCCAACCTGCTTCTGGATGCTAAGCCAGTAGTCGGGCCGATACCACTGATCCATGATTTCTTCGTATGTCTTGTCCTGCTGTTCGACCCAGGTGAAATACTTGAGATTGTGAACGCGGCGGCGATCCTGGTAGGTGAGCTCCTGCAGAGAGTCCGTAGTCACTCCTTCGAGATAGCGGGCGAAATCTGCCGCAGCTTCCACCCCGCCGTAGGCGCCGTAGCTGCTGTGCATCTCCTTCAGTCGGCTTCCGTACAGCTCCATCGAATCTGTGAATACCGTAAGGACCACCTCGTCAGCTGTCAGCTCGTAGTACTTGGCGTACTTGATCGAAGAAAGCAGATTGCCGATGCTGGAAAATCCGAGCAGGTCGAGCTTATCAACGAATTGTTTCGGAACTCCTCGGTGCAAAAGGTACTCGTGCCCTGCCTTCTCGTTGAACAAACGGGCCAAATTCACCACGGCATTGTCGTCAATGGCCATAATCATGTCCGAGTTTTTCACATTGTGAATCCACGGTACATGCTTGTCCCCGATTCCCTCAATCCTGTGGGCGCCGAAACCGTTTTCCAACAGAGTGGGACACTGAAGGGCTTCGCTCGCCGCGATTCGACTGCCCGGATAGCGCTGTTTCAGATAATCCCCGCAGCCGATGGTGCCGGCGGAGCCGGTAGCAATGGCCATCCCATGGTAGCTCTGGCCCGGTTTCAACTCTCTCTGAAGCACTTCCTCCATGGCCCGGCCGGTGACCTCGTAGTGCCACAGGTAGTTGCCGAACTCGTCAAACTGGTTGAAGATGACCAGATCCTCCCCGGATTGCTTTAGCTCCCAACATTTGTCGAATATCTCTTTGACGTTGGATTCGCTCCCCGGTGTTGGAATAACCTCGCCGGCAACCGTAGACAACCATTCGAAGCGTTCCCGGCTCATCTCTTCGGGAAGGATGGCCACCGACTCGCAGGAAAGCAGGGCTGAATCGTAAGCCCCGCCGCGGCAGTAGTTGCCGGTAGAGGGCCAGACCGCCTTCTGAGCGGTCGGATCGAACTGCCCGGTGATCAGCCGGGGCACCAGACATCCGAAAGCGGCTCCCACTTTGTGCGCCCCGGTCGGGAACCACTTCCCCACCAGACCGATGATCCGAGCCGGCACCCCAGTCAGAGATTGGGGAAACTCGATATAGTTCACGAATCCAAACCCCCCGCCCTTGGGCACAGGTTCGTTCCTCCAGGTGATTCGAAAGAGATTGCGGGGGTGGATATCCCAGAGCCCAATCCCTTGCAGCTCCTTTGTTATCTTCTCTGGAACGGCACTCGGATCCTTCATCTGGCGGAAAGTAGGAATGATGATGTTCCGTTCCCTGGCCCGGACCACGGTCCTCTCCAGCTTATCTTGATTCACCTCTAGGTTGATCATTACACGGGCCTCCTCCCGACATTGTTAGACCGAAATCCGCTTTTCCGCAAGCTGCGGCCGTGAAGGTCGTTTCAAATTTATGGAAAAAAAGGACTCGGGGTTTTGAAAAACCGTTTGTTTTACGATAAATTTCAATAGGGAATGAATTTATATAAGGGAAGCACAGTTGCCATCCTCATCGGTATCATTTGCCTATCGGCCCTGATATTGTTCGGGTGCGACGTCGCGCCGGTTCCGGGACGGTTCACCTACATCGTGGAATACGAGGTGACGGCCAATGCTCCAGCCACTGTCGATATACGATACATGGATGAACTTGGCTTCCTACCCCTGCCACCTCAGGTTATCGGGCAGGCTGTGGACGCTGCAACCCCATGGATCTACGAATTCCCAGCCGCATTTACCTATGCCTATGACGCTCCTTTCTATGCATATTTAGAGATAGATGCCACATCTCTACCGAATTTAGGGGATAAAGTCACATTGAAAATAATCTGGAAGGATTACCGCGTCGATTTCCAGGAGGAAGTACTGATATATGGAGAACTGGAAAATACCGGATCACCTCCGACCGATCCAGTAGAACTCAACAGTCCGGAGCTTCCCCGTCCATAATTAAACCGATCAGGTAACAGAGAAAGACCACTCCGGCTCGGCGCGCAAGAATTTCTCACCGTGCCCTTGCGAAATTACCGAGAAGCGACAATAGTATCCTCTGGGCATGAACAAAACGACAATCACCAGCAAACGCGAGAAGAACCGCATCATCGACAACATCATCGATGCAGTTGTCACCCGGCAGGGATTCCTTCTTCTCGGTCATGAGACCCCTGACGAGGACTGTATCGCCTCTATGGTCGCTTTTGCCCTGCTGGGCGTGAAGTTCTCAAAGCATATCTGCATCTACCTGGGCAAACAGATCCACGAGCATTTTCACTACCTGCTCAATATCTGCACCTACAACTCGATCCCCATTCTGTACCAGGATGATTCGCTTTCAGGTTCGATCGACACCGTGGTGTTGTTCGATACAGCGAAACCATCCATGATCGAAGCCAACGAGACGGTCCGGGAGCTCATGGCCGACGAACAGACGCTGAAGGTAGAAATCGACCACCATGTCGGTGCCGACAGCGAATATTTCGGGGACAGCGATCACAGCCTGGTTACCGAAGCATCCTCATCCGGCGAGCTGGTGGGGCATATCCTTCTTCGGCTCAGAGACAACAAGAAACTGCTGCGGCGATTTCAGATCAACGACCTGGTTTCCCGCAATATCGTACTCTCAATTCTGACGGGGATCATCGGAGACTCCAAGATGGGCCTGTACCTGAAAACCGAACGGGAGAAACGATTCTACGAAATATTCAGCGCCATGTTCAATGAAATGCTGGCTCAGAAGACGACCCGCCGAACCAATTTCTCCGACATGAAGCAGGTATTTCGGGAGATCCAGACACTTTCCAAAGACGAAGAAAAATGCTTCAACTACTTCATCGAGCGGAAACGGTTTTCCGACAAGATCGGCTACGTCGTGCTTGAAGAAGAAGACACAGCGGGACTCTTCAAAGTGTTCGACAACCAGACCATCGTCTCCGTAGCACGGGCCGTAGCGGATATCCTGGCCGAAGAGAGCAAGTGGCTGGGGTTGGTAGGCTATTACGACCCGCCGGGGGAGTCCGATCTGATTCAATTCCGGCTGCGTCGAAGCGGCGTGTTTAAGAAGCTCGACCTGCGTACCGTGCTGAAGATGTTCTCGATACGCAATGGCGGCGGCCATGAGGGAGCTATCGGCTTTCGCATTCCGAAATCCGAAGTCGATGACCTCGAGAAATACGTCGATACCCTGATTAAGGGTATTGAGGCTTCGATCTAGACTTCAGCGGGGCTAAAGCCTTAAAGCCTAGGCGATTCCCGGAAAGGGTTCTCCACCCAAATCTCGTTTTTTCTCCGCCAGCAGCTGCTCCAAACGTCCACTTTTCAGGAGCTTGCCAAGGGCCTCGACAATCTCGGGATCGAATTGCTTCCCGGCGTTTTTCTCTACTTCGTGAAATGCGCTGCGGAAATCCATCTTTTCGCGATAGGGCCGATTGCTGGTCATGGCATCAAAGGCATCAGCAACCGAGATGATCCTGCCCGGAAGAGGTATCTTCTCCCCGGCTATTTTTTCCGGATAGCCCTGGCCATCAAAGCGTTCGTGGTGGTGCAAAATGCAAGGTAGGGCTTTCTCAAGATAACCTATGTTGTCAAGGATATGCTTGCCTTTGGCCGGGTGCTCCTGTATCTGCAGGATCTCACCAACTTCAAGAGGTCCCGGCTTCTGCAAGACCGCATCGGGGACTCCGATCTTTCCCACGTCGTGGAGAAGAGCTCCGATCTCTATAGTGAACAGATCCTCATCATCCAGCTCCTTCTCAAGCGCAATGCTCGAGGCGATACTCATAGCAATCGTTGTCACCCTCTCGGTGTGCCCATGGGTATAGGGATCCCGAGCCTCCAGCGCGTTGACAACGGCATTCACCGTATCGCGATAGGCCTGTTTCAGCTCATGGTTCTTGCGCTGGAGCTCGCTGATCAGCAGTGTACCTGTTCCACGAAGTCGTGTGCTCTGTTCCCGCATCATGGCGTAGGCCAGCAGGGGAGCCTTCTTCAACAGGACCGCGAAGTCTGCTCTGGAGATTTCCAACAAAACCGTGGGTTCCAAAGCAACGGCACTTGCCGACCGCGGTCCTTGGTCAAGGAGGGCCATCTCTCCGAAAAAGTCACCCTCGTATTGTACAGCCAGGACCATCTCTTCCCCGTCTTCGAACTTCTTCGTAATCGCCACTTTTCCCTTCTGGATGATGTAGAAGGTATCCGCTGCCGTACCTTCCCGAATGACGATCTCGCCCCTGCGCTGGCTCTTGGTCGCTGCAAAGCGAGTGATCATCCTTAGATCCCCCTTGGACATTTCAGAGAAAAATTGAATGTTCCGCAGCTCGTCGATCTTTGGTCTGCTCATAGGACTATTCTACTATCTCCAACTCCTATTCTCGGTTTCTCTACCCTTTCTCGCTACTCGGGATCTGGGGTTCTCCTCTGCCGTGATAGAGGAGCATCGGCGGGATGAGGGTCCAGATAGCCAGTACTACAGAGCCGTACCAGGGTTCGTAGAACGGTGCTTCGAGAAAGCGTGCCGGACCCTGACCGAGTGCGTAGATCCAGACGATCATAGACAGCGTGGAGATCACGAGTTGCCCGACGGAGCGGACGCCCATGGCAGTGTAGAGATACAGGGGAGTAATCCCCACGAGGAGCAAACTGATCACGAGGTGCGGGACAAGGCGATCGGGGAGAACACCCTGCAGAAATATGAATACCGCGATGATCTCGCTGGGGATGAGTTTCAACATTGCTTTGATGAAAGAGTTGTCCTCCCGTTTGATTGCTCTTCCCATAATCGACCTCCTTGGTCAGCTGTGCTTAGCTACCTGATTTCTATCCCCTATAGCTTCAGCAGCCGCTTCAGCGCATGGACGGTGGGTTCAATAACCGGCGCTGTCGGTACGGCCCTCTGGACGGCGGCAATATCTTTTAGACCACTTCCCGTGGACAGCACAAGTGCCGGATCTTCTGGTCCGATTTCACCAATGTCGAGGGCTCGCACAAATCCAGCATATGCTGCTGCCGCGGCGGGTTCAGCAAACACCCCAACCTCCCCGAGTTCGGCAATCGCCTGCAGAATCTGCTCGTCCCTCACAGCGATATACGCTCCTCCGGTTTCTCTAACAGCCTGTAAAGCCCTTACACCATCGGCGGGCATGTCCACACAAATACTGTCTGCCAAGGTCGCCGCCCGAACCGGCTGTATCTGTTCCACCCCGGCTTGATAGGCCCGGGCAATAGCCGCCGACCCTTCAGCTTGAACGCCGAAGATGCGTGGTTGGAATTCCAGCCAGCCAAGTTCGGCTAAATCCCGGAAGCCCTTGTGCAGTCCCGATATGATATTCCCGTCTCCCACCGAGACAAATATGGCCAGAGGGACACCTTCCGGAAGCTCGACATAGCTTCTCTGAACCGCTTCCCAGATTTCAAAGGCAGCCGTTTTTTTTCCTTCCGCGGTGAAGGGATTGTACCCGGTGTTTCGGCAGTACCAGCCCAACTGCTCGGCAGCTTCCAGGCAAAGAGCCGTTGCCTGATCATAATTTCCCTCAACCAGAATCACCCGGGCTCCGTAGGCCAGCATCTGAGCCAATTTTGCCGGTGGAGCACTGCTCGGGGCAAACACCACAGCTCGCAGCTGTAGGGCAGCGGCCATTCCAGCCAGGGCCGCTCCGGCGTTTCCCGTAGAAGCTGTAACCACGGTCTGAACGCCGATCTCCTGAGCCCTGGCCACCACCACAGAGCTGGCCCGATCCTTGAGGGAGGCGGTGGGATTGGTTCCTTCATCCTTCAGCCAGAACGCCTTCAGCTTCCGTTTGTTTCGCAGAGCCGGTAAGCTATATACAGGAGTCCAACCCACGCGGCGCAGCGGGGTACCCTGTCCGCCCGGATCGTTCACGGGAAGCAGGGGGAGATAGCGCCAATGAGAGAGCTCGCGGCCCTCTTGCATCAGTAGCCCCGGACCGCTGGTCTTTCGGATCGTCTCTGTGTTCAGAAGAACATCGAGGCAGCCCCGATCCTTAGGGCAAAGGTAGAGCTCTTCTGAGCTCTCGTACTCGCTTCCGCACACACTGCAGCGGTACCCCGTAAATTTCATCGGAAACTCTCCTGCAACCGTTCGCTGGTTAGATTCTGTACTCCTCCGTTCCAAAGGCAGCCTTGATCTCGCCCAGATAGAGACGATGGTAGTCTTTGGCCGGGTAGTTTTCCTCGATAAAATCCGCGAGAAAATGATCTGGCCTGAAATCCTCGAAGTACATCTTGGAGCATTCTATGATCAGATCTGCTTCTTCGAAACCCGGTGAGCCAACTCTGGTAGAAGCGATTGGTGTCAGCCCGCATTCCTCGATCTTGTTGACGTCTTTGCCCGAGTGGCTGCCGCAGTATGCCAGGGCTTCACTGTTTCCTGATGGGAAATGGCTGATTGTGAAATCCGGATATTCCTCCATGAACTGGTAAGTGTAGCGATGGGGACGTACCACAACCATGGCCATCGGCCGCTTCCACATACAGCCCAGGCTGCCCCAACCCACAGTCATTGTGTTGTACTTGCCGGCGGCATGGTCGCCGCAGGTCAGCAGAAACCCCTCCTCGCTCCAACTACGATATACGGGAACACGTAAATCGGAATTTGAAATCTCCTGTCTTTTCATAGTAGACCTCCTCGTGGTGCTTCGTTGTTCTCCGATTGGCAGTATAGTATATCGCAATCATCGCTATTGCGGTACGCCGCAGTTGGGCGCCCCCATCACAACCGATAAGGAAGATTGCGATGTCTTTCGTAATATCGCAATCATCGATCACAATAAAAAATAAGATTGCGATGGTTCCTTGACGCCCTCGATATATCCAATCTATCGTTGATAGGGATTCGGTTGTGAACAACGCATCACTGTCTCGACTCTCCTCTATCCACGAGCTCCGCAATGTCTGGCTCTGTAGCCTCGATGGCGAGGCTGTCAAGCCGGAGTTCTGTCACCTAACCGTCGTAAACGGCAAGATCGGTGAAATCCGCCCCGCCGATTATCGACGATACTTAAGCAGCAGCAGCGATCGAGTAATCCCATCTCCTTCATCCACAGAAAGCTCCCGCGAGGTGATCGATGCGCGGGGTCGAGTGGCAACACCCCCCATGGTCAACTTCCACGAGCACTTCTACTCGCGCCTGGCCAAGGGCCTGGAGCTGCCCGGTCCGATGAACGATTTTCGCAACATTCTCAAGAGTTTTTGGTGGCGGCTCGATCAGGCACTGGATGCGGATATGGTCGAGGCCTGCGCTCGTCTCGGCGTGGCGGAATCCATTCGAAACGGCGTGATCTATGTTTTCGATCATCACAGCTCTCCGAACTTCGTCCGCGGTAGCCTGAATACACTCGCTCGAGCACTGTCGGAGGCCGGATTGTGCGGTGTGCTTTGCCTGGAAACCTCCGACAGAAACGGCAGGATGATTACCGAAGCGTCCTTCGAAGAGCATAGGGAGTTTATCAATCAATCTGTGAACCGGAACATCCGCGGATTGGTGGGATTGCACGCCCCCTTCACTCTTGCCGACCAAACCCTCCGCAGGGCCGCCTCTCTGTGCAACGAGTTAAATACGGGAATCCACATCCATTTGGCCGAGGACCGCTACGAGCAGCAGTACAGTCGGGATACCTTCGATTGTTCAGCCGCCGTGCGGCTGCAGAGCTTCGGTCTGCTCGATCGACCCGGGATTCTCGCCCACGGGGTGCACCTCGAGCCCGGGGACTGGCAGGTTCTCAGTGAAGGACAGTGTGCCCTGGCGCTGAACCCGGATTCCAACCTGAACAACGCCGTAGGGCTGGGTCGATTCGCGGAGATCCCCGGCTCTATCTCCGTTTTGGCTGGGACCGACGGGATGCACGCCAATCCTGCTCGATCCATCAAGCAGTTGTTCCTGTTGCACCGACACCAGGGCGGTGAAATCGCCGAGAGTTTTCAGTTCATCCGGAAGATCTACTTCGACCAGGTCCGCTTCGTTCGCAGGTTCTTCCCCGATTTTCCCGATCTCAAGACCGGCGATCCGGCCGACCTGGTCATCTGGGACTACCAACCGCCCTCGCCCTTTTCGGCAGACACGTTCTGGGGCCATCTGATATACGGTCTATTGGAGAGCCCGGCCTGGACCGTTCTCATGCAGGGCAAACCCCTGCTGGCGGATCACACGCTTCGCAGCGTTGATCCCGACTCGATATTCCGTTCCGCGGCTGTTCAGGGAGCCCGGTTATTCAAAAATTTAGGAGTGAAGCATCATGGCTGATGTAAAAACCACGATCTGCGGCATAGGTTTTCCCAATCCTGTCTGGACGGCCGCCGGACCCGGTGGTGCGGATGCCCAGATGCTGCTGCGGGCTGCTCGAGGCGGTGCGGGTGGATTGGTAGCCAAAACGATCAGCCTTGAGGGTGCCCGGGTTCCCTTTCCGAACATCATCTCGCCTTTCTCAGGAAGCCTGCTCAACGCCGAGCTCTGGTCTGAGCACGGCTATCGACACTTTATCGATCGGGAGCTGCCCAAAGTCCGAAAGGCTGGAGTGCCTGTAATCGCCTCGGTTGGTTACGATGCAGAAGAGCTCGCCCTGCTGGGTAAGGAGCTGGAAAGGGCCGGCGCAGCCGACGCTGTTGAGTTTTCCATTCACTATGCGGGCAAAGAACCGGAAAATCTTAAACGTCTCGCCTCGGCTTTGAAGGACAACGTAAGCGTACCTGTATTGGCCAAGCTCAGCCCCGCGGTTACCGATCTGGAAGCGGTGGTTCGCGCCCTCGAAGATATCGTTGACGGGTTTGCAGCCATCAACAGTGTGGGACCGGCTCTGGATTTCGACATCGAAACCCGGCGGTCCCTTCTTGGAAGCGAGGACGGCCGGGGCTGGCTGTCAGGCGGAGCGATCCTGCCCGTGGCTCTGCACTACGTGGAGGCTATCGCCTCGTTAACCGATAAACCGGTGATCGGTGTGGGTGGTGTGCGCAGGGTAGAGGATGTGGTGAAGCATCTCATGGCCGGCGCATCTGCGGTTCAGGTGTGCAGCCTGGCTGTGCTGAAAGGACAGGAGGTCTACGGAAAACTGGCGGCCGATCTAAGCAAGTGGTTGGACAGCCACGGGTTCAACAATGTTCGGGAAATTGTCGGACTGTATCGGAAGGAAAGGGGAGAACCCATTCAAGAAAAGGTGCCTCTTTTCCCGCAAATCGACAAGGAACTCTGCAACCTCTGTCTCCTCTGCGAGCGCTCCTGCATTCATCAGGCGATTCACTTCGAAAACGAGGAGTTTCACCTTGACAGGACCCGCTGCGTCAGCTGCGGGCTGTGCTGCTCTCTGTGCCCCAAGGCTGCTTTGAGCCTTGTACCGGAAAAACCATGACCGGTCACGAAAGGAGATGGGAGTATGGATCCTAGCCTGTTGGAAAATATCCAGGTCTACCTTGAAGAATCGAAGGAGGAGCTGGCGAATCTGCTCCAGCGTTTGATCCGTATCCGCAGCTACAGCGGACAGGAGAAGGAGATCGTTGAGTTCATTCTGGACACGATGCAGTACTACGGTTTCGACGAACAGTACTCCGACGGTCTGGGAAACGCGGTGGGGCGCATCGGAGACGGCCCGGTAAAAATTCTCTACGATGCACACATCGACACGGTCCAGGTCACCGATGAGGAAAGCTGGACCTACCCTCCCTTCGAAGGCAGAATTGTTGGAGGAACCATCTTCGGCCGGGGTGCGGTGGACGAGAAATCGGCCATAGCCGGATTCCTCATGGCCGGGAAACTCCTGAAAACCCTTTACCAGAATAATGGCTTGCCCTTCAGCCTCTACGTTGTCGGCTCGGTGATGGAGGAGGAGTGCGACGGTTATCCTTTACGCCATCTAATCGAACAGGAAGGGCTGCGCCCCGACTACGTGCTGTTAGGCGAACCCACGGATCTGAAGGTATTCCGCGGTCAGCGGGGGCGCATGGAGATGCAAATTACTACAATCGGCAAGTCCGCCCACGGTGCGCACAACCGCCGGGGAATCAACGCCGTTTACAAGATGAATCCGATCGTACGGGCTATAGAGAAGCTGGACCGGTCCCTGCCATCGATCCAGCCTCTGGGACGCGGTTCGATCACGGTATCCGACATCCGCAGCCGTGGTCCCTCCCTCTGCTCGGTGCCCGATCATTGCCGCATTCACATCGACAGACGCCTCACCGTTGACGAGACCCGGGAGAGCGCTCTGGCACAGCTTGAGGAAATCGTCCAGAAAAACGGGGAGGAGTCGGTTGTGGTGATTCCCGAGTACTCGGGCAAGAGCTGGAAGACCACGGAGTTCTCTCAGGAAGCCTACTTCCCCACCTGGATCATGGAGGAAGAACACCCCCTCGTCCAGGCGGGCCTGGAGACCGCCCGCATGGTCTTGGGTAAAAAGACGAGGAGCGGCTTTTGGAGTTTCTCGACCAACGGGGTTGCTACTGCCGGCCGTCACAACCTCCCTACCATCGGCTTCGCCCCGGGCAAGGAGGAGCTGGCCCACTCCTCCCGGGAAGAGATCGTGCTGGAGGATTTGTTCAAGGCGACCCAGTTCTACGCCCTGTTTCCGTTTGTGGTGATCGATGCTTGACGCCGCTTGCCAAACAAGATTGACTATCCCACATCTCAAAAGCCAATTCAAAGCATACCAAAAGCGAGGGTAGCTATGGGAACCTTGTCGAAGGCAGAGGAACTGAAATTAGAAAATCTGTCCAAAACTCTCATCGACCAAACCAAAGCCAGAGTCGCAGTTCCACCCCGGGAAAATGCTCCGGGATTCTGGTTCGGAGCGGGGAATATGGTGGAGTGGTCGGACGGCACGTTCTATCTCTGCGGCCGTTACCGAAACTCAGGCGATTCCCGCACCGGGCTCCAGGCCGGCGCCCGGGGGGCGGAGCTGGCCGTGTTTCGCTCAAAGGACCGGGCAAAGAGCTTTGAGAAAATCCTCTCTTTCTCCAAGAAGGACCTGAGCTACGGTGACAGGGAAGTGCTCTCCATAGAGCGCTGCTGGCTGCTGCCCATGGACGCCGGCGTGGAGCTGTACGTGTCCACGGAAAAAACCGGGCTCCCCTATCCGAAGGGATACGAGGACTTTCAAAAAACGGGTACCGGCGTCTGGAGCATCGATCGAATTATCGCTTCATCGATCGAAGCGGTCGATCCCTCCTCGATCCGGCCCCTGCTGTCAGGAACGGACCCTCGGTACTGCCATTTCAAGGATCCCGTGGGCTACGAGGATGAACGAGGGAACACGGTGTTGATGTTCAGCACCCACCCCTTTAACTGGGCCAGCTCCAACGCCGCCCTGGCTGTACGATCCAAGGGAGAGAGCGAGTTTGGCAGGATCGACTACAGGTTTTTTCCGCGCGGGTTCACCTGGGATGTAGCGGCAAGCAGGATCTGCGGCGCACTGCAGGTGCCAAAGATAGGAGCTTTCCAGGCAGCTCCCCCGGCCTATCTCTACTTCTACGACGGGGCGGAGGGGATGCACGACCTGGAAGAGCACAGCAGAGCCGTGAAACGCCCGCGGGGTTACTCCTGCGAAGAGCTTGGGGGTGCGGCCTACTGCACGGAAGAAACGTTCCCCTTGATCGAGCGTCTTTCTACAACCCTGCCCTTCTTCGTATCCCCGTATGGTACAGGCTGCAGCCGCTATGCGACGGCCCTTCAAACGGAGGAAGGCATCTACACAACCTGGCAGCAGTCGCAGCCGGACCTATCTCAACCTCTGGTCATGCATTTCACCGGCCGAGACCAGATAGTAATCATTCTTTCCTGAAAGGGGGCGATCATGGCAGCAGAGGAATTGCGAAAAATGTACCTGGAGGGGAAAACCGGTAGAGGGCCTTTCTTCTGGGACGGCGAGAGATCCAAACCCAACATTCTCGTGATCTCTGTCGATATGGTGCCCCCCGAGTTTGCCTTCAAAGACCGCGCCACGACTGCGGTCCATACACCGAACCTCGATGCCCTGCGCCGGCAAGGGGTATTTTTCCGAAATGCCTTCGCCACCTCCCCTCTGTGCTCGCCATCCCGCGCTTCCTATCTGACCGGCCGCTACTCCTACATCACCTCGAATGCCGAACGGGGTCATGACGGTCACGCTTTTCATCTTCGGGACCACGACGTCCTCTTCCCCGAGTACCTCAAACGAATAGGATATCACACCCGTCACGCGGGGAAGTGCCACGTGGGAGCCCGCCGATTTCTCGAACTGTTCGGCGAAAACGACGCACCCTGGGACCGCTGGTCGCCGCCATGGTATGACGACGAGCAGTACATCGGTTTTCTCAAAAACCAGGGTTTTGAGCCGTTCGAGTTCGAGCGCTCCATCTACGGCAGGCAGACGACGGGAGGAGAGAGGGGCAACTCCTACGGAGGCTGGATTGCGGCGCAACGGGGACGGCCCTTCCCGAAACAGGCAACCTACTCAGCCTTTCTCGTGGATCGGGCGATTTCCTTCCTGCAAACTGGAAGACCCTTCTATCTTCAGCTCGATTTTTTTGCCCCCCACCAACCCTTTGCCATCCCCTCAGGAATGGAGCAGAGGGAAGCAGAGCTTCGTGGGGCGATGAAACTGCCCTATTCCTACCAGGAGCTTGCCAAAAACGACTTCAGGTCACTCCGCAGGGAGCCGCGGGTCTATCGTCTGTATCGCAAAAATTGGGGGCTCCTGGAGGAACAGACGGTCATGGATTACCGGGTGGCGAACCAGCTGCAATACGAACTGATCGACGAACTGCTGGGGAAACTCTTTTCCCACCTGCAGGATCGCGGCCTGTATGATTCTACCTGGATTGCCGTTCTGGCAGACCATGGTGAGATGAACGGGGAACTAGCCCTGATAGACAAGGGGTCCTTTCTGCACCCAAGAGTCGTGCGCGTTCCTCTGCTGCTCAAACCCCCGAAGGACTTCCCTCTATCACAGAGGGGTCGGGAGGTGGATGGTGTGTGCTCCCTGCTGGACCTGGCGCCGACGATCCTCGAGATCTCCGGAATCGAGACACCGGAACGCCTGGACGGCTGGAGTCTGCTCAACACCGCCGCCGGCAAGACACGGCCTGTAGAAAAACCGGTGATCTTTGAGGTCTGGAACCACGTCGTACCCAACCCCTGCGTCGGCACCGTTTTCTCCGGCTCCGACGGAAAGCGGTACAGCTTCGTGTACAATGCGGCGGATGATCAGGACGAGCTGTATCGCCTGGGTAGCGAAGCGGACGGCCCCAACTGCATCGACGATCCCGATATGAAGCAGATCCGTATCGAGGGGATTCGGGCGCTGACAGCCAGAATGGAGGCGGATCCTCGCTGGTTTGCATACAGCCAGTACCTGCGTCTGGAGCACTCAGAACATCTTCCGCCCGGGTCCGACGATCGACAGCTGTTTGTGGGAAAAAACGCCAGGTAGAGCCAGCCGATGGTCTATATCCACTCAACCAGTTCCTCGATACGCCTGCGGGTCAGTTCCCGCAGCTCCGATTCTGAGAGGCGATCGATCTGATTGCTGGAGATAATCCTCCCAAAGCGAATCTTCACCTTGCTCGGCTGAATCAGCCAGGAATTCTTGTTTTTCAGTGTAAACAAACCGGAAATACCCACGGGAACCAGGTCCACCCCCGCCTGTTTTACGAATAGAAAAGGCAGACGCTTGAACGGGCGCAGCTTCCCGTCCAGAGTGCGGTGGCCTTCCGGAAGGATCACCAGGGAGTGTCCGCGCTTCAAAACTTTATGGGCCAATCCGTAGCTCTGCATGGCCGCAAACACATTCATCCTGCTGATGGCAATGTTTCCAACACGGCGAATCGCCAAACCGTACAAAGGCCAGCGAAACTGACGGGTGGCTTCGATAGATCGTACCATGCCGGGGATGAAACCACCGAGCAGCGGCATGTCGAATACACTCACGTGATTTGACATATAGATACACACTTTACCCGGCACTATCTGTTCAACCCCCTGGACCCGAACAGGAACAAAGAGGAGGCGAAACACGTTGCGCAGCATCCTTTTCAGCAAGGAATCGTAGATCTGAGCAGAAAAAAACAGGGACACCACGATGGCGGCCAGGCAAAACAGGACGAATTGGGTCAACCCCGCAGCCCACATGTATAGAGCCACCACCTTCTTCACTGCCAGAACACCTCCAGATCCCGATGCAGGCATTCCACCACCACAGGAGTAGTACCGACAAGCTCCCCATCCGGGGTAAGGACTTTGGGAACGGACGTGGAAATCCGGATATGCTTGGCCTGAAAGGTTTCGACTTCCGGTAGGTGGATGTGCTCACCCGTGAATATCATAGGAAAACATTTCAGAAGACGCCGGCGCGTAACCGGACCGAGCAAAGTCAGATCGAGCTTTCCGTCGTCGATCTCGGCATGGGGAGCCATGAGAAAGTTCGAAGTATAGCGGGTATTGGAGATCTCTGTGAATATATTCTCTCGCTCTATCCTTTTACCGTCAATTTCGATCATCAGCGGATAGCTCTTCAGGAACAGGGTCTGTACAAATACTCCGTATGAGTAGGCTATGTTCCCAAACACTTTCAACTTCCCCGCGGTCGCGGTCACGTCGGCAACAAATCCCAACCCGAGGATATTGAGGTAGTAGAATTGATCGCTTCCTACCCGGAATCGACCCACATCCACCATGCGCAGATGATTTCCATGGATAATCTCAACCGCCTGTTCAAGCTGCCCCGTTTCGAGCGCAAGATCTTTGGCGAAGGCGTTTCCTGTTCCCGTGGGCAAAACACCGATAGGAATTCGCCGCTCCGAAGGATTTTTGTAGTATCCGTTTACTACTTCGAACAACGTCCCGTCCCCACCCGCTGCAATCACGCCATCGTAGTTGTTGAAGACAGCCTGCTCGACAATCCTAACCGCGTGACCCGGATACTCGGTACGACGGAGGTCCACCTGGATTCCATACTTCTGAAAAATTTTCCGTATTCTGGGGAGGAGTTTCCCGGCCCGCCGATGTGCTGCGTGTGGATTGAATACCAACAGTATCTTCACAGTCTCCTCACCCCCCAAGCTGCCAGAATATCTTCTTTGCCTCCTCCCGTCAAACCGGTTCTTGCTGCAGTTTTTTACCCAATCCGATTGATGTTGGGCAAATAATTGTGTACACCTACCTTTTGAGCAAAAGTCTTATCTTCATCGCCGTTGATGCGACGTTCAGGGAGACAGAGAAGATGACGGAACAAGAGGCACTGCAGCTTCTCGAAATCTCGGATGAGCAGGCGGCGGCGGTGGAAGCCATGGTTCAGAGCGCCGCCAGGGAGCAGGTACAGTATTGGAAACTTCCCCGGTGTGAAGAAATCTACATACCCGTAGAGGATGCAGATATCAGGGTTTTCCATATCAGGCCGGAACGGCCGGCTGCCAAACGACCCCTCGTATTTATTCCCGGTTGGGGGGTGATACCCGAAGGATTTGCAGAGTTTTACGGGGTAATCCATGAACAGGCGGATTTCTACTACATCGAGACCAGGGAAAAGGGTAGCAGCCGCATACACAGCAAGCGGGCCGATATGTCTGTAAGTCAGAGCGCCAGGGACATTCAGGCGGCTCTTGACAGCCTGGGACTCTCCAGGCTCGACGACTTCGTGCTGGCAGGAACCTGTTGGGGTTCCGCCATGGTCCTGCAGGGACTGATCGAAGGTTCTCTCGATGCACCGACGGTTGTAGCGATCGATCCCATGCACTCCCTCTGGTTTCCCAAGTGGCTGCTACGCTACGTTTCTCCGATTATCCCAATATCCGCGATGAACCTGCTCAAGCCGATCCTACGGAACGCGTTGATCGGAGACATGAAGGAAGAGACCCAGAAGAAGCGGGTAGACGCCTTCATCGACGCCGCGGATAACTGGAAATGGAAGAAGGCAGCCGACGGAGCCATCGATTTCGAACTATACGGCAAGCTGTCTCGCATAGACAAGGATCTCTTCGTTTTCAACGGCAGTTTTGACAAGATCCACGAAAAGGTGAACTATCCGCAGATCGCTCACGAATTGCCTAAAGGACGTCTCATCTATATGCCCGTACACGAGAGCCAACGGGAACGCTGCATGGCCGTGGCTTGCCTCGAGTTCGCCAAAGGAAAGAGGGAGAACGGGTTACCGGCATCTCTTTCCCGCTTCGAGATAGCTGTGCGTTGAGGAGCTAGTTCCACTCCCTGGACTTGTTGTAGCCCTTAGCTTTGGCGTACTCCTTGGCCTGATGCACGAACGCCTGAAGCCGGGTTTCGATCCCGGTATCTTCCTGACCATCGAAGGCAATATCCACCCAGGGAATGTCATCGTGGTCTTTACGGAAGGCGGTGGACAGCGAGGCGACAATGGTCCCGGGCAGACAGGTAAAGGGCAGGATGTTCGCTAACCCGGAGATTCCAGTTTTTGCCAAACCCGCAGCCGCACCGAGAGCCAGGGGTGGATCACCCACGTAGTCCCTGTGGATGTATGGCTCGCAGAGCTCCAGGATGTCCTCAACCGGAATGATCCGCTCCGAATCGATCATGTCGGCCAGAGCATGTTCGTACTTCGAACCGATCTGGCGCTGGAAGTATCCCTGAATCCTCGCCTTCACCACGTTCAGCACCTCTCCCCGCCAACCGCTTTCCTCCAGGTAGCGCACTGAGGACAGTTCGATCCACTCCCGAACCGGAGACATCATGATTTCTGCGCCGAGTGACTCCAGACGCTGTCGCAGGAAGCCGCTGCAGTAGGGATTGTCCCGCATGAAGATCTCTCCGACGACGGCGACCACCGGTTTTCGCGGAATATCGAGTATTTCGATCTTCTTGAAGGCTTCCCCCGCCTCTTTGAGCACATCGAGGGTGCCCTTGGCCCCGGTTTCAACGGAGTGAACAAGCTTGTCCAGATACTTCTGATACAACTCCTCGGTTTGTCCGGGCACCGCTTCGTAGGGCTTACGCTCCTGCCGCAGCTTGCCCAGGATTTCCGCAGACACCAAACCCTTCCAGACAACCAGGCGGAATTTCACACCCTGCCCGCGGGAGAAGTCGGCATAGGAGTTCTTGTTGTTCGGGGAGATGATCTCTACATCTTTGAAGCCCAAGTGCTCCATGATTATGCGCTGAAACTTGTTGTACTGCCCGAAGCGGCAGGGACCGCTGTGGGAGGGCATGAAAAAACTGGTCTTGCCGGGATCAATCCCCGGCTCGTGGAGTTTCTTCAAGAAACTGCCTGTGGTGCAGATCATGGGGAAGCATTCCCGCGAGGAGGTGTACTTCCTACCCCACTCCATGTCTTCATTGTCCTGCATGGGCAGGACTTCCGCGTCGATGCCGCAGGCTCGGGAGGCGGCGGCCAACAGGTAGGCGCTGTCGCACATGTAGGGGAAGTAGAGCTTCCGTCCTTTGGACGGGGATGCCTTGAACACCGATACCGGTGCAAATTCCTTTTCCGGCACCTCGGCCTTGGCTTCGCCCTTCAAGCTGTCGAGGAAGGCTTCACAGCGGGTGATCATACCGGCATCGGCACTGTGCTCATCCACCTCGAGCTGGAGATAGGGTTTGCCCCGCATTTCCTCCCTGACGTAGTGGGAGAGGAAAGAGTCCGGACCGCAGCGAAAGTTTGTGATGTACACGGCGTGTAGACGTTCGTCGTTGGCCACCATCCGCACCCCGGCCAGTATCTTCTGGCCGTTGGGCCAGTACATCATACCGTAATCCGCGTAGATCTCGTCTATCGTTTCTCTGAGAGGCAGAAAATCCAGGGGAAGGGGAAGAACGTCCAGATCGATCAGCTTTTCGATCAGGCTGAGGTTGAGCTCGGGATCGCCCGTGTTGTAGGGCCGTCCGAGCATGACGACGGACACCCTGTTCGAAGGAAGGTTGGCAAGGATCTTCTGTCCCTCTTCGAGCAGTCTAGTTTCAAAACCTTCCTGAGCCTTCTCCGCCGCTGTCACGGCTTGAGCAACCTTTTTCGGGGCGGTGCCGAAGATTGTTTTCATAAGCTCGGACAGCTCGTTGACCAACTTTTTTCGGGAGTAGCGGAAGTGCAGTGTCGGAATGAGGAATTTCTTCGCCGCTTCTTCCCCCTTCATGGCACCACGGATCATGAAGGGATAGGACTGAACCCAGGGGCAGTTGTAGTTGATGGTGGGATTCTGTTCATCCGCCGGGTTGTCCACCACGAAGGGCATGAAGATATAGTCCGGATCCTTTTCTAAAAGGTCATGGATGTGTCCGTGCATCACCTCCACCGGGAAACAGGTCTCCGCACACAGCATGCTCAGTGATTGAGTGACCAAGGGCCGATCCGACGGGCGGGACAGTACGACCCGGAAACCCAGCTCTTCGAAGAAGGTGCGCCAATAGGGGAACCGTTGATAGTAGATCATCAGACCCCTTGGAATGCCGATGGTGGTCCGGGTTGCCGCAGCCTGCTCGGCCGGTTCATCCTGATAGTCTCCGAGAAGCAGCTTCTCTCTCAAGCAGAAGAGGTTGGGAATTTCCTTTCTTCTCCGCTCTTTCTCTTCCTTTTTCCCCTGTGGCTGATACTTGTCGCAGCGGTCTCCGTAGAACAGGGCTCTCTTCTCTCCCTCTATGACCACTTTGTGTACATCGCAGTGATTCTCGCACCCCTGGCAGGTGAAGCGGCTTATGGTGTAAGGAATCTTACTGACCTGGAAACCCTTAAAATTCGTTTTGTTGCCGTTTTTTTCAACTTCATCCCGAGCCAGCATGGCCGCTCCGATAGCTCCGGTCACATCGAAATGCGGCGGTACGGTGATCTTTTTGCCGGTCAGGGCTTCGAAGGCAGCCACAACGGCGGGATTGTTGGTCACCCCGCCCTGAAACAGGATGTGGTTGCCGATCCGTTTTGCCCCCACAACTTTTTGGATGTAGTTCTGCACGATGGAATAGGCCAGCCCCCCGATCAAGTCTTCTTTGTCGGCACCCTTCTGCTGATGGGAGTTCAGATCGCTCTCCATAAATACGGTACAGCGGTCGCCGAGACGGGATGGCTGCTGCGCTCCCAGGGCCAGCTCGCCGAACTCATCTACGATATTAATACCAAGCTTCTCCGCCTGCTCCTCCAGGAAGGAGCCGGTGCCGGCGGCGCAGACCTTGTTCATCTCGAAGTCCACCACAACACCGTTGTCGATACTGATAAACTTCGAATCCTGTCCACCGATCTCAAAGACCGTATCGACCTCGGGGTGGTAGAAAATGGCCGCCGTGGCTTGAGCGGTAATCTCGTTCTTGATCGTATCGGCACCGACGAAGTGCCCGGTCAGATATCTACCGGAACCTGTGGTTCCTGCAGCTTTTACAGCGACCGCGTATCCCACCTCTTCGTAGATCTCCGACAGACCTTTTCGGATCGCTTCCAAGGGCTTGCTGGCCGTAGGCAGATAACGTCGGGCCACTACATTGGTATCCTTATCGATCAGAACGACATTGGTGCTCAAAGAACCCACGTCCAAACCGAGGTAGACATCCAGTTTTTTGCCTGCCTGCGGCCTGAACACTACATCCTTGTGACTTTTAGCATCGGATCGGTCGAGTTGGGACCAGTGGGGAAGGTCCACCGTTGGATTTTGCAGGTACTCCTCCAGGCCGGAGAGACCCTTGAAGGAAACGTCTGTCTCCGGAGGACTGTCGAGAATGTGGAATGCCGCCCCGATGGCACCCATGGAGGCGAAGTACTCCGGTATGATCAGCTCGCCGTCATTTAGGTCCAGAACCTCCCGAAAGGCCCGGACCACACCGGCATTCGCCGCCACGCCACCCTGGAATACAACCGGGGTTTCCAGGTTTCGGCCCCTGGCCAGGTTGCTCCTGACATTTCGGGCTACGGCAAAACAAAGACCGGCCACGATGTCGTGCACCGGAGTAGCGATCTGCTGTAGATGGATCATGTCGCTCTTGGCAAATACGCTGCAGCGTCCGGCGATGTGGGGCGGATTCTCACTCTTGAGAGCCAGCTCGCCGAACTCTTTCTCTATGGAAATACCGATCCGTTTAGCTTGCTGATCGAGGAAGGATCCGGTACCGGCCGCGCATACCGTGTTCATGGCGAAATCGGCCAACTGGGACTTCCCGTTCCCCGCTTCCGTATTCATGATGATTAGCTTGGAATCTTCGCCGCCCATCTCGATTACGGTCTTTGCCTCGGGGTGAAGGAGGGCGACAGAGCTGGACTGGGCTACGATTTCGTTGACAAAGTAACCCCCGATCAGCTCGGCGGCCAATTTTCCCCCGGTACCGGTAATCGCCACCGAACCGAAAGCCTCGGCGGGATGACGCGTCAACATGTCTGCAAGGACTTCATGAAGTGCATGGAACGGACGGCCATGGCACAAAGTGTAGTGATTCTCCACCACATTTCTCTCAAGATCAACGAGAACCGTGTTGACGGAAATCGACCCTATGTCCAAACCGAGAGAAAAACGTCGCATTGCTATTAGCCTCCTATGCGGTCTTCTGGACTGACCAGTGTATCTTCTCAAGCCGATCAGGATCAATACCGGTTGCTCTATGCCCCGGGGGAATTCTCCATACCCAGTCCCTTCAACTCAGCCAGGCGGTTCCCGTACAGGGTCATCAGGACCCGCTCCGGCGTCAGGGGGGCGGTGATGGGGACATCAATTCCCGGACGGAAAGCCTTGATCGCCCCAAGCAGGGCGAAAAACACTCCAATCCCGTACATAAAGGGAGGTTCCCCAATTGCCTTCGAGTTGAAAACACCGAACGGATTTTCCCCACGCTCGAGGAAATGAACCTCCAGTTCTCGCGGCGTATGGTAGATATCCGGAACCTTGTAGGTGCTCAAGGTACCGGTAAGCAGCTTCCCCTGATCTGAGTACAGCACCTCCTCCAGGGTCAGCCAGCCGATGCCCTGGACGATCCCCCCTTCGGCCTGACCCAGGTCAACGTCGGGGGCCAGGCTGGGTCCCAGATCATGGACCACTCTGACAGCATCAACCTCGTAGGTGCCCCGCAGACAATCCAACGTGACTTCGCATATTGCCGTTCCGTAGGCATGGTAGGAAAAAGGTTCTCCCTTTTCTGTTGCCTTGTCGAAATGGATGCCGGGTGTTGCGTAGTGGGCTTGGGATGAGAGATTGACCCGGCGGGAATAGACCCGAGGGATGAGGTTTTCCCACATCAACTTGGTTTTCTCCCCGTCGTAGAAAATCTGTTCCTCCCGGATTTCCACCTTGGCCGGATCGTCCTCTCCCACCTCCCCCACCGCCACCTCCTTGAGTCGTTCCAGGATTGCCCGGCAGGCCAGCTCGGTTGCCTTTCCGTTCAGATCCGCCCCGGTTGAGGCGGCGGTTGGGGAGGTGTTTGCCACCCGCAGAGTACTCGTGCTCTCGACCTTGACCCGCTTCCTGTCTATGGAGAAGACCCGGGCCGCCACTTCAAGAATTTTATACTTGACCCCCTGGCCCATCTCCACAGCTCCGGTGGAGACGCTGACACTGCCGTCGGTGTATACGTGGACCAGGGCGCCCCCCTGATTCAGCACCGTATTGGTAAAAGAAATCCCAAAGCAGACAGGCATGAAGGCCAACCCTTTTTTCTCTAGCACGTGGGAGGTATTGAACGCCTCGACCCGCTTCAGCGTTTCCTTGTAATTGTAGCGGGATTTTGCTTCCTGCCAGCAGACCGAAGCGCTGCAGCGGCGGGCGGTCATGCCGTAGGGGAAGGTGTCTCCATCCTTAAGCAGGTTTTTTTCCTGAATATCGGCGGGACTCATCCCCAAAGCAGCCGCTGCCTTAAAGAGGGCGGCCTCTATCACGAACATCCCCTGGGGACCGCCGAAGCCGCGGAAGGCTGTATTCGGCAGCAGGTTGGTACGACAGCAGTAGGCGGTTGCTTTGACATTGGGAACGAAGTAACTGCCCGTGCAGTGAAACAGAGTTCTTTCGAGGATCGCCGGCGACAGGTCCGCCGCCGCGCCGGCGTTCTGATAAAAATCCACCTCATAAGCCAGGATCCGGCCGTCGTAATTCAACCCGATGCGGAAGTCAGAAGTGTAGGGGTGGCGCTTGCCGGTGAAGATCATGTCCTCCCGCCTTTGAAGCACCAGCTTTACGGGCGCTTTGCAAATCACCGCGCCCAGAGCGGCCAGAGCTGCCCAAGCCGTGGCCTGATCCTCCTTCCCTCCGAAGGCACCGCCCAAACGTGTCACCTCGACTTCGACCTGATGCATGGCCAAACCCAGTAGGCGGGCGATCACCCGCTGCACCCCCGTCGGGCTTTGAGTCGACGAGATGACCCTAACAGTGCCCCTCTCTCCGGGAAGGGCCAGAGACCCCTGGGTCTCGAGATACAAATGCTCCTGGGCCCCGGAATCAACCGTGCCCTCGATTACCAGATCGCATTCCTTCCAGGTTGTCTCTACTTCCCCGAGACAGAATGTGCGGGGCGGAACGATCAGCTCTCCCCGCGCCTTGGCTTCCCGAGGGTCAACAATGGCAGGCAGCTCGTCGATCTCCAGGTCTATCCGCGGCAGCGCTTCTCTGGCCTGCCGCTTTGAATCAGCCAGAATCAAAGCCACGGGCTGCCCGATGAAATGCACCGTATCGTCGGCAAGCAGCGGCTCGTCGGCAACCAGGGTTCCTATCTCATTTGCTCCGGGGATGTCGACCGCTGTAAGCACGGCATGGACACCGTCTGTTTCTACCGCTTTCCCCGTATCGAGCCGGGTGATCCTGCCATGGGCTGCCGGTGAGGTCAGAACCACAGCGTGGAGCAGCCCTTCCGGCTCGGGCAGATCGTCGACAAAGCGGGCTTGACCGCGGGTATGAAGATCCAAATCGCTGTACTTCATATCCACACCTCCGGATGCAGTTTTTCCGGGAAGAGTTTGAAGAAGTGCGCCAGTACCAGCTGCCGGAGAAGAAGGCGCTTATACTGTTCGCTTCCCCGTACGTCGCTGATTGGGGAAATCTCTTCGTGTATCAGGGTCAGTGCCTGTTCGAGGAGCTCTTCGCTAAAGGGCTTGCCCGCCAAACAATCGGAGCCGCGGGCCAGAAATAGCGGGATCGGAGCTACGCCCCCTGCAGATAGGCGGGCTCTCTCGATCCTGCCGTCCCGAACAGAAATCCAGGCTGCGGAATTGACGCTGGCAATATCGAGATGCCTGCGTCGGGAGACCTTCTCGAAACTGAAAAAACCCTCCTCAAGGGGCAGGGCGATCCAGGCCAGAAGCTCTCCAGGCTTTTTGTTCAGCTTCTTGTATCCCTTAAAAAATCGATCCAGGGGTACCTCTCTCGTGCCCTTCCCATTCTTGAGTCCAAGGACCGCTCCCAGAGCGAGAAGCATGATGGTTAAATCCCCGATGGGAGATGCATTTACAATATTGCCGCCCAGAGTCGCCCGGTTACGAATCGGTGTCGAGGCGATCAGAGGAAGGGCAGCGACGAGCTGGGGTATACGATCCTTCAAGGCGGGAATATCCTTCACCTCCTCCATGCAAATGCCCGCTCCAAGGATCAACCGCCTCTTGTCGACGCGAATCTGCCGCAATTCCGCCGTTTTGGAAACAAAGCTCAAGGAACTCTTAACCAGCTCCTCCGGTTTCTGGACGAACAGATCGGTGCCTCCCGCCACTACAGTACAACTTCGGGACCGAGGATCTTCCCGCTCCGGCGCCGTCAGAGCCTGCAGTCGGCGGGGGATGGTGAGGAAGTACTCCGGCACGACTCTGAAAGCCACCAGCCGTTCAATATGCCCATGGCTCGGGTTGTCCGTGGATTCCTCGGAGTCTTGGGAACCGCTCAACTGAGCCAGCAGCTCGGCGATGGCCCTCTTGATGGATGCGTAGCCCGTGCAGCGGCAGATATTTCCCGCTACCGCGTCAACCGCCGCTTCATAATCCCACCGACGGGCGCTAAGCAGATATCCGGTAAGGGAGACGACGAATCCGGGAGTACAAAAACCACACTGAATGGCTCCATGGTCGACCAATTGCTGTTGAACCGGGGTAAGAGGCAGAGCATCCACCGGGTCGTCGGCCTTGGTTGAAGGATTGAGTCCTTCGATACTCACCAAATGCTTCCCCTCCACATCGCCGAGGGGAAGAAGACAGGAGTTCACCGCCCTGTACTCTACAACCTGTCCACCGGCGGCGCCGGGTTCTCCGAGCAGAACGGTACAGGCTCCGCAGTCGCCCTCGCGGCAGCCCTCCTTCGTACCGGTAAGCCTCTGACCCTGTCGTAAAAAATCGAGAACCACCGTACCAGGATGTAGAGAGCTTTCGATATAATCATCGTTCAGGATGAAACGAATGGTTTGGCTCATTTACACGCTCCCGGAAAGAGTATAACTGTCTCACTCACCACTAAGCAAGTTGCCTCCTTACCGCATCCCAAACGGGATCGGCGGGAGGATCGGCCACAACGCGAACGGGTATTTTCTGAACCGGATGTTCGAACGTAACCTCTCGAGCGTGGAGATGAATGCCCCCGTCCGGGTTGGGGGTGGGGAATCCATACTTCAGGTCACCTTTGACATGACAACCGATCCTGGCCAGTTGAGCGCGAATCTGATGATGGCGTCCCGTTTGAAGATCGATTTCCAGAAGGTGGCAACGGTCCAGGCTGAGGACCCACCTGTAGCTCAGGCGGGCTTCCTTGCCTCCCGATACCGGGGTATCGTGAGCGTAAGATTTATTCCGGTCTCTATTACGTTTCAGATAATGAATCAGGGTATCCGCCCGTTTCGGTGGACTCTCTTTCACCACCGCCCAGTACAGCTTCCGCACCCGGCTCTCACGAAACAGCCCGTTCAGCCGCTGCAACGCCTTGCTCGTGCGGGCGAAGAGCACCACGCCGCTGGTGGAACGATCGAGTCGATGCACCACACCGAGATAAACATTGCCTCGCTTATCGTATTTCTCTTTGATGTAAAGCTTGACCGTATCAACCAGTGAAAGATCTCCACTCTGATCGCCTTGAACCAGGTCCCCAACCTTCTTGTTTACCGCAATGATGTGGTTGTCCTCGTACAGCACCTGGAGATCCGAATCGGAGTTTTCAGTTCTCATAGGGCTAGTGTCCTCTCTGAAATTATCTTTCAATTTCGGCCCTGTTACCAGACCTCGCCTTGATCCGAGACGACCGAAAGACTTTGACAATATCTGATAGATAGAGCACGGTATACCCATGAGGATTGGGATATGAAAAGCTACCGTAAAGAGCTGTGGTTCAGCACATCCAGGCGCCGGGAACTGATCAATATAACCCCGCAGGTCCAGCAAGTCCTGAAAGACAGCGGGATTCGGCAGGGACTTCTGCTCTGCAACGCCATGCACATAACTGCCAGCGTCTTCATCAACGACGACGAATCCGGGCTTCATCAGGATTTCGAAGAATGGTTGGAGGGACTGGCGCCGGAGAAACCCTACTCCCGCTACAGACACAATGGATTTGAGGACAACGCCGATGCTCACCTGAAGCGAAGCATCATGGGTCGGGAAGTCGTGGTGGCGGTAACCGAGGGCAAACTGGATTTCGGTCCTTGGGAGCAGATCTTCTACGGCGAGTTC
>CAZBXU010000012.1:9915-34375 GCA_964495755.1 uncultured Spirochaetaceae bacterium | reverse complement strand
TTTCTTCCCTTTATTATCGCCACGCAGGGGTATACCATTCAGAAATAAATTATTGAAATAATCAGCAAAATATTAACATTTCAGCGAAACCCCTCGCTGAGTTCCGCATACATGGTAATAGACCCGATAAAGGTCAAGCCAAAAACTTAGGGAGGTCGCTCGTGAATAGAAGAAAAGTAGTCATGGCAGTCGTAGTTGCGCTGATTTTCTGCGTCGGATTCGTATGGAGTGCCGATCAGGATCAGTCGATGGACCCAGATTTCCTGAGCATCCAGACGAAGGCGCAGGACAGGTTTCGGGATGGTTCCTGTGATGATGCAACCGCATATGAGGTTGAGACAACCGTACCGAGCCTCGATCGGCTGAAAGACGGCCCTTGCGACGGTGATCAGGACAGAGATCGGCTCAAAGACGGCCCTTGCGACGGTGAGCCGGACAGGGATAGGGACAGAGATCGGAGCAAAGACGGCTCCTGTCAAGACTGATTCGTTCCGAAAGCCAACAGGCGGCCTCCCGGGAAGAAGGTCCCGGGAGGCCATAGTTTTATCCCAGTCCTACCCCTTATGCTGAACCCGCGCAGTCGGGTCGATTCACTTTTTGAAATGTTGAGTTTATCAGCACCGGCCCGGCTTTCCATTGAAACGTGGTCCCCAAGGCGATCTCACCATCCCATCTTCGCGTTATATTGAAATCATCCGTAATATATGCTATTGCACATATTGTAGCAGCAGTCGTGTGCAATATGAGAATTTCCGGCTGCCGCCAGGAATGGGACACAACCTCCTTTAGCAATGATTGCAAAGCTGGGAAAACAATTCAGCGAGGCCTTTGGGCGCTTTCTCTACGCCACCGGTTTCCTTCTGAACGTTATCAAAGAGTCTGCTCTGTTCCTCCGACGCCGGCAGGTCGGATTCAGAGTGTTGGTGATGCAGCTGCTGTTCACAGCTGTTGAGGCGATGGGAATCGTCGCTCTGATCTCCCTCGGCCTGGGAGCGGTGATCGTGGTACAGGGTATCTCCATCCTCCCGAAGTTCGGCCAGGGGAAGCTGATCTACACAATTTTATTGATCGTCATCACCCGCGAGCTGGGACCTCTGCTCACAGCCTTCGTAATCATTGCCCGCTCAGGCACGGCTATCGCCACCGAATTGGGGAATATGGTGATCTCTCACGAGATCGAGGCCTACGTTTCCGTGGGAATCAATCCGATCTCCTACCTGGCTGTACCCCGATTCCTCGGGGTTACAATTTCAACGATCCTGCTGACGATCTATTTCAACTTCTTCGGGCTGTTCGGATCTTACGTGGTCACCCAGTTTATAAATCCCATTCAACTTCAGGATTATTTCCAAAATCTGCTCAGTGTTATGACCGTTGCAGATATCGTGTCTTCCCTGCTCAAGGCGCTGGTCTTTGGAATTCTTATCTCTTTCACAGCCATCTACCAGGGTTTCAACGTGCGGGTTTCCACAACGGAAATCCCACAGGTGGCGATCAAGGCTGTAGGACAGGGTTTTGTTCTCTGCATCCTCGCCGATGCGGTCATCACCCTGATCTACTACGTCTGAGGGCTCATGGAATCGTTGATCGAGTTACAAAGAGTCACTGTTCAGGCTCAGGAGCACATCAGTCTGGACAACGTCAGTATGGTCATTCCCGGCAACCGAAGTACGGCGATCATGGGTCCTTCGGGCAGCGGAAAGAGCATGCTGTTGAAAGTGGCGGCGGCGATCATTCCTCCGGACAGCGGCAGAGTCCTTCTGCACGGGAAGAACCTGCAACGCCTGTCTCAAAAGGAGCTGCTCCAGTTTCGGCGCACTAGTGGTTTTATGTTTCAGGATGCAGCACTTTGGGCCAACAAAACGATTTTTGAAAACCTGGCGCTTCCGATCCAATTCCATTTCCCGAACCGCAGTCAAGAAGAGATAGAGAGGCGAATCCGCAAGCTCCTGCAGCCCATGAATCTCCTGGATTCCCTAGACCTGAGACCGGCCGCTCTTTCCGAGGGTGAGCAGAAAATCGTTTCCTTCCTGCGGGCGATCGTACTGGACCCGGCAGTTCTGTTTCTCGACGAGCCCACCCCGTCGATCGGCCACCAGCTCCTCGAGAAAATGCTGGGGATGATCCGAGGGTTGAAGGACAGAGGCTGCACGATCATCGCCGTCACCCACGATGCGCACCTAACCTCCATGATCGCCAACTATCTGGTGATTCTGAAAGGTGGCCGCATTCTCGAAGCCGCCGACATCTCGGAAGTACGCAGAAGCGCGAACCGTGAAGTGATAGAAATCCTCACTCAGGTCTTGAGCGAAGCGGCAACCTATGATACGGATATACTCGATCTTCTACAGGAATAGGCGATGTATTGGGAAAAAGAAATTGAAACCATGGGCCGTTCGGACCTGGCCGGTCTACAGCTGGATCGTTTGAACCACAGTTTAGAGCAAGCCCGGAGATCTCCCTTCTACGGGAAGCGTTTCGCCGACAGGGCGCCGAACAACCTGTCCGGCCTCGGCGATCTGACCACCCTACCCTTCACCACTAAGGATGATCTTCGAAACGCCTTTCCCTACGGTTTCCTCACCGTCGATCTCAAGGAGGTGATCCGCCTGCACTCCTCTTCCGGTACGACGGGCAGTCCAACGGTGGTCTTCCATACCGCCGGAGACATCGACCAATGGGGAAATCTGATTGCCCGCTGTATGTATACCACGGGAGTACGGAAGCACGACGTGTTCCAGAACATGATGGGTTACGGTCTGTTCACGGGTGGTCTGGGGTTCCACTATGGGGCGGAAAAACTCGGGGTTATGACCATCCCGATAGGTCCCGGGAACAGCAAGCGACAGATTTGGTTTCTCAAGAATCTCAAGTCTACTGTCGTACACATATTGCCCAGCTACGCCCTGCGCTTGTACAGCTTCTTTGAGGAGCTCGCCGTAGATCCGAAGAAAGACCTGGCCTTGCGCATCGCCTTTATCGGCGCCGAGCCCCACAGCGAAGAGATCCGCAAGAAAATCGAAGACCTCTACAATATCAAAGTCTACAACTCCTATGGGCTGTCGGAGGTGTGCGGCCCCGGGGTGGCTTTCGAATGCGAATGTCAGGAGGGTCTGCATATCTGGGAGGATCACTTCTATCCGGAAATCATCGATCCGGATAGCGGAGAGGTGCTGCCGGAAGGTGAACGGGGCGAGCTGGTGTTGACCACCCTCACCAGGAAAGCGATGCCCCTGGTCCGCTACCGCACCCGTGATCTGACCCGTTTCTTGCCCGGAAACTGCCCCTGCGGACGAACCCATCGCCGGATCGACCGCATCACCGGACGAAGCGACGACATGCTGATCATCAACGGGGTCAATATTTTCCCGATCCAGATCGAAAAAACCCTGATGACAATCCCTGAGATCGGGCACAACTATCTCATCGAGATCCGTAAAGAGAACTTCATGGACAGGCTTCAGGTGCATGTGGAGATCAATGAAGAAGTGTTTCACGGTACCCTGGCAGAACTGGAAAAACTTCAGGGAAACGCAGTTGCGGCGTTGCGAGCCGAATTGGGCGTGACACCCAGCGTGAAACTGGTAGAGCCATCAAGCCTGCCCGTATCCGACGGTAAAGCACAGCGGGTCTACGACTACAGAAAAGAAGCCGAAGCGGAGGGGTGATATGGGAGTGCAGTTGGCGGTATTTCTTGAAAACAAGCCGGGGAAATTGGAGGCCATCACCAAGATCCTGGCCGAGGCGGGCATCAACATTCGGGGTATCTCGATGGCCAGTGAGGGGGAGTTCGGCGTGCTCAAGATGCTGGTGAGCGACCCCGGCAAAGCCCATCAAGTATTGAAGGCCCACCACTTCACCGTCTCCGAGAGAAACGTGGTGGTGGCGATCATCGCAGATCGCCCAGGAGCCCTGCACAACCTGCTGCTCACCCTCTCCGCCCAAAAGATCAACATCGAGGACTGCTACGGGATCGTTCTCGAGGAGGGTGGACAGGCTGCGATTGTTCTCGATACGGAGCAGTTTCCCGAAGCGGCAAAGGTATTACAGGATAATCAGATCTGGCTTCTATCTGATGGCGAGCTTTATTCTCTTTAATAGCTACCGGACCTGGCACCATTTCACAAGGGTACAAATAGACAGAGGGATCAGCCCAAAAAGCTGATCCCTCTTTTTTGGGTTTGCGCCTACAAAGAATAGCTTGAAACCGTCACAGTCCGGTGTCGTTGCAGGGCAGGCCATAAGGGCGGGCGAGAGCCCCATAGGTGTCAGGTCGTCGGTCCCGCAACTGCGTCCAGTACTCCGCCCGTAACTTCCGCGTGAGATCTAGATCAATTCGGGCACTGGCCACGGACTCGATCTCCTCATCGATGGAGCAGATCACAGAACCAAGGGGGTCTAGAATCCGGCTGTGCCCGAAGAATCCAAGCGTCCTGTCATGCCCGATGCGGTTCGCAGCGGCGAGATGAAGAGTATTGTCGAATGCCCTGGCAGAGGTCATGAAGTCCCATTCCTTAGCGAACGGCTTTTCCCAGTTGGTGGCGATCGCCAGCAAATCCGCTCCCCGGAGAGCGTAGATTCTAGCCACCTCCGGAAACAGGGTATCCCAGCATACAAAGATGCCGATCTTCCCGATAGCCGTATGAAAAAGGGGATATTCCGATCCCGGGCGGAAATACACCATTTCCCCGCCGAATAGGTGAACCTTGCGATAGACCCCGTGAGGTTTCCCGGTGTGATCCACCAAAGCTACTGAATTGTACAGTACGCCTCTTTTCAGGGAATCCTCTTCAGCGAAACCAAACATGATATGGCTCTTATACTCTTTGGCCAGCTTACCGACCAGCTGAGTCGATTCCCCATCGGGAAACGTTTCAGCCAGATCGTAGAACAGCTCACCACATTCGTACCCCGTGTTGATCAGCTCCGGAAGCACGATCAGGTCCGGGTTTTTCGCCTGTTTTGCCGCCTCGCGAATATACTGTTCGATCTTGTCCAGATTCTGCTGCTTGTCACCCAACACGGGTTCGATCTGAACGACACTCACGGTAATGGTCATGACCCGCTCCCCTATTATTTTTTCTTTTTTCTGGCCTGCTCCTTCTCGAGAATAGCCCTCTTGTCTACATCCTTCTTCATGATCAACAGCGAGTACAATTCGGGGATAGCCAAACGCCAGATCAGAATGGCGCCGACATAAAACCAGATAATCGCACCGAACAGAACGATCTTGAATGCAGTTTCACTCATTATCATATCGAACCTCCCTTGTTACTCTTCTTCCTCGCCAACCAACTCCTCGTCCTTGATGGAAATCAATCCTTTATAGCCTCTCAAAGAGGAGAACTCGAACTTGGACGGGAAGATCGGGGTGAGTAGCGTTATCAGTACGATGGGCAGCGCCAGTGAGATCACGTTGCCCCAGAACCAATTCGTGTCGGGATTGGGAATGAGCAGCCAGGCCCCCATGCCGCAGACGAAGCCGAGGATGATGGAGATCACCACCACGACCTGGGAAGGCTTTTTCCATAGCACCCCGAACATCAGTGCAGCACACGGGGCGGCGAATATGATCCCGCAAATAATGTCGATGTACAGCAACGACACCCCTTCCATCAGAACAGCGATTATGGCGATGATGATTCCGAAGGGCCAGACGATTAAGCGCCCGAAACGCATCTGCTCTTTCTCGCTGGCCTGCTCTCTAGCCCGTTTGTAGACATCCACAGTCAGCATCGCCTGTATACCGGCCATCGACGTGTCGCCGGTAGTCATGGCGGCCATGAACACCATCAGCAGGAACAGCAGCCCCGCCCCCCCGAAGGCCATCGAAGCGATGTAGGGCGAAATTTGTGTGGTGACTTCCGGCGTCAGCTTTTCTGAAAGTGCACCCAGACCGAATACGGTGCCGCAGACGAAGGGAATCGGCAACCAGGCGAACAATCCGCCCAGCAGATAGGCCTTCTTCAGCGTATTTCGGGTCACAGCGGAGATGGCCCGCTGGTAGTAGCCCTGGTCCAGGATGATCTGTCCGAGTGCGATCACCACAGCCGCAATGCCGTAGCGCCATGCCGCTCCGTTGAAGAAGTTCAGCGCCCCCGGATTGTAGTTTGGATTGTTCGGATTGGTCGCCGCATCCACGAGATTGACGTACATCTTATGCGGTCCTAGGGCAACCAGCACCGTCGGAACCACAATAAATAGAACTAGAGTAATGATGAGGAACTGAAACACGTCGTTCAACACGGATCCGCGCAAGCCGGCGATGCAGATGTACCCCGTGTAGACTAAGGGGACGATGATCGCCACGACCTTGTAAGGAATGCCGAACATCGTGTTGAACAGGTAAGCGGCGCCCACGGCCTGCTCCATACATACGTATGTCATGACACCAATGGCGAACACCAAGAAGAACTTGTGAGCCACCTTGCCGTACCTTCGTTCGATGAACTCGGTGAAGGTCGTGGCCCGGGGCATCCGCCTGCGGATGGACAGGGCGATGGGTATAAGGGCGAGAAACGGAACTGCCGCCCCCCAGCCATAGTTGAAGCCTCCCGCAATCCCGAACAGCATTCCTGCCTCTGAAGACCCCATGATTGTTGTCGTCCAGATCCAGGACACACAGATGGAAGCCGACACGATGCCAAGGGGCAGACTCCTGCCTCCGGCCACCAGCTCATCCACGGTGTTGATCTTAAATCGCCGATGAGCCCAAGCGGCAACAAACGTCAGCAAGAAGGCTAATCCAAAGAGGATGACGTAGCCTAGCCAGAGTGGAAACGCGACCATAATGACCCTCCTTAGTGTTGGTTTTAGTAGAATTGTAAACCGAGGCGGTTGCGGTTGCAAGAAAAAAAACTTATTTAGTCGAACGATTATTTATGTAGCAATCGGGCCGCCTATTGCCGGGAGGATTCCCCCGTGGATAGTACAGCCCGGGCACGATCAGGCTCCCCGCTTCACCCTACTCCACCAGTTCTCGATTCTGGCGAAGACCTCGTTGATTTCCTTCCGGGTAAAACAGTAGCTCATTCGGATATGTCCCTCCCCGGTGGGAACGAAGGCGCTTCCCGGCACGGTGACCACACCGGACTCCCTGAGAAGACGAATACAGAAATCCACAGAATTGTGAAATTCTTCGGGTACGATCTTCGGAAAGATGTAGTAGGCCCCTTGAGGTTTCTGGTAGGAAAAAAGATCGGGCAGGAGATCCAGGCGGGAACAGATAATCTCCCGTTTTTGTATCATCTCCTCGACCATCCGCAGAGTCGGATCGTAGCTCTCCTCCAGAGCGATCAGAGAAGCCACCTGGGAGATCGTCGGATTGGAGAACAACTCCTCGGCGATGCGCTTCCGAATGCGGAGGGGGGGACAAAGGAGGGCAGTCCTCAGGCCAGATTTACGGAATTCGGGATCTCCATGGCCAGCGGGGACATTTCCTTGATCGCAGACATGGCCATCCCCTGGACGCGCCGGGAGATCTTCTCCGAGGCAGAGGTCTTAGCAGCCTTTTCCAAACACAGAATCTTTTCACCGGCATCGGCAGTCCTCCCGCTTATACGCCTAAAGCGTACGATTATCCACAACCCGACGAGTCTTGGCGCCGCTGTCCCGAAGCAGTGAGCGGGGTTCGACCAGGGTAACCTTGGCTTCCACCCCGAGTGCCACCTCGATCTTTCTGGTGATCGTGTCCCGGAGCCGCTCGAGGTTCTTCAGCTCATCAAAAGCGGGGAAACTCTTTAAAATCTCGACCTGCACCTCCATCGTGTCTTTACCGTCCTGTCTGTCGAGAATGATCCGATAGTGGGGAGCGATCCCTTCAGCCTCGAGCAGGATCTCCTCGATCTGGGAGGGAAAGACCTTCTGCCCCTTGAAAAAGATCAGGTCGTCGGTCCGCCCTGTGACCCGATGCATTCTGCGCAGAGTCCGTCCGCAGGAGCAGGGTTCTTCGATCAGAGAGCTTAAGTCTCCGGTCCGGTAACGAATCAGGGGAAACCCCTCCTTGGTTATGGTTGTGAACACCAGCTCTCCCTCCTGACCGAGCGAAAGGGGATCCAGGGTCTTCGGATCGATCACCTCCACGATGAAGTGGTCTTCGTTGATATGCATACCGTGTTTGTGCTCGCACTCCCCGGCCACGCCGGGACCGATCACTTCGGTCAGCCCGTAGTTGTCAAGGGCATCAATGTGCAATCCCGCCTCCAACTGGGCACGGAGATTCTCGCTCCACGGCTCGGCACCGAATAGCCCGACCCTCAAGTTCAGGCTCTCCGCATGAATCTGCAGCTCCTCCAGGGCCGAAGCGATGTTCACGGCGTAACTGGGAGCGCAGATCAGGACCGTGGTTTTAAAATCTTTCATGATCATGATCTGTTTCTCCGCGGTGGAGGTCGACGAGGGGATCACCGAAGCGCCGATCTGTTCCGCCCCCTGATGGAATCCGAATCCTCCCGTGAACAGATTGAAGGGAAAGGCGATCTGCACCACATCGTGATCGGTAACTTGAGCAGCGGCGAGCAGACGGGCGGTACAGTTCGTCCAGTGGCGCAGATCGTTTTTCGTATACCCGACAATGATGGGTTTTCCCGTGGTCCCCGAGGTGGAGTGAATACGAAGGATATCCCGCAGGGGTACGGCGAACATGTCGTAGGGATAGCTCTTTCGCAGGTCTTCCTTGGTCGTAAAGGGAAGCTGAGCCAGATCCTGGATGTTCTTGATTTTTTCGATATTGACTGCATTGGAATCAAAGCTCTGCTTGTAAAACGACACATAGCGGTAAACCCGGTACAGGGTGGACTGCAGACGTTCCACCTGAAGCTGTTCCAGCTCTTCCCGCGGTAGGGTTTCGTAGTCCTGATCAAGTATCATATTCAGTTTATCTCCTCGATCCTCTTGTAGTCCTTTCCCAGGTAGGCTCTCTGCACGTCATGGTTATCCAGGAGCTCCTGAGAAGTTCCGGAAAGGACGATCTGCCCGGTTTCCAGCACATAGCCCCGGTCGGCAATGTCGAGGGAGGCTCGGGCATTCTGTTCCACCAGAAGAACGGTCTTGCCGAGCTCGGGAAGCTTGGCGATGGTGGTGAATATCTTTTCCACGATCAGAGGAGCCAATCCCATCGAGGGTTCATCCATCATGATCAGGTTCGGGCCCGCCATGAGGGCCCTGCCGATCGCCACCATCTGCTGTTCCCCGCCGGAGAGCGTCCCGGCCAACTGATCCTGCCGTTCGTGCAGAACGGGGAACATCTCATAGATTTCCTCGAGTCGCTCCTTCACTTCGCGGTGTTTTCCCCTTCGAGCGAGCAGATATGCTCCAAGGGTAAGATTGTCCTTGATTGACAAGGTATTGAACAGCTGCCGTCCCTCCGGAACGAGCACACAGCCCCGGTTGACAATTACCTCCATAGCGACGGTGCTGATACTTTGATCTTCGAAATGAATCGAGCCGGCCCGCGCCTTGAGTATCCCGGAAATCGTCTTCAGCAGAGTTGTTTTTCCGGCGCCGTTTGCTCCGATCATGATCACGATCTCCCCCGGAGATACGTGCAGAGATATCCCTTTCAGCACCCGCAGCTTTCCGTAGCCCGCTTCGAGGTTTCGTATCTTAAGCATGGCCCCCACCCAGGTAGATCCGAATCACTTCGGGATCCCGCTGAATCTCTTCGGGCCTACCCTCGGCGACCTTGCTTCCGTAATTGAGAACCACGATCTCATCGGAGATGTCCATGACCAGGGACATATCATGTTCAACGAGTAGAACCGTGATCCCCCACTTGCGGATCTTCAAAACAAGATCGGCCATCTCCCTCGTCTCGTAGATATTGAGACCCGCCGCCGGTTCATCTAAAAGCAGGAGCGAAGGTTCGGTGGCCAACGCCCTGGCGATCTCCAGCCTGCGCTGTTTACCGAATGGTAGGTTCGAGGCCAGATCCTCCGCGGTGTCCGTCAACCCCAGAGAATCTAGAAGCTCGAAGGAGCGTTCCCGGATTTCCCTCTCCTCTTTCCAGGTCCAGGGCAGGTTCAAGACTCCGGACAGAAATCCGGCTTTGGTACGGGGATGGCGACCCACCATCACATTCTCCAGCACTGTCATGCGGGAGAAGAGTTTTGTGGTCTGAAAGGTACGACAGATACCCATCTCCGTTATTCTGTGGGGCTGGAGCCTGGTGATCTCCTTGCCGTTCTGGCGCACAACACCCGAGTCAGCGGTCAGCATTCCGGAGATCAGATTGAACAGGGTGGTCTTTCCTGCTCCGTTCGGTCCGATTACGGACTTGATCAATCCCGGCTGAACAGAGAAGGAAACATCGTTTACCGCTTTCAAACCGCCGAAGGAACGGCTCAAGCTTCTGACCTCCAACAGCATATCAGTCATCCCCTGGCCCCTGTGACTTGGAGGAACGAACCAGGGCTGCAATTTTCCGGCGGATGAGCAACAGATTTCTGAAAGCCGGAGTTCGCAATAGACCGTCCGGAAAGAACAGCATGATCACCAGCAGGATCCCGGCAAATACCGAATCGTCGTAGGTACCGAAGTAGCCCCTGAGGGACAGAAAGTTCAAGAGCATGCTCATGAGCAAGGCCCCCCAGAGATTATCCATACCCCCCACCGCAACCACCGCGACGTAGCGCACCGATTTCATACTGGTAACCTCTGAGGGACCGATGCTGCCATTGTAGTGGGTAAGAAAGATACCGCCTATAGCGGCAAACAGGGCGCTTAGTACGAAGGTGGCGAGCTTGTAGCGTGCTGTGTCGATCCCCATGGCTTTGGCCGCATCCTCGCTTCCATGGATCGACTGCAGAGCTCTCCCGACTCTCGACTGAATCAAGTTCAAAGCCAGGAGCATTCCAAGCAGTACAAGAGCCCAGGCGATGTAGTAATTAGAGATACGCGTCGACAGGGATCCGCTGACCTCCAAGCCGAAAAGGGGAAACGGAGGCACACCTGTTATTCCATCCGCCTCTCCCAGAAATTTCGTGCCCAACACGATTCTATAGATGATCAGACCGAAGCCAAGGGTCGCCATGGCCAGATAGTGTCCCCGCAGCCTGATCACCGGAATGCCTATGATGAAGGCGATCACTATGGTCACGATCAGGGCGGCGATCAACGCCAGCCAGGGAGAAAACGACAGCAGGGTGTTCCCGTACAGATCCTGACGCTGTAGAACCATCCCCAACCGAGATAGGGTCCGCACCGACGGTAGATCCGTATAGGGCATGAGATTCATCGTCGTCAGCACGGCGGATGTATATCCGCCGATGGCGAAAAACCCCGCCTGTCCCAGGGAGATCTGTCCGGCGAAACCCATCAGCAGGCACAATCCCAGCACGACCAGGGAGTAGTATGCGGACATGGTCAGCTGGGTCAGGTAGTAGTTGGCGCCGCTGCCTGAGATTACGAGTTGGATTACGACAACGACGGCCAACACAGCGAGAATGGGAAGGTACTTTAGCAGCCGCAGGTGCATCAGAACTCCTTGAGGGAGCTGGCCTCCCGGTTCCCGAACAGACCACTCGGACGGAAGAAGAGGATCACGAGCAGTACGACGATTGAAACCGCGTCGATATAGGCCAGGGGAAGTACGGCGATGCTGAAAGCCTCGAGCAGACCGAGGAGGAGGCCGGCAACCACGGCGGCGGTAATACTGCCCAGCCCGCCGAGAATGGCCACGGTGAATCCCTTTATGGCCAGAGGTGCCCCCATAGCGTACTGGGTCTGGGTCAACGGGGAGATGGCACACCCGGCCAGGGCGCCGATCGCGGCGCTGAGCATGAAGGAGAACGTCACCATCTGAGTAGCCCGGATTCCGCACAACCGGGCGGCTGTTCGGTTATCCGAACAGGCCCGCATGGCCCGACCGACCAGGGTGAGCCGGAAAAATAGATTCAGTGCCACGACGATCACGGCGCTGATCCCAAGCACCCAGAGGACCTGGGGGGATATGTGTGCGCCGAGAATTTTTACCGAGGATATTTCGCTTCCCGTGAAGTGCCGAAGAGTTCGCACCTTTTCATCCCAGATGTGGAGCATGGACTCGCGAATCAGAATCGATAAACCGATGGTGATGATGACCAGCCGGAGTACCGAGGGACCCTTGAGCCACTTGATGAAGAGAAAATCGATAATTGCGCCCACGCCCATGGTCACCACAACGGCGGCGGCGATCGCCAGAGGAAGAGGGAGGAAGGATGAAAGGCTGATACCGATCATCCCTCCCAGAATCAAGAACTCCCCTTGAGCAAAATTGATGATGCCCGTTGTGTTGTAGATGATGTTAAAACCGATCGCAATGATCGCGTATATACTCCCGGTTGTTAGCCCGGAGAGAAAGTATTGAAAAAACTGCTCGAAACTCAAGGGTCGTATAGTATGGAAACAAACAGCTTACTGTTCCAGCACTACGAACTTGCCGTCCTTTACCGTAAGCATCTCGAAGGAGTCCAAACCCAAACCATTGTGGTCACTCGGGGAGATGTTGAAGATTCCGGCGGTGCCGACAACTCCTTGCAGGCTTTCGATGGCATTGCGAACATCCGCCATCTCTACACTTCCGGCTTTTTCGACCGCGGCTTTGAGGATGACGAAGGCGTCGTAGGCGTGACCTCCAAAGGTGCTGACATCCTCACCGTAGCGCGACTCGTACTCGCTCTTGTACTCGACCAGCAGAGCCTTCTGGGGATGATTCGCAGAAAGAACATCGGCAACCAGCAGGCGTCCGCAGGGAAAGATAATTCCCTCGGCAGCCGCCCCGGCGGCTTCGACGTATTTGATGTTGCCGAAGCCGTGGCTCTGGAACAGAGGCATATCCATGCCCAGCTGCCTCATGTTCTTGGCTACGATGGACTGAGCGGGAACGATCGACCAGTTTACTACGGCCTGGACACCCCGAGCTTTGACCTTGGTCAACACGCCGGTCAGGTCTGTGGCAGCCCCGTCATACACTTCGGCGATGGCGATTTCGATGCCGTGCTCCGGAGCGTACTTCTCCAGCTGCGCTTTTCCACCCTGACCGAAGCCGGTGTTGCCGACAACCACACCAATCTTGGATATTCCCATCTTCTGCATTGTCTGAAAGATCCAGATCGCCGCATAACTGTCCTTTTGGGGTGTTTTGAACACGTAGGGGGCTACCGGATTCACAATGGTCTCCGCCGCTGCGCAGGACAGAAGGATTGTCTGCCCCTCCTGGCAGATATCCTTTATGGCCATCGATTCGCCGCTGGTGGAGGGACCGATGATCGCCAGGACCTGCTCCTCCTCGATGAGCTGCTTGGTGAAGGAGATCGCCTTCTCCGCACTGGCCTGGGAATCCTTGATGATCAGCTCCACCTGATGTCCATCGATACCCCCGGCCGCATTGGTCTTTTCAACCAGCATTTCCAGGGTCTTGGCCTCAGGTGCGCCGAGCCAGGATGCCCCACCGGTCACCGCCAGGATGGCCCCGACCTTGATCGGTTCCTTTGCCGCTGCCTCTTCCTGCCCCGCGCCTGCAAACAGGGGCGAGACGGCCAACCCGACCAGAAGGCAAATAATGGTCGCAACTCGTAGATTTCGGTTCATCGCTTCTCTCCTTTTATAAAATTGATTTGTCTGTATTAATATACTGACTGTATTTTGTCAATAAAGGAGTGTAAATTTATACACCCCACCGTGAGTACGATCCCGGGCACATCCAAGGAATGTCCGGCGAACTTACAGCTTGCTGATGATTTCCGATGATAGAACGGTAATCTTGTTCTTCTCCAAAACCTTGATCGCCCGATCGGGCTGATCGATCCGGAAGATGACGATTGCGTTGTCAGACTTCTTCTCGACAAAGGCGTACATGTACTCGATATTCACGTCATTATCATCGAATACCTCGAGAATTTTTTGCAACCCGCCGGGCTTATCCAAAACCTCCACGGCGATGACATCGGTTTGTTGGGCAACAAAGTTGTTCTTTTTCAAGATATCGAAGCACTTATCGGGATCGTTCACAATCAGTCGCAGGACCCCGAAATCCGTCGTATCGGCTAGAGAAAGGGCGCGTATATTTATCTTTTCCGCCGCGATCAGGCTGGTCACCTCGGCGAGTCGTCCCTTCTTGTTCTCCAGAAAAACAGAGATTTGTTTGAGCTTCATTGCACTCCTCCTTACCTGATAACCTTTTTTCAAGCTACAGCTGTCGCTTGTCTACAACCCGCTTGGCCTTCCCTTCGCTTCTCGGAATACTCTTGGGCTCGACGAGCTTTACCCGTGTGTGAATACCAAGGGCAGAATAAAGACCTTCACTGATTTCCTGCTCAAAGCGCTCAAGGTTCTTGATCTCGTCGGAAAACAGTCTTTCGTTCATTTCTACCAATACCTCTAGGTTGTCCAGCTGTTCGCGCCGGTCGATCACCAGCTGGTAATGCGGCTCTATCCCCTCGATACGCAGCAGCACTTCCTCAATTTGAGACGGGAAAACGTTCACGCCGCGGATGATGAGCATATCGTCTGTTCGGCCGAGCAGGCGGTGCATCCGTACAGCCGTTCTGCCGCAGCGACAGGGTTCGTGGTTCAAGTAGGTAATATCCCGCGTGCGGTAGCGCAGAACCGGGGTACCCTGTTTGGTTAGAGTCGTGATGACCAGCTCGCCCTTCTCTCCGTCGGACAGGACCTCCCCTGTCTTCGGATTGATGATCTCCGGGTAGAAAAGATCCTCGCAGATATGCAGTCCGTCCTGATATTCGCACTCCGAAGAAACCCCGGGGCCGATGATTTCCGTCAGCCCATAGATATCCAGTGCTTTGAGATGGAGCTTGGATTCGATCTCTCTTCGCATTCCTTCGCTCCAGGGCTCGGCGCCGAACAACCCCACCCGGACGGACATCTTTTTAAAATCCAACCCCTGCTCCTTGGCCGCCTCTGCAAGGTAGAGGGAGTAGGAGGGCGTGCAGGTCAACACGGTTGATTTGAAGTCCTGCAGGATCGCAAGCTGTCGGGCTGTGTTCCCCCCTGAAATGGGGATGACGTTTGCCCCGATCAGCCGAGCTCCGTAATGCACCCCCAAACCACCTGTGAACAGACCGTACCCGTAGGCATTGTGCACGCTGTCCGTGCGGGAGGTGTCCCCCATTGCCAAGGTGCGTGCCATAGCTTCGGACCAGAGGGAGATATCCTGACGGGTATAGGCATCGACGACAGGTTTTCCGGTCGTACCTGAGGAGGTGTGGACTTCGACGATGTCGATCGGATCTACCGCCAACAGTTTGAAGGGATATACATCCCGCATGTCGTCTTTGGTCAGGAAGGGCAGCTTGGTAATGTCGGAGATATGATCGATATCCCGAGGTTTCACCCCTTTCTCGTCCAGCCGTTTGCGGTAAAACGGCACCTTTCGATATACCCGGTCCACCATCTCGCAGAGCCTTTCGCTCTGGATCTTGATCAGCTTCTCTCGCTCCATCGACTCATAGTGGGAATTCCAAATCATGCACTCCTCCCGGTAGGCGATATCCTTCGCTTCGGCACTGATTGTATGGTATGGTAAAGAAAAATAGAAGAATGTCAATTGCATCAGGCAAGAGCGTGATCTGAGGCAAATAACTTGACACTGCCGCACGGGCTCCGCTAGACTAAAAAGTCATGAAGTTCCGGATCCGGTTTGCTCATCAAATCGTAGGAATATTCGTCCTCTTAGCGATTTTGGGAATCGCCGCCATTCTGATTTTACTCGGCATCAACCAGCGTTGGTTCGCCAAAGACTACTACTACTGGAGCACCTTTAACTCCGCGGGAGGCTTGAGCGTGGGTATGCCGATCAGGCTCAAGGGCTTTGGAATCGGCAAACTCAGCGGTATTTCCCTGACCAATGACAACATGGTGGAGATCGAATTCTTCATCATGGACACCTACTACGACAAGGTGCTGCCAAACTCCGTCTTGGAGCTGTCTTCCAATCCGCTGGGTCTGGGGGGTGGGATGTTCTTTCATCCCGGAAAAGGCCCGGCGGAACCCTTGCCTGAGTTTTCCTACATTCCTTCCATGGATCTCGACGTGGGGAAGCAGCTCGTGGAGAAGGGGCTGGTTGATCGTCCCACAGGGGAAGATCCAATCGGAGCCGTTATTGCCAGTATTGGACCGATCCTCGTCCAGGTGGATACTACACTGCTTTCGATCGAAGAGATGGTGAGCTCCCTGAACAGTTCTCTAAAAGGAGAGGGTCCGGGACCGCTGTCGGCGGTACTCAACGATCTGGAAACCACTACCGGTCAGATCAACAGTGTGCTCGAGGATCTGGACAGGGTCGTAGCCAACGTCGAAGAGCTGACCGGGGGAATGACCGATCCTACTGGATTGGTGAAAAAGTTGCTCGATCCGAAAGGAACGATCGCAACAATCCTGGATGATGACAATCAGCTCTACGACGAGATCGTTCAATCCGTAGAAGATCTGAACAGGATTATCGTTGAATTGGGGGAGTTCGCCGCCTTCATGAACACGACCCAACCTCAGATATCCGGAGTGCTCGAGAAGGGAAGAGATACGTTGGATCAGGGCAAAGATGTTCTGGAGGCAGTGAAGAACAATCCACTGCTGCGCGGGGGAATCCCTGAAAGGCTGGAGCAGCCGACAACCTTTCAGGGTTTCCGGGACGAGGACTTCTAGATGCGGAACATCATCCTGGTCCTTCTGGCCTTCACCTTGATAGTGTCCTGTTCCTCCGCGCCTAAACAGACGGAGGAGATCACCGACAAAAAGCACCGTGCCGCGGAATACACGAAATTCGGCAATTCCTACTACAACGAGGGCCGGTACAACCAAGCTCTGCAATTCTTCACATTGGCTCTGAATGACAATATCTCCGTAGATAACGAAGAGGGGATCGTCCGGTCCTACAACTCTATCGGTAAGGTCTACCTAGCGATGGGATACGATGATCAGGCGGCGGAAAACTTCAGCAGGGCGGTGGCCTTGGCGGAGAAACTCGAAAATCCTGTACTCATCGCCCAGAGCAGGACCAGTCTGGCCGAGGTGTATCTGGAGAGGGGAGACCTCGAAGAAGCCGAGTTTCTGCTTGAAGAGGCGATGCTCGGAATCGAAGAAGGGGATCCGGGACGAGACCTGGCGGTCATCTACCACAACATCGGCTCTGTGTACAAAAAACGGGGTATGCTGGAGGAAGCCTACGACTACTTTCAAAGGGCCCTTGAAATCAACCTGGACTTGAGGCAGTACAAGGAAATCGCCAGCAACTACTATATGATCGCCTCGATTCGTTCCAAACGTGGAGACTACGCAGCGGCACGGGAGACGATCGACCTGGCCCTGAGTTACGACAAACGGGTTGAAAACTCCCTGGGGATCGGGAAAGACCTTTTCGCAAAAGGGATGATCGAAGAAAAAGCCGGCAATGATCGGCAGGCCTACGAGAGTTTTGAAAAATCCTTTCAAGTATACCGGGCCATGCATCTCTACAGGGATGCTGCGGGCGTGCTTCCATACCTGATATCCTTGGCCGAGCGCCTTGGCAAAGACGAAGAGGCGCTCGAATACCGGCAGCTGCAAGAACAGCTACAGGATCGCTAGCTTTGTCATTGCTGATACGCACGTGGACACGGGTTATCAAGGGTCTGGGAAGGTCTTTTCAGAAAATGGGCATCTTTCTGGGTCTGGTTGCAAGTATCGCGTTGATCGGCCTGATCTTAGCGGTTCCTCTCTGGTATTTTTCCAGCAAATTTGCCGCCGGATATACGGTTTTCGTCCTTTCACTGGTCGCCGCCGGTCTGCTTGCTCTGTTGATTTCCAGGATCGTGGGCTTGAGCAAGAATCCCGGAGCCCTAAGATTATACGCAAATAAAACAATCCTGCCGATACTCAAAAAGGCAGCCGTGGTTGTTGCCTCCCTTGGCGTGATCTACGGGATCGTTTTTCTTATCAGCCGGGGGCTGGCGGTGCCGGCGATTCTGGCGGCGGTTGTTTGGCTGCTGCTTTTGGGATTCCTTAAATATGGAAAGCGAGGCAAAACATAAACTCCCCCTCCTGCGTATAACGCGCTTTCACGGTCTTTTTTCGGTTTTCCTGTTCATCGCTTCGGCGGCCCTCTGCGACTATCCACGGATAGAACAGCTAAACTCACGGGACGTCCTGTTCAAGCAGCTCCAAAGCGACCTCCAGGCATACTTCCAGGCGGAAAGCCGCCTGCTTCCGGACGCGGCGGACACGGACGAATTCCCCCGCCTAAGACTGTTTTCCTATCGACTCCAGGACACGATGGATCTTTTCTCCCTCTCGGCCCGCCTCAACTTACCCTACGATTGTATTGCCACGCTGAACGGCCTGGATAATCCGGCGGCGATCCAATCGGTGGAAGTGGTGCTGATCCCCAACCAACCCGGGATCTTCGTCTGGGAGGTACCGGCCAGCAGCTTTCAGGAAATCGTAGCTTCGGTGAGCAACAACACCAGGGAGGAATTTCAACCGGTTCAAATCGACAGGGGCGGCCGGTTGCTCTCCCTGCGATTTTTCCGCAGCCAGAGTTTCACGACAATCGAGAGGGCGTACTTTCTCAACATTCTCTTCCGCTTCCCCCTGCCATTCGGCAGACTCACCTCAGGATATGGAGCCAGGGACAATCCTTTCACCGGGGACTCGGAGTTTCACCACGGTATAGATCTGGCAGCTCCCAGGGGCACAGAAGTGTACGCCGCCCGCGACGGCAGCATCGGCGCTATCGGCTATGACCCTGTGTTGGGGAAAATGGTCATTCTCAATCACGAAGCGGGATATCAAACCATATACGGTCATCTTGAAGAAATCTCAGTCCGGTTGAACGAGGAAGTGCGATCCGGTATGATCATTGGCGCGGTGGGAACGACTGGGTACTCAACAGGTCCGCACCTTCACTTCGAGATACGCAGAAGTGGGGCCACTCGGGATCCGACTTCACTTCTGCCTATGCCAAAGGAAAAAAATTGATGGGAAGGAACAGGGCGCTATTCACGTGCACCATCCTTGCTCTGTTGCTCTCGCCGGTGCTTTGGGGCGAGCAAATTCGCGGCCTGGTTGTTCAGGAGGTGTGTGTGCCCAGTGATGCCGCTTTCGAACGAACCGTGGAGATATCCCTGGAGGAAGCCGCCGTCCTATCCTTGGAAGAGGAAACCCCGTTTCTCGAGGGCATCCAAGTCGAGCTTCACCTTTCAAATGAACTGAAAAAGTACTTCGACAGCTACGCACTGGCGATATACAAAAACCTCTCGCCCCGACCTCGAACGGCGGTGCGCTTCTACTCCGGCGAGCGGGCTTTTTTTCAATATCTGCCCTATTTGAACAGGATCTACATCCTAATCCCTCTTGAAAAACTGCGGACCGAAGAACCTTTACCCGTAGCCACCTATCGTCTCGAGAATCCTGTCAGGCGTAGTGACTTTCCACTGCTCATTACCATGGTCCCCCTTGCCAAAGGAATTCCTACGGCTATCGCGGACAAGAAATTCTATTTTTCCATTAAGCCGTTGCTGGCCAAAAAGGGATTCGTAACCCTGGTACTCCACTTCCCTCCAGGCCTGGAAGGTGAAGAGGTAGACCTGCTCGTGGATGATGAGAAGATCGCCTTCCCCGTGCAACGGCAGGAACTATCCTCGGGAATCCATCAGCTCCAGGTTGTCTCCTCCTCCTTCAAAGAGGTTCACACGAGTTTCGCCGTAGAGTCGGGAAAAACGACAGTAGTGGATCTCTACCTCGAAGAAACGATCAGCCAACTGACGATAGAGGCGCCGCTGGGTGCCGAACTGTATCTGGATGGAGAAAAGTTATCCGATCCCTTTCCCATCGCAATCAGCGAGGGGACCCACCTGGTAAGGGCAAAAATCGCCGATCACAGCGTCAGCAAGAAATTTAGTGTTCAAAAGGGAAAACACTACCATCTTTCAATAATTTTTGATATAATTATAAATGAGGATTAATTTTCTTTTAACGTGCGTCGATAATATTTGTGTCGGTACCTAATGTAGTTCCCCTCCCAGTTTACTATGTTACAACGCCGACACATTAACGAAGGCCGGCTCTTCGGAGCCGGTCTTTTTTTGTCGAGTCCGCGGCCACGCCGATCTGGGAACTTCGCGTTGGTGAGTACCGGGTCTTTTATGATGTTGACGAAGGCGATCGGAAGGTTTACGTTCGGGCGGTCCGCAAGAAGCCTCCCCACAAAACAACGGAGGAGATGCTTACGAGCCGGACAACCGTGGGTCGCGGTAGGGACGCCGGTTGCCCGGCGCCGCGGACTGTTGTGACTCCAAAGTCATCAGCCTTGACAAACACCGTGCCCTCTTCTTATGTTTGATCCATGCCACCGAAAAGACTAAGACTGACGATCGCTCTTCTGAGCATCGGATTCGTGATCGCGATAATCGTTGGCGTCACCCTGGGTTTGGCCCTGGCGACAACGAGAAATATACAGAATGCGGAAAACCTCCAGGATACCAAACCGGCCCTGCCCACCCAGATCCTCGATTACCAGGGCCGGCTGATCACCCAATTTTTCTCGGAAGAAAAAAGGGAAATCGTGTCCTTTGACGAGCTCCCGAAACACCTGATCGACGCTATCCTGACCAGGGAAGATCAGTTCTTCTACGAGCACAAAGGCTTCCGGATCGTTTATATTCTCCAAGCCTTCCTGGACATCGTCAGCGGGCGTTCGTTTCGCGGCGGCAGCACCATAACCCAGCAGCTGGCAGGAACCCTGTACGCCGATCGCACAGATATCTCACTCAAGCGCAAACTCGTCGAGTTGTGGTGGGCGATACAGTTGGAAAGGCAGCTCTCGAAAAACGAAATCCTCGAGCGCTACTTGAACCTGATGTACTTCGGACACAACACCTATGGCGTGGAGTCGGCTTCCCAGTTCTACTTCAAACACTCGGTTCGCGATATTTCTCTGGCCGAGTCGGCAATGCTGGTCATTCAGTTGGCCAGTCCTGCTCTGTACTCCCCTATCAACCGGCCCGAACGGGCCCGCAAGATTCAGAAGGAGATCCTCGACCAGATGGTGGAACTGGGTTTTGTCAGCGCCGAGGAGGCAGATCTGTCCTTTATGGACTACTGGGACAGCTACGACTACACCCGCAGCAATATCACCTCCGCCTGGTTTGAACGGGAGGATAAGGCGCCCTACTTCTCCGAATACATCCGGCAGAGATTGGAGGAGATGCTTCTCGGTTCCATGGATCTGTACAAGGCGGGACTCGTCGTTCACACCACTTTGGACCTGGACAAACAGAAAATCGCCGACGAGGTGATGGACAGCTGGATCAGGCGCGTTAACAACCAACAGCAGGTTCAGTCCAACAACCGGCTTTCCTACGCCGATGCGAGCTTCCTGCCTGTGGTGGATCTGCTGTCGTTGTCCTTCAATATTGAGGGAATCCGATTTGCGGGCAGCAAGCAGAATGCCAAAGCCCGGGCCATCTACCTCGAAGAGTTGAATCCCATCCTCGATATCGGCGCTTCCCTATTTGGCATCGACGACCTGAAATACCTCACCAGGGTCGGATACGCAAAGGAAGCGGACAGGTCTAAAAAGACACAGGTCGAAGGGGCTCTCATCAGTATCGACACCAAGACCGGCCATATTCTGGCCATGGTGGGGGGGAGCAAATTCGAAAGCACCAATCAGTTCAACAGGGCGGTTCAATCAACGGTGCAGCCGGGTTCCGCATTCAAACCTCTGTACTATTCGGCGGCGATCAGCTCACGCAAAGTAACCCCTGCAACCATGATCGTGGATGCTCCTGTGGTATTCTGGAATGATGACAACACGCCGTACGTCCCGCTGAATTTCAAAGGAGAGTGGAAAGGCCGAGTCCTGCTGCGGGATGCACTGGCCCACTCGATGAATGTACCCTCTCTGAAGGTTTTGGACACCATCGGATTTGATGCCGCCATCACTCGGGCCAGCACATTGCTGGGTATCACGGATCCTGCGGAGATCGAGGCGATCTTTCCCCGGAAGTACCCTCTGGGTCTGGGAGTCATCAAGATCAACCCACTGCAGATGGCTCGGGCCTTCGCCACCTTTCCCAATCAAGGCCGCTTGATCGAACCTGTAGCGATCGGCTACGTGGAGGACCGGAATGGCAAACTGGTCCTCGAGCCGGAGAAGAACTTGAGGTCAAAACAGATGCGCGCCGGCCGGTCACTTCAGGCCATGACACCTCAAGAAGCCTATATCATGGTAAGTCTGCTGCAGAGTACCGTCACCTCGGGAACTCTGCGTTGGGCGGCATCTACAGTCGACGGATTCAATCGGCCTATCGCCGGAAAAACCGGTACCGTCCAAAACTGGTCGGACGCCTGGACCGTAGGATTCACACCACAAATCACCACAGCAGTGTGGTTTGGCTTCGATGAGTTGGGACACTCCCTGGGGGTGAATCAAACAGGCGCTACCACGGCCGGACTAGCCTGGGCTGCATATATGAAAACAGCCCACGAGGGTTTGCCGATCGAAGAGTTCAATAAACCGAACTCGGGATTGCTCGAGGTCACCGTGTGCGCCAAATCGGGCCTGCTGCCCACCAACTACTGCAACGAAGGAACCGTGAAAGAAATCTTTCTAACGGGAACGGAACCCCGGAATTTCTGCGACCTTCACAAATTCGAATTCGATCGCAATGAAAATTTGAAAAAAAACATCAAGGATTCGATCCTGCTCGGCGATCCACTCCCCACAGAGCCCTTGCTTCCGAACTGGGGAGAGCCTATTTTTAACGAGGAGGAAGAGCCGTTCCAGACCGACGACACGGTGAATCCTCTCCTAGACTGATCGACAGGAGCCTTCTATGGATAATTATCTCTATTCAACGGACCATGAATGGGTTTTACAGCAAGACGACCGGGCGAAGGTGGGGATCTCAGAGTTTGCTCAATCGGAACTCGGAGACATCAGTTTTGTTGAACTTCCCGAAGTCGGCAGGCAGGTCAAACGGGGTGAAGCAGTATGCTCCATCGACTCACTGAAATCAACGAGCGAAATATACGCACCCGTTTCAGGCACCATTCTCGAGGTGAATAATACACTGGCCGATGAACAGGCCTGCGCAACCATTAATTCCGACCCGCTGGGCCAGGGTTGGTTGTTCGTCATACAGATGAACGACCCCAAAGAGATCGAGGAGCTGTTGACCCGGTCCGAATACGAACGCTACCTCGAATCAGGCTAAAGACCCATGCTGATTGCTTTGGGCTCGATAACGTTTAAGCAACGAATCCGCAGAGATCTTGGCGACATTGAAGGTTTGATGGAGAGCCTGAAAAAACATGGGCAGTTGACTCCGATTATCATCAATAGGAACAATGAACTCATCGCTGGTTTTCGCCGTCTCCAGGCGGCTAAGCGGCTCGGATGGAAGTCCATAGAGGTGGTAATTCTTGACAGGGCCTCGCAGCAGAAGAAGCTGGAGATCGAAATCGAAGAAAACGTTCAACGTCAGGATCTGTCCGCCGAGGAGCTTGCCGAGGGATTGATGCGTTTACAAAAATTGAGGCAACCCGGTCTTTTAGTCAGAATCTGGAACTTCATCCTGCGTCTGCTGCGGGCGATCTTCCGAAGAAACCGCCCACCCCGCTGAAAACCCGCGCTACCTCTTTTTGTTCCTTCCAGCAACAAGGCGCTTGACGAGTCGAAACACTCTCGGCAACGGACGATTGTCAGGCTTACCGTAGCGGTCCGTGAAATCCTGCGCCGCCTTCTCGAGAGGAAATCCCTGCCCATACTTTTTCTTCAGATCATCCCAGCGGCGAACGATCCAGACATAAAGGTCCGAAGCTGTCCTGCCTCGAAAGTACCTGATGAACTCTTCCGATTCAATCAAGCGCACGATGGGTTCATAAACATTGTCGTACCAGGAGAGCATAGCCTCTTCGAAGGAGATCTCCTGGCTCTGCGACAAATTCAAGTAGTACTTGTGGCCGTTGATATGGCGGAGAATTTCATCGTAGCGCCCGGTGGCGCTAAACTCCATGGATACTCCCGGGCGCAGTTGATCGAGCCTTGTTTGTTTGAAAAACTCCTCCTTCTCCAAATTGATCACCGCTTTGCGCAGCTGTACCTCGGTCAAGCCCGGTTCCAGAGTGAGCCGGGATCCGAGGCTGATCACTTCCGCATCGATGAACTCGACATTTTGCAGCCGCGCCACTGAAACCCTATGGTTGCCGTCCCTCACAAAGTAGAGGCCGCCGATCTCGTACAAGGTAACAGGCGGCAGGATAACCTGCTGATGATGAGCTTCGTTCACACGCACCCAACGACGTTTCAGGCGACTGTGGCGGGGAAGGAAGTGCCTGTTGAAGTCCCGGTACCGACCCTCGCTGCCCACGATCTTCTCATAGGCGTCCGCCGCCTTGTCGTTCTCATTGCCGAAATCATAGATCAGCGCGGTATTGGACTCCTGGAACGGCGCATAGGCATGATTCTTATCGAGTTGATGCAGCT
>CAZBXU010000012.1:0-9905 GCA_964495755.1 uncultured Spirochaetaceae bacterium | reverse complement strand
AACGGTGCGCATGCCGCGGTATGTCTCGGAGGTGGGCCGCACAAGCGCCTTGACCTCCTGGAGGGACAGAAGACTGTCCTTCTCATTCTTGAGGAGAGAGAGAACCCTACCGAACAACTCCTGATTGCGGGCCCTGTGAAAATCTTCGGCGGCCCGGGCTGAAAAGTAGTTGAGTCCCATTATCAATCCTCCATGTCGATAACTACGTGGTCATAGGCATTGATGATGGTTGTTTCATCGTATCGAGTCGACCGTACGGCCGAGGCTGAGTACAGGTGGGTATGTCCATGGATGAGGTACCTCGGCTTAAAGGTGCGCATGAACCAGAGAAAGGCCTTGAATCCCCGATGGCAGGGATCATTGTGGTCGTGAATGCCCAAAGGAGGCGCATGGGTAAGGAGGATATCCAGATAGCGTCCGAAACGCAGCTTGTTGAATAGTAGCCGAGGCATCAGCTTCGCGATACGCAGAGCAATGTGGAACTCCTTGTACTGGTTTTCCCCCCCGTTATACCAGGCGCTTCCACCCAGTCCAGCCACGAGCAAGGACTTCTCCCGGCGCATTCGCGACCCCACATGCATGGCTCCGGTGGGAAGATAGTCCTCGATCCTCCGCCCACCCACACGGGCTCTGAAGAAGGCGTCTGAACTACCCGTGTACAGGGACATGTAGCGCAGGTTGTGATTCCCGAACACAAACAGCAGGGGCTTGTTCAGCGTCGACATGATGAAATCGTAGTAACTCAAGGGAAGATCCCCGGCGCTCAAAACCAGGTCCACGTCGGCGAAGCGTGTTTTTATCGAAGGGCTGTACACAAGAGGATCAATATGATCGGATACACAGAGGATTTTCATGTCAAGCGCCACGGAGGTGTGCCGAGCATTAATATCGGGAGCCGATGTCCCTCGGACAATTTAGTTTTTTTGTATAGAAGAGTCAAACCTGCAGTTGTATATTGTAAGGGAGAACCATGGCGTTCATTAATCTGCTCGCAGCTCTCGTGCTGTCCCTGACCAACCTCCAGCAGGGAGAACAGCTCTTTCTTGACAACAAGCCCCGGGAAGCACTACCCCACCTGGAAAAGGCACTGTACGAGAATCCGCAAGACGAGAAGATCTACCTGTATCTCGGAATCATCTACGAACAGCTCAACGACTCGGCAAAATCCATTCAGGTACTCAAGCGCGGGCTAAACGTGTCCCAAGGATCCAAAGACCTCTTTTATTACAACCTCGGCAACAATCATTTTCGACAGCAGGAGTATACTGTAGCCGATCAGATGTACAGCAACGCCCTGGAAATCAACGGAGCCCTTGAGGTAGCTTATCTGAACAGAGCCAACGCCCGCCTCGAGCTGGAACAGTTCCAGGAAGCGCGGCAGGACTATATCGACTATCTGCGCCTCGATCCGGATACGTATCAGCGGGAGAACATCGAGAAACTGATCGCCCTGCTGGGGCAAATTCTGGAGGACGCTGAACGCGAGAACCAGGAAGAGTTGGAGCGCCAGAAGGCCCTGCTCAACGAGGTCCTGGATTCCCTGAAGAACGCCTCTGAAGATACCCGCAACCTGTCCGCAGGGAGTGAAGATATCCAGGAAGAGTACGAAGAAATCGATATCGAAGATTAAGAGGAAACATTCCCATGGATAAACGTAAGATCATTATCATTGCGGTTATCGTTGTCGTGATCCTGCTACTTGCCGGAGGCGCCTGGCTGGGCTTGCGGGCCCGGAGCCGGTCGGTGGAGGCCAGGGAAGCCCAGGAACGTCTCAACGCCCTTAGCCTGGCCCGGACCTACATGGAAAAGGATGAGTACGACCGGGCCATGGAGATCCTTGAAAAACTCTTGCTCAAAGATCCCAATGACGGGGAGGCGCAGGATCTTCTCGGCGAGGTGATCGACAGGAAAAAGCTCGCAGAAATGAGCGACCGGGAGCGGGAACAACAGGCCCTGTTGGAGCAGCAGGAGAGGCTCAAAGAGGGACTGGAAAACTTGAGTTCGTCGATACAAGAGAAGCTTCCCCAGGAAACAGTGGTCGTTCAACCAAAGGAAATTCCCGAAGACGCCAACGCCAAAGAACGGGAGCGGCTGCGGAAGACAAACGAGCTGATGGCCGAGGGTGTCCGCCGCCTGAACAACGGTGATTACGACGGAGCCCGGCGCATCTTCAACGAAGTTCTCGAGCTGGACCCGGATTCCGGCCAGGCCTACGCCTATATCGGGAAATCCTATCTGGATGAAGACCCGGACCGCCAGAGTAACGTCCAGTCTGCGGTGGAGGCATCCAACAAGGCGATCCAAAAGGACCGTACCTTTTACCTGCCCTACGAAACTCTGGGAAAGATCTACGAGAGTGCGAAGAACTATGAAAGTGCCGTGGATGAGTACAAAGAGGCGGCCCGTCTCAAGCCCGATGATTACTATCTGTACTACTCATTGGGAAGGGTCCAGTACTACTCCAGAAAATATACCGACGCGCTGCAATCCTTCGACAGCTGCATCCATCTGAAGGCGGACTTCCCCCCTGCGCACTACCGAAAAGGACAAACCCTGATCCGCCTGGGGGAACGAGACCGGGCGATTTCAGCGTTCCAGCAGGCTACCAAAGTGAAGCGGGATTACGCCGAGGCTTACTACATGCTGGGGACCCTGTACAACGAAAAGGGGGAGATCACCAAAGCGGTGGATTCCTTCCGCCAAGCGGTCAACTACAACCCGGACAACCCGGTATTTCTTCGCGGTTTGGGCACAGCCCTGTCGGCTCGGGGAGATTACGCACAGGCGGAGAGGTACATGGCTTCCGCCCTGCGATTCGATCCATCCCACGCGGTAACCAACTACAATATGGCCTTGGTCAAGCTCAACCTCGAGAAATACTCCGACGCCCTGCCCTACGCCGTCAAAGCGGTGGAACGGAAGCCCGACTCCGCCGCCTACGTATACACCCTTGGAGAGGTATACGAGAAACAGGGAAAGACCGACGAGGCGATCAAGCAGTATCAGAAGGCGAACAGCCTGGATTCAAGCTACGTGCCGCCGCTCATCAATCTGGGGCGCATCTTCGACGATAACGGTCTGTACGACCAAGCCCTGACCTTTCTTTCTAAGGCGATTACGATCGAACCCTCCTCCTTCGAAGTGAACAACAACCTGGGAAACGTATACCTGCACAAAGGCTTATATACCGACGCGGTTCGCCACTATAAGAAGGCCATCGATATCAAGCTCGATGCCACGGTGACCCGGTACAACCTCGGTCTTGCCTACCAGGAGCTGGGTCAATCCGACCAAGCCCAGGCGACGTTTCTAGAGCTGATCAAGATCGCACCGAAGTATTGGGATGCCTACTACCAGCTGTCCTTGATTCTGATCGCCAATGGGGACAAGGAGAATGCCAAGGTCTTTCTTGAAACCCTGCTGAAAAAGAATCCCAGCTACGAAAAGAGAGCCGAGGTGGAGAGCAAGCTCTCCCAGCTATAGGAATGGATTCCCGAATGGGGTCCCACTACAATCGCTGAACCTCACGAAGCAACTGCTCCCGCTGCACCTCGAACCAGATCGGACGGCCGTGGGGGCAGCGGGCGTTGCTCAGGCGAAATACTTTGTGCACCAGCTCTGTCGCCGTTAGGGGATCCAACTCCTGTCCCTCCTTGATCGCCAGCCGGCAGGAGGCCAGGCTGTACACCCGATCAACCAGTTCATCTACGCTTCCTTTTTCCCACAGCAGGGCCTGCACCAGCTCCTCCTCGTCAATGCTGATCAACGCCTCCGGCAGTGCCGAGAGCTCGTAGGCGCCGTCGTCACCGCGTTCCACCCGGATACCGAGCCTATTGAAGAGCTCTTCCCTGCCGGCAATCACCTCGGCCGCGGATTCACCGATCTCCAAGCGGATCGGCATGAGCAGCTCCTGTGAAGCCGGTTTGGTAGACCTCAGCTGCTCGAAAAGAATGCGTTCATGGGCAGCATGCTGATCGACGATGAACAGGCTCGAGCCATACTCGACGAGCAGAAACAGCTTGAACAGCTGACCGCGGTATACCGGTCGCGCCTCCACCTCTTCCCCTACCGGTTCATGGGACGCGAGGGGTGCGCTGGGCGCGCGGGGTTTGGGGATCCTGTCGACGGGGAACTCGCGGCTGCCTCGATCCCCCTTAGCGCGGGCGGCGATATAGCCGAACCCTGCCGCTCCCCGGTCCGCGTGTTCTGAATGGCCGTGGCCCGCTCCGCTCTTCGAGAATGTAAATATCCCCTCCACATCCGCTTTGGGACCGCCACTGGGAATGCGGAGATCGAAGCTGCTTAAATACTCCTTCAATGTTCCGGAGACGAGCTGATGCAGTGAGGGCAGGTCCCGAAAACGGGCTTCCCGCTTGGCCGGGTGAATGTTGAAATCCACCAGTTCCGGATTCAGGTCAAGGAAGACAAAGGCCACCGGGTGCCGGCCGCCGGGCAGGTAGCTCCCGTAGGCGTACTCAACCGCGTGAACCAGGCTGTACTCGTAGATTCTTCGCCGATTCACGTAGATCTGAACCAACCTCTTGTCCCGCCGCGCCAATTCGGGCCGTGCGGCAACAATCCATAGATGAACGGACTGCTGCTCCGCTTCGAGCAAGCTGAAATGCTCGGCGGGTAGAGCGAAGGCTTCACAGATCCGCTCTTTCTGTTCCTGCGGCGGCAGAAAGGATCTGATTTTCCCATCTACAAAAAACCGAAAGGCTATCGAAGGATGGGGAAGGGCTTTCTCCAGAAAGGTCTGGCGGCACATCCCGGTCTCCCCGGCTGTGCTCTTCAGGAACTTTCGGCGTACCGGAAGGTTGTAGAAGAGCTCGGAAACGCTCACCACGGTGCCGGGATTTCCCCTCCACTCCTCCACACCGAGCCGCTTCCCCCCCTCGGCCCGCAGCCGGTAAGCGGGTACCTCGCCTGCTCCTTCACCTTCCCTGAGCTTGCTGATGATCTCCAAACGGGAGCAGACCGCTACACTGGCAAGAGCCTCCCCCCGGAAGCCAAGGGTCTGCACCCTGTACAGATCCCCCGCCTCGCGTATCTTTGAAGTGGCATGGCGTTCTGTACAGAGGATCAGATCGTCCCGGCTCATCCCGGTCCCGTCGTCAACCACGCGGATCCGGGCTATGCCGCCGCCCTCGATGTGGACATCCACCGCCTCGGCCCGGGCATCGATCGAGTTGTCCAGAAGCTCTCGAATAACGGAAAACGGCCGGTCGATCACCTCGCCGGCCGCGATTTTTCTGGAAACATCCTCCCGGAGGATCTCAATCCTCCGGGAGGTGAGTTCGTCACGTTCTGACTTCACATATTACACTATTGTTGTCTACGCTTCTCCTGTCAACCGTTCAGCCGGGTGAGAATGCTCCAAGACGGATACCATTGACCGCCGATCACGTTGGACTGCACCTGCACCGCGAACTCCAGGATCGGGGAGATTGGATAGACCAGCTCCCCGGACAGCACCAGGTTCTCGTCGAAGAAGGTGATAGTTTCGCCGTTGATCAACGGTGCCGCCAAACCCACACGGGTCAGGGCGATCGATCCGTAGAGGGGCAGCAGATCCTTGAACAGACCAAACTCCACCCAGAATTTGTCATCCGCGAATTCCCCCGGAGCCGGGTTGACCGGCCAGTTCCAGTTGTAGCCGCCCGCGATGTAGAAGACCTTGTCCATGGTGTAGCCCAACTCGCCGTAAATGCCCATGCGCTGCAGGTCATACTGGGGGTCGGTTGGGTCGTCCAGATACTTCACCAACTGTATGACGTTGTCCCGGCTCTGAATATCGTACATGTTGTTGTAGAAAGCCGGCTCGAAGATGCCGTCGGAGTAGAGGAACTCTAGACGATAATCGAGGAAGAGCAGCTTCCCGAAGATTCCAGCATCCACTCCCCAGTTCTTCGGCTTGTTGTCGTACCACACGGCATCCTTGGCCAAGCCCGCGGACACGATGTATGTCGTCACCGGATCTACGTCTTCCCGGAAGTAGGGGATCATCGAAGCCACGTCGGCGAAGAGGATGATGCTCAGGGCATCTCTCTCGATGATGGGCTGGTCCAGATCCAAACCGGCGTTGAAGAACATCGGTTGGCCGTACGTTGCGGTCTCTTCGAAATCCAGCCGCTCGGGATTGATGTCCGCTAGGGCGGTGAGACCGAATCCGAGCTTGGCGCCTGGCGCAAAGGGCCGGGTGTGAGCGCGGAAGCCGAAAATCTCGGGATCTGCCGCGTCGTTCACCATCAGCTCCAAGCCGCCCTTTTCCTTGTTCACACCCAGGTTCAGACCTATTTTGCGTTCCGTCGGGAAGTTGCTGTCGTTGGCGTAATTGCGCATGATCGACCCGTGTCCGATGGTTAAATTGTCCAGGTTGCCGAACTTGAAGAAGAAGGGATCCCGGTTGTCCCCCCACTGGAGGTAGCGGATCTTCAGGAACAGGTCGTTGACCGCATCCAGGGCAATCTCCTCCCAATCGTCCTGATCCGTTCCGAAGGACCACTCGTCGTTGTCTTCCGGACGATACCAGGTGCTTGGATCGAACATATCTTCTTTGTAGATGATAGGCAGATACAGGGCCACTTTGAGCTTTCCAAGGGCGAACTTGGGCTGTATGATCGCTTTGGCCCAGGTCTCATCGGCAATCGTGGTCGTTCCCAGCTCGACGCCGAGGAAGTTCATCATTTTTTGCATCCACTTTGGAGTCTCAGCCTCAGCCTTCTCTTTCGGCTCTTCACCCTTTTCCGTAGTCTTGAGGTCTTCAGCAGCTTTCTCGCCCTCTTCGACTTCGGCTTCTTCAGCTACTTTTCCCTCTTCAACCGCTTCCTCTATGCTCTCTTCGATGTATCCCTGAACCTCGTTGACCCTCAAGCGGACAAAATCCATTCCCCTCTCAAGATCCTGCAACAGATTGGAGGGGGGTTGGAAAGCCATAAAATCCGCAGCCAGAGCATTGGCCGCCTGACCCGCGCCGAGAGCCAAAGACTGGCCCGCGGCGTTCGTATAGTCGACGACACCGTCCAAAACATAGGCGATCTCCTCCACCCCAGGAAGTACGGAATAAATAAACCGAGTGCCTCGGACCCCACAAACCGCTGTCGAGCCCCGGAAGCTGTATAATCCGCCGTCCCGTTTGGCAACAACCGCCTTAAACTTACCTACGGCTACGCTGAAGGTGTTCTTTTGGGCGCCGTCCCGACCCTGGAGACCGTCGACTCTGAAGTTGGTGTTCTCGGAAACCCGGATGATCGTGCCCGCCGGATCCATGCGCAGCTCGGCGTAGTCTCCGTCCAGTGTGAAGACCGTCGCTCCCACGGGCAGCTCTTCGCCAAAGCCGAACTGATCGACGCCGTACTCCACCCCGTCCGGGGTGCGTACGTACATCTCCCCGCTGGTATTCTCGTAGTATTCGACGATCACCGCCGGCGTCTGGGCGAATGCCCCGACGGTCAAGGCAATCAATAAAACGATAAGTATCGGTAGTATCTTATTCTTCATTCCATACCTCCGTGGTTAGAAAAGCTGGATGGCACTTTCAATACCCGACTGCGTCTCCCAACCGCCGCTGACCGGATCATATGTGAGTTGATACACGAGAGAGAGCACCGCAGCCCCTATCGAGTAATTCACGCGGGCTCCGATCACCGCATCCTCCGCGCTGATCAGATCGCGGAAAAACCCATCCTGCGCGCCAAGGGAGCGTTTGTCCCAGCTGGCCTCCAACGTAAGATTGGGAATCAGGCCTTCGCCCACGATGAAAACAGCGGAGAGGTGCGGCCAGTCGAGATAGTTGGTAGGATCGCCGCCTCCGGGCTGAGAGAAGGGGCCGTCCAAAGTGGCGTTGAAGATCAGGGCGTCGTCGAAAAAGGCAAAACCGAGGCTCCCCAGCCAGCCCAAGTAGGAATCGATTCCGCCGAGTTGAACGAGATCGTATTTGTCGGCCCGGAACAGATCGTAAGCGTAGTCGAAGTAGGTCGGGATGAAATCTTCCCCGAGCATGCGGATCTGAGCACCGTACATGATGATGCGGGCCAAACGGCCTCCAAAACCGACCATCTCACCCTTGCCCTTGTTTCCCGGGCCCACTGTGTTTTGCAGAAAAGCGATGTCTGCAAAGGTAGTCAAGCTGATCGCCGGATTAGTTAGAATCGGAAGTGTAAGATCGGCCCCGTAGAGAACGACCGGATCGATGCTGTCATCTCCGATATACAGGTTGGGTTTTCTGTCTAAGGCCAACGTTCCGCCCACCTGAAGACCTTTAATTACTGGAATCTCGGTAGAGGCCAGAGGGCGGATGTACGTCCGAAAACCCATTACATCGAATTGAGCCAGGTTGCCGACAAAGGTCTCGATCCCGACGTAGGGGAAGTTGAACAGAGCACCGTCCAGATCGAAGCTCAAACCGAAAATGCGTTTCTCCGGCAAGAACAGGGTGTTGTCGTACCCACCCATAATGAAACCGTTGCCGAGCAGACCGTCTTCGATAGAACCGAATTTCGCGTACAGCGGGTCTCCTTTGAAACCGTACCGTACGTACTTGAACTTCGGCAGGTACACATCGAGGATGTTGTCATCACCGATGGGCACCCAATCTTCCTGCCGCACCTCAAAATCCGGAGCGAACAGATAATGCAGGGTAAGCTCCAGGCCGATGCCGAACTTACCGATGGCGATGTCCGGAGACATCTTCAACGTCTGATAGGTAACCCCGCCAAAGGTCTCTGCACCGATTCCAATATTCAACCCAAAGTCGAATCCTCCCTCTCCCTCCTGCGCAAAAGCAAAGGCAGAGCAACAGAGAACGAGAATTGCTACTGCAAGGACTTTGATACTCTTAAGCATAACTGCCTCCTCACACTTCGCTTCTAAATATAGTACGAAAATAAAATATTACAACCATTATGACCACGAGGATCAGCTTCTAAAACTCGATCTGCACCGCGATTCCTCCGCGCAGTCCGAATCGCCAGTATCGATCCTGGGCTTCTGTTTGCTCGACGTCGAACCCCGCCGAGATCTCGGCGCTGATCTCCCCATAATCCGGAAGAACTACAGAGCTCTCGTGGCTCACAATCACGTTTAGGGGATGATAACTCGACTCCTCTGTAGGTCCCTTCATCTCCAATTCCAGACTTTCCAGATGCGCCCAATAGCCTTGCTCCCCTATTTTTACCGGCAGAAGCGGGAGTTTTACCCCTGTTTCTGGATATCGGTACCAGGTGTAGAGAAACTTAACCGTGTCACCCCAGGTTACCTTGGTTCCGTATTTCTCAAGAAGAGTTGCTACGACCGCCTTGTCGTATTGGAGGTTGAATCGATTCTCGATGGTCAGCGAATTATCAGCCTCGCCTTCAAAGGAAAGATAGTGGTCCAAGGTCATCCCCAAAGCCGGACGGGCGCTCTCCTTCGTTACGGTCTGACCATCGACATCGAGGCTCAGGGACAGGGCGGTGCTGAACTCGTCTGTTCGATAGAAGGGAAAGAGGGGATAGGCGCCGAAATCGCCGAACAGATTCAAGGCGGTGCTCTGGGCTTTGAGATTGTAGGTGTTGAACAGATCCGTAAGATCCTCATCTTTAATAAATTGTTTCTGAAAGCCCAGCTCGAGGAAGGAAGGCAGAAAAAGATCGCGGATCCGCGAGGAAAACCGTCTGGAAAGCTGTAGATACGCTTCTGCACTGTAGGTCGCTTCCTCCAGATCGGCGGACAGATCGAGGAAGCGCTGCTCAGCCTCGAGGGAGTACAACTCGGCGTAGGGAATCTGGCCGTACAGATACTGCTGACTGTAGATTCTCTGGAAGGACCGGGAAAAATCCGAAGCGTAATCCCCAAGACCCGTTTCCAGGCTGACAATTTCCAGATTACGCCGATAGCCCGGTTTGACGGAGAACAGGGTAATCCCT
>CAZBXU010000011.1:0-35990 GCA_964495755.1 uncultured Spirochaetaceae bacterium | reverse complement strand
GTGAGCAGGTATTCAAGATCTTGGAGGAGGAAGGAGTCGGGGTATCCCCGATCAATCGTCAGGGAACCACGACCGTGGCCCTCGTTCTGGTAGATGCCCGGGGTCATCACAGCTTTGTAGGTTCCTTCGGGAAGGGCGAGACGATGATGCTCGGGGAACGGGAAAAAGCAGCTATTGCCGGAGCCGACGCTCTGTTCACCTCGGGTTACAGCTTGCGGGAAGCCCGGCTGCGGGATCTCACCCTCGATGCCATGGATTATGCCGGGAGGGCCGGTATCCCCCGATTTTTTGATCCCGGTCCTGCATTCCAGAGTCTGGAACCGGAGGTGAAGCAAAGAGCCCTGGCCTCGTGTGATGTTCTGCTGCTCACCGAAGGAGAGCTTGGAGATCTTTCCCCGGCTGGGGCGGAAGCTCTGCTGCCTCGAATTCTCGCCACCGGGTCCTCTTCATCCCCTGGCGCGTCGGATCGGGCCGGGCCGCACACAGTAGTGGTTAAGAGGGGCGCTGAAGGGTGCCGGGTGTTCAGCGACCGTGTCGGGAAGGTCGATGTTCCAGGACTAAACGTGACGGTTCGCGACACCACCGCCGCCGGGGATTGCTTCGATGCCGGCTATCTGCTGGCCTATCTGAAGAACAGGTCTCTGTTGGACTGTGCCCGATTGGCCAACTGCGCGGGGGCGGCGGCCGTCCAGAAGGTAGGGGGCGGTCGAAACGTTCCCACTCTCGAGGAGATGCGGCGGATGATCTCGCATATAGGCGGTGGACTGGAAATCTGAGGAGGGAGGGATGGAGCGCAGGTTGATCGCTCCATTTCTATCGCTCGCGGTGTGTGTGGCCGCGGCGATCGCTACAGCCTCCTGGATCGGGTCATCGAACAGGTGACGGGTAAGAGTTTTGCCGCGAATCTCGAAGAACTCATCATCACTCCTTTGGAGTTGAAGACTACCGCAACAAAGACCGAAGATCTTGCCGTGCCCTTGGCAAAGCCCTACAGCTACTTCTGGGTCATTCCAACGATAGAAGGTTTCCCAGCTACTCAACCCGGTTCGAAACGGTAGCCCCGGCCGCGTACCGTAATCAGGTGCCGAGGCTCGGACTGCTCGCCGAGTTTCTGCCGCAGCCAGGCGATGTGGACATCCACGGTACGGGTCGTGGTCACCGAGTCGTAGCCCCACACCTCGTCCAGCAGCTCGTATCTGTTGATCACGCGCTGCGGATTCTCTGCGAAAAACTTCAGCAGGCGGTACTCCTGGGTATTGAGGGGAATCAGCTCCGAGCCGAGAAGCAGCTCCTCACGACGGGTGTCGAGGGAGAATTCTCCAAACCGGTAGATCTCATCTTCAACTTCGGATCTCTTCGCGGCCCCTCGGCGAAGCAGGGCGAGCACTCGTGCCAGCAGTTCCTGCATCTCAAAGGGCTTGCGTAGATAATCATCCGCACCCGTTCGTAGACCGGTTACGGTGTCCAGGGTCGTGCTCCTGGCGGTCAGCATAAGGATGGGGGTGGACACCCCAGAGTCTCTGAGATTCTTGCACACCTGAAAGCCGTCCCGCTCCGGAAGCATGATATCGAGGATGATCAGGTCGTATCTTCCGGATCTGGCCGCCTTCTCGCCGCTCTTGCCGTCTCTCCTGGATGCGACCCGGTATCCCTCGCTGCGAAGCCGGTCCTCCAGGCTGAGGACCATGCCTTCTTCGTCTTCAACGATCAGGATCTTCTGCATGGTTCTCACTGTCCGTACCGGGTAGATCCACCGTGAAGCGGCAGCCCGTCTGTATCTGTCCAACCGCGTTTTGATAAGGACTCTCCAGGGTGATGCTGCCCCCGAGGATCCGGACAACCCGCCGTACCAGATGCAGGCCCAGACCGCTGCCGGGTCGCTGCGCTCGAATGCTTGCCTCCCCCCGCACAAAGGGCTCGAAGATGCGGCGGGCCTCTTTCGAGGGGATTCCCGGGCCGTCGTCTTCGACGATGATGAGCAGTCCACGATGAAAGACTTTCTGCTCGGCGATCAGGCGGATCTCTGCCGGATCGCCCTCGCTTCGATCAACGGGCAACCCGTGGCGGATAGCGTTCAACAATAGATTTTCCAGGATCAGGCGCAGGGCTGTTGGATCGGAGCGGATCGCAGCCACCGTGGTCTTTTTGATCGAATGGATCTTGCAGCGAGCTTCTCTTGCCGGTTCCTGGAGGGACGTGACAACCTCGTTGATGAGATTTTCCAGATCCACGACCACAGTAGCAGTGGACCGGGGGGTGCGCTTCTCCAATCCAGAGTACAGCAGGATCCCCTCGACCATGCCGGCCAGGCGTTTGGTCTCTCTGTGTATGATCTCGCCGTATCGGGATACACGGGTTGGATCGGAAACCACGCCGGATTTCAGATTTTCTGTAGTCGACTGGAGCACCGCAATGGGGGTACGAAGCTCATGGCTCATGGAAGCAACGAACTCCTGCTCTGTAGCTCGCAAGCGGGTGGTGTTGCGGTACAAACGAAAGAGGATAACCGAGCTGGCCAATAACAGCAGCAGGAGACCAACGCTCACGGAAAGATTCACTGTGCGTCGGGTGGATACGAGTGTGCGAATCGGACCTCCCGGATAAAAGATATCCAGGCGAATTGATGCCTCTCTTCCTCCATCGCTCCCAGGAGGGCGTCCCGGGTCCATGCCGAGCATCTTGGATCGTTGCAGCCAAAAACGTACATTCGGGTCCTCCCCCAGGTGCTGCTGAACATACGCTTCCAGCAGGTCTTGGGCCAAAGTACTCTCCCTTTCCTCATCTCTGGCTTCTTCTCCTGCCAGGCGGTTCCAGAACAGCAGAGGGGTACGAGGTGTGATGGACAGCTCGGGCTCACGAGCCGGATCGGGATCCCCATAAGAAACCACCGTGTTTCCCGTTCCGGTTTCGCTGATTCGGTAGGGATGTCCTTCCAGATATTGATTCATGTAGAAGGGAATGACTTCCCGGTACACCACATCCAAATCAACCGTCAACACAAGAAAGGCGGGGAATCGAGGGGAGGGAGTAAATCGGGTATCGGAAGATCTATCCGTCCCTTTTTTGCCGGGCAATCCAACCGGGGATAGGAAAACCCCCCGGTGAATCAGCTCTTCCACCTCAGCCCGGGTATAGGGATCGTTGGGATCTTCGTTCAGTGTGAGTCCCTCGAACCGCTGCGGCCTGTCCGCGGACGTGAAAACTCCTCCCTCGGGGCGGTACTGGAGGAAGACGGATTCTTCCTCCTGATCTTGAAGAACGATCAGGTGCACTGCGGCGAGAAGATTCGGGAAGCGGCTGTTGGTTTTCCAGAACTCGAAGGACGAGCTGAAGCGCGACCAGTCTTTACCGGAATATTCCTCGCCGGTGATGTAGAGAAGCGCCTGCAACACCCGGGTCTCATCACCGCCGGCATTCAGCACCTGAACGGCTGAGCTCCGCAGGCTCTGCTTGAGCCGGGATCCTTCCGCCGAGGTTACGCGGTTGACCCAGCGAAACTGCAGGTATCCCAAGAACACCGCCGCAGCAGCGATCAGGAGCAGGAAAACCGGCAGAAGGTATGTTTTGCTCTTCTGTAGAATCCTTCCTTTCCGCCTGCGGTTCATGACTGTATTGTACTGGAAAATCATCGTCACGCCACGCTGAAACTCCCTCACAGCTCCTATTTTACATTGTTTTTACACGGCCTTTACCTGCCCTTAACCACGGAGCCGCGCTTCCCCTGTATCTTTCTAACCAACACTGGAGGTTCCTATGGCGAGTTTGCATGAATCTATCGTTCAAGAAGACAAGATCAAGACCTTTCGCAGCCCCACCCAGAAGCGCCAGGGCCGCATTGCAGTCATCGTTGTAAGCGTGGTTCTGGCGCTGGCTGCGGGCGGCTACTTTTTGCTCACGCCCAGAGAAGAGATCTATCACCTGCGCGAGTACGATACGGCTGTGGTCCAGAAAGGGGACCTGGCTCAAATCACCCAGGCCAGCGGAACGGTGACCATTCCGGCCACCTTGAGCGTGTTGAGCCCGGAAACGGGGTATGCGGCTGTGCTGGCGGTGCAGGAGGGCGAGACGGTCACCGAGAATCAGCTGTTGGCCCGGTTTGATGTGCCGGATCTTGAGGATGAACTGGAAGATCTCGGGGCGGATCTCGAGGTCAAAGAACGCAATCTGGCCAGTACCATTGAAGAGGATCGCTTCGCACTGAAAAGGCTCGAGCAGAGCCTGAAGTACGCGGAGGAGGATATCCTCGGCGCCGAGGAAGAGGTCGCCCGAATGAAGCAGCTGGTGGGGATCAACGCCTCCCGCCTGAGCGAGCTGGAGGCCGCTGAGGATGAGCTGCGGGCATTGCTTCGCGAAAAGGAAGAACTGGTTCTGGATATCGAGGAGCGAAGGATCCTCTCGGTGCTGTCACAAGAAAGCCAGCACGCTTCCATCGAGCTGGATCGTACCGCGATCCAGCGGCTTCAGCAGCGCATAGGCGAAGCGAGCATCCTCAGCCCGATGGATGGTGAAGTGCTGGAAGTAACTTCCGATTTGGCTGTTCCGGGAAGCCTGATCACCGCCAACCAGACGCTGTTCAGCATCGCTGATCGCTCCAGCACTATTGTGGAGCTGGAGGTCTCGGAAACCTATTCAGGAATGCTGCAGCGGGGACAGCAGGTTGAGCTGACAGTAGGCAGCAGGCAGCTGAGCGGCACGGTCAGTGCTGTGGGCAAGGTAGCCGTTGCATCCAGCGACGGAATCGGGTCCACCGTGACCGTCAAGGTTCGGCCGGACAGCTCGCCGGAAACGCTTGTGCCGGGGGCTACAGTAGTCGGAGAACTGCAGGTCGGCGAGCAGGGGGATGTCCTCTATCTGCCCCGCGGGCCCTATCTGACCACCGGCAGCCAGAAGTATCTCTATGTTGTGGAGTCAGACAAGGCGGAAAAACGGGAGGTGAGCTTCGGAACAATCCAGGGCAACGATATCGTGATCCTCCGTGGTGTGGAGGCCGGGGAGGAGGTCGTTGTCAGCGGCTACCAGAACTATATCGAATATCAAATAGTCAAATTGGAGGAGAGAAACTGAGATGATTGAACTTGATCGAATCGAGAAACGATACGACCTGGGGGAAGTGCAGGTCAAAGCCCTGGTGGATGTGTCTTTGCACATCGAACGCGGTGAGTATGTGGCGGTCATGGGACCCTCGGGTTCCGGAAAATCCACCCTGCTCAACATCCTGGGGATTCTGGATATCCCCACCGGGGGTAACTATCTATTGGAGGGCTACGACATCACCCGCCTTCCTGACAGGGAACAGGCCCGTATCCGCAACAAGCACTTCGGTTTTGTGTTCCAGAGCTTCAACCTCTTTTCCGAGTTGAGTGCCCTGGAGAACGTGATGCTGCCCATGAGCTACGCCGGATTGTCCTCCTCGATGCGCAGAGAGAGGGCGCTGGATCTGCTCGGCAATGTTGGACTTTCCCATCGCCTGCACCACCTGCCCACCATGCTCAGCGGGGGAGAACAGCAGAGGGTGGCCATTGCCCGAGCCCTGGCCAACCAGCCCAGCCTAATCCTGGCCGACGAGCCTACGGGAAACCTGCCTTCGGATAAAGGGGAAGAGATCCTCGAGATCATCGAAGACCTCAACCGCCAGGGCGTGACCATCGTAATGGTAACGCACAACGAGGAGCAGGGGATGCGGGCTCATCGCCGCATCAACATCATGGACGGCCGCTTGGAGGCAGATGAACGGCTCGTTTCCTCTCTGGAAAGGAGTGGAGCATGAAACGGGGAGAAGACCTGCTTCTCAGCACCCGCTCGATCCGGAGGCGGATGGTGGAGTCCATTCTTCTGATCGTAGGTATTGCCCTCGGCATCGGTTCAGCCGGAGCCGGCATCGCCATGATGGCCGGTACTACAGCGGAAAGCCGAAAACTCCTGGCCTCTCCCGAGTACCGGGAGATCGTGGTCAGTATCCGGGAGGATACGGCGGACATGGACCTGCCGGCTGTGGCTATTGACAATGAGAATAATCTGGTTCTGACCACCGCGGATTTGAGAGCCGCCGACGAAGCTCCGGATGTGCAATACGCTTATGTGACGAACCGAACCCGCTATCATGTGGGGGATTTTCGAATGCCCCGGCCCGGACAGGAGCCGCCGGGAGATCCGGCTTCCTTCGATCCTTCCGAGCTGCCCGAAATCGAAGAGTTTGAAGGCTATGAGGTCAGCCCGGATTTCTTCTCCGCTTGGAACATGCAGGCCGCCGAGGGAAGCCTGTTTACCGAAGAGGATATAACCGGCGGAGAGCCTCTGCTGATCTACGGCTCGGAGCTGGCCGCGGATATGAGTGGCGGCATCGGAGAGCAGATCGTCATCAGGGGAGAGATGTATACGGTGGTTGGTATCTTGGAGCCGACCGGTACGGATTACGACAAGATGGCCTTCTCTCCCGCTTTCATGCCGGATCTGCAGGGGAACGACCTTAGGGAGGCAATGCGCCGCAGTTGGGGGACGACCTTACGCTTCTCTGTGGCTGATGTCGAGCGCTTGGAACAGGCCAAGGAACAACTGGAAAGCTATTTCAGCCGTGCCTACGGAGAAGGATCGGTGGTGATCAGCATTCCCCGGGCCGAGGCCGAGGCGGCCAAGGTACGGGCTTCCAGGTTGGCCACGGTGGTGCTGTTCCTCGCTATCGCCGGGCTGCTCATTGCCTCTGTGAATGTATCCAATATCCTGTACAGCCGGGCCGTGCGCCGGCATCGTTCGGTTGGAATCCTCAAGGCCCTGGGGGCTTCGATGCGGGATGTATTCCGGCTGTTCTTCAGCGAAGCCCTGCTGTTGGCTGGATTCGGTGCTGTGCTTGGTGTGGGGATTTCCCTGCTGCTGTCAAAGCTGATGGAATCCACTCTCGGATTCGAACGGATCCCCGCCGGTGTACTAGCCTCAGGGATAGTGGGCGCCTGGGCAATCACCATGGCCTTGACCGTGTACCCCGCGCTTCAAGCCGCCAGGGTTCCGGCAGCGGAAGCCATGCGAAACGAATAGGAGACAACCATGAAGATCATACGAGACGTTTTGAAAAGTATCGCCGCCGCCCCGGGGAAATCATTGCTCACGATTTTCACGGTAGGCGCCGGGGTCGGAGTTTTGATCCTGGCGTTGAGCCTGAGCTCCTTCTTCTCAGATCTGGTGGAAAAAAAACTTTCTGCTGGCGGAGTGATCGTGACCTTTGCCAACGGAGAGCGAAATGCAGAGGGAGAGGTAGAGCCGGTGCGGCCTCCTCAATTCGATGAACAGGTCATAGATATTGTCCAAACAGAGGTTTCGGGTGTGGTGGCCGTCTCACCTTTGGTGACGCCCCGGTGGCGGGAAGTGCGCATCAAGGGAAACAACTACCAGATCCGTAGTGCCCTCGGCGTATCGGAGCAGTACTTCGAGCTCATGGGTCTGGAGATGATCATCGGATCTCTGATTACGCCTGAGGATATGAGTTCAGCTTCGAAAAAGGCGATCGTCACCGAGTCCCTGGCGGAACAGCTGTTCGGCTCCGCCGACCAGGCCATTGGCAAGACCCTGCAACCGCCGGCCATGGGAAGGCCGCCCGCAGGCAACAATGAATCCGCCGCCGGGAATAGAGTTGAGCCGCCTGTGCAAACCTTCACCATCGCGGGGGTAATCGAAAATCCGACCGAAGTGCAGCGTAAGGCCTTCGGTGTCGCGGACGTGCTCATCCCCTACACCGCCGCATTTCCTATTCCCATGAACTCCGCATTTGCCCGCAGCATGCTCCTGGCTATCCAGGTGATCAAGGTGGAGGGTTCAAGCGTATCCACCGTGGAAGCTCAGTTGCAGGAAGTCCTGGGCCGGACCTATGGAGACGATCTGAACCTGCTGGTGTGGGAAGGAACACCCACGGGGGAGACCGGCTGGCTGGAGGAGACCCGACAGACCATTGCAACCTTCAACCTGGTGGTTAACCTGCTCGGCTTCGTGCTGCTGATCACGGGGGCGATCGGTATCTTGAGCATCATGCTGGTAGAGGTGCTGGGACGCAGCCGGCAGATCGCCCTGGAACGGGCTTTCGGAGCCTCCCGCCGCAAGGTTGTCGGGGAGTTCTTCGCTCGTTCAGTGATCTTGAGCCTGCTCAGCGCAGCCGTCGGGCTGGTTTTGAGCCTGGTATTCGCCGGACCTCTGCAGCAGGTGCTGCGGCCCGTATTGGCTGGAGTCGGCTTGGGCGGTCAAAATGGAGGTTTGATCACCCCGTTGTCGGTACTGATCGCCTTCGCTGCGGCCGTACTGATCGGGGGAACCCTCGGGATATTTCCTGTGTTCTCCGCCCTGCAAACCCCCATCGCAGAAGGGATCCGGGAGGTCTGATCATGAAGAGACTAATTTTGATTTTGGGACTGGCCGCGGTCATGCTGATGCCTCTGACGGCGGAACAGCAGAGCGCTGCTCAGCTTCAAATGGCAGAGATCGCCCTTCGGGCTCAGTCGGAAAATCCGCAGGTGCTCAGGGCTCTCCGCTCCTTACAGAACGCCGAAGAAGCACTGGTCGGAGAAAGCCGCCTGTTGAACAGCCGTCTGACTTTGGAAGCCGCCTATGGGACAGCCCAATACCAAACCGGCTCTTCCGGAGAGTCGGGTGAAAAAGTTGTCTCCGGGCAGGCGGGTATCACCGTACCTCTGCTGGACCAATTTGCCATTGGCGGTTCTGTAACAGCCCGGGAGGATCGGGGGATTGAGGGGGAGCTTTCCCTCTCGATCAGCCCCTTCACCGCAGGCGATCCCACCTATCCTGAAGAGGAAGCCTATGGGAAAGCGTTGGTCGCTTGGCAGACGTTGAGGGGGCAGAGCTACTTCAACGCTGAGCAAGCGGTGCTGGGTGTTCTGATCGGGAAGATGGAGCGCGAGCTGGCCGAGATGACCCTCGAACTGGAGCAGAAGCGTTACCAAACGGTGCAGAAGGAGCTGGAGCTGGGTGAGGCTTCCTTCGAAGAGCTCCAGGATCAGCTTGGAGAGCTTACCGATGCCCGAAAAAACCTCTACACCATAGAATCTCAAGCGTTGAGCTCGTGGAAGGAGCTGCAGCTGCTCTTCGATCCGGGCAGCGGGGAGATCGAACCGGCCCCGTTGTCTCTCCAACAACTCGAAGATTTGATCCGCAATCGGGGGGAACAGATAACCAAGATCGTTGCCGGTGATCCAAGCTCTGAAACACTGGAGTACCTCGAACTGGAGCTCTCCGCCCTTCGGGCCGAGCTAAAAGCAACGCCGCTGTGGCGTCCGGATTTCGATCTATCCGGCTCGGTGGGTCTGCCGGATCCGTCCGTTTCGAGTATCAGTGTTTCTCTGAGCTTCGCTCCCAACGACATCAAGGACAACGATCGGGAGGAGGTGCAGGAGGCGATTGATGAAAAGCTCTTGGACATCCGGACCGAACGGTTCGACCTGGGCTTGCAGTTGCAGCTGACCGAACGGAGCATCGCCATCGCCGAACAGGCCTATGAAGCCGCCAGCCTGGCCCGGGAGCAGGCGGCGCTAACCCTGCAGGAGTCGGAGCTGCTGTACCAGCAGGGGAAGCTCACCGTCTTCGAGCTCGAACAGGCGCGCCTGAGCCTAAAAAGTTCGGAGATCGACAGTGTCGTCGCTGCCGCGAATCTTTATCAAGCCCAGGCGGAGCTGCTCATGTACTATGCAGTTTTCGGCTAAAGCAGAAACGGTGCAGTCGGGACGGGAGTAGTGATCGTGGACAGCGGGATCATTCTGACGGAACTGCACGTCGTGATGGATGCCGAAACCGTTCTTGTGATCTTCGCCGACGGATCGGAGTCACCGGGGGCCGGATCCGTTGGAGATGGCGGACCGGGCGGCGAACTTGGGAGTGCGGATCTATACCGTGGGTCTGGGCAGCCCGGAGGGTGTGATCATGAACTTCTGGGGGCGTTCGATCCGGGTTCGCATGGACGAAGAAGCCTTGAAAAGCATCGCCCGGAAAACCGACGGCAGCTATTTCAAGGCGGACAACGAGACGGATCTGCGCACGATCTACGAGACCCTCAGCACCAAATTCGTTTCTCAGCGGGAGAAGACCGAGATCACGGTCTTCTCCACCGCCGCCGCAGCGGTGGTGCTGTTGATCGCCGTACTGCTGTCGATGCTCTGGTTCAGGCGAATACCATAGACGAACCTATCACCTCTATCTCCAGCTCTGCTTAAAACGTACAGGGCATCAATAGCACCATCCAGATTTTTTCAGCGCGGAGCTGGTCCGCTCGTAGGCCTCCAAGGCTACCTGGAAAGGATCTCTTTGCTTATACTTGGGATGAAAGACCTCCACCGACAGGCCTCCCTCGTAGCCGGTCTGGCGGATAGCGTCGAGTACCTCCACTAGGGGAAGCCCTCCTTCGCCGGGCAGCACCCGCTCTGCGTCCGTGATATCTACCAGAGATTTGCCTTCGGTCTGAGCATCTGAGATATGCACCACTCCAATGAGTTCTTTCGGGATCCGAGCGATCTGTTCCGGCGATGCCCCGCAAATGACGAAGTGAAAAGTATCGAGCACCAGCCGGACACCCGCCGTCTGTACCAGATCCAGGGTTTCAACGACAGTATGGAAGGCTCGATTTTGGAATCCTAGCATTTCAAAGAATGCTGAAACCCCCTTTTCGGATGTCTTTTTGGCGAGCTCTGCCAGCGCTGTCGCCGCTTCTGCTTTCCGGATATCCCGAGGACCTGCTTGGGGAATGACCGTAACCGCCGGGATGGAGAGTTCTGCAGCCAGGCTCAATACCTCTTCGCTACTATGGGCAGGCTCTTGTGTGAACGCTTCTATTTCATTGAGAGGCAGCCAGGTTAACTTCAGTTCTTCACAGATCCTACCGGCCTGCCGCCTCTGATCTGAGTTTTCGATAAGTCTGGCCACTTCGGGCTCGTAGGCCGAAAAGCCGGCTTGGGCCGCTGCTTTCAGCCCGGTGATTAAATCTGCCTGGGGAATCACAGCACCATGGAGACCGAGCTTCAGATCCATTCTCATTCCACAAATAGGACGGACTGGTCTGTCTTGTCCGATTTTCTTACCGATTCGATCAAGCGCATTACTCGCAGAACATGCTCCGGGGCAACCGGAAGTGGCGCCGATGTTTGTAGCGCCTGAACAAAGGCTTGATAAAAGCCCGGGGACAGCTCTGCTTGGGAGATGTCAATCCTGATCTCTTCGGGGAAATCAACATTCCCGCGACGGATGACTGCCATGTTCCAATCGGATGGATCGCCCCCCTCAACCGCCAATGTGCCCTCGGTACCCACGATACACCACCTGGATTGAGCTAGGCGGAAATTGTTGGATGCCTCGACACGGGCTGAGAGACTGTTCTCGAACAGGATTTCAGCCCAGAAGTGATCTTCCACCTCCTTGCTCCAGATCTTGGCATAGGTTTTGGCGAACAGGGTTTTCACCTTGGAATCCGTCAGCAGCAGCAACTGGTCGAACAAGTGGGGGCCCCAGTCGTTGAGCAGGCCGCCGCCGTACTGTTTTTTCAGTCGCCAAGGATTCCGTACACCCTCTGCTCCCCAAGCTCCCCAGGTATCGGAGTAATGGGTATACCTCGATTCGATACGATACACTTCCCCGAGGGTCGATTCATTGAGCACTTTCCTCACTGCTCAAAGCTGACTTTCTGGCCGTAAAGCTAAAACTTCCCTTTCTTTGGAAGAAGATCGCCAGCTCCGGGGTTGATTTCATCATGTCCGATTATCCTGACCGTTTGCGAGACTTCATTAATTCTTGAGAAAAATTAACTTTATTCGAAATAGGGACCCGGTCGCTGCAGTTTCTTACCGGTAATTTGTACGGCGTAATCCAAAGACTCTGCCGGGCTGTGATGGATTCTCCAACTCAAGTACGAGGCAAAGCAGGTGTCTCCTCTTCCCGATCGGGAATCTATTTTATAGCTGGGAAAGGGAGCGAACAACCTGCCTGCACCATCTGAAACTGTTACTCCTGGGTTGTCGGTAATCATGACCTCTTTTACTCCCCAGTTGTGTATTTTCTCCAGGATTGCATCCAGAGATTCTTCGCCGGTGAGGATCTTCGCTTCATCCATGTCGGCTTTGAGAAAATCAATCAGTGGGAGATACATCCCCTTTTCCCCCCAATCCTTGTGCACAACTTCATCGCCGTCCAACCGTCTTAAAAAGGTCTGAGCGTCCAGGGCTACTTTCCCCCTGCCCGATAAGTCTTCGATGAGCGGCTCTGGAATCTCTCCGTAAAGCAACCCGGCAATCAGGTAGATCTCCGCAGTTTTGACCGGAATATCCCCCGCAGTGAATGGTGAGGCTAAAGACAGAACCCTTGATCGTCTCGAGTAGTGATTTTGCTTTTCAAAGATGTCTTCCATCACCGTTGTCTGGCTGCAGAACAGGGGTAGCACAGACAACCCGTGCTTCCAGAAATCAGCGAGCATTTCATAATCCTGAATTGCCAGCTTGGTTATGACCAGCAGTTGAATCCCTGCCGGCCTGGCCGCGAAGGCTGCGTAATAGACGGATCCTCCCACAGAGCTCGCCTTGCGCTCGTTGTCGATGATGATGTTATCTTTCGATAGGTGACCTATCAGAACAAGGTCATGGCTTCCAACTGGCATCAACTGCTTCTTAACGGATAATCTTTTTAACGGTTTTTATAAACAACTCTGCCTTGCTTTCAATTTCCTCATCACCGGCCAGAATACTGATGCCGAAACCCGCCCCCAGTCCGGGATCAACAACTCCAATGCTCAAGTTGATGGCCCGTGCCAGGATATCATCCGTTCGGGGAAGCAGGTGCTTCCAGTAGCGTTTCTTTCCATGTTCATCGCTGACGGCCAGGATCTGCTCCATATGGTTGTAGACGTGCCAGCCGCTTTCCGATACCGTTTTTGTTCTCAGAGCTTTGGCAACTCGAGCAGCCACCCCTTTGTCTTCGAAGAGAACCGTAAAGAGGGTGGCACATTCTTCGGGGTCATTGATCTTCCGAAACCCCATTCCGGGGATTTCTGCTGCAGCTACTTGTTGCTTGAACTTCTTCTTTTTCTCTTTAAGCAGGCCCAAAATCCGATCCAGCTTCTTCAGCTGCCCCAATGCGAATGCCGCGGTCAGCTCGTTCATCCGGAGGTTGATGCCAATCAGGGAGCGTTTTCCAATCTCAACCCCCATTCGCAGCGGTTTGTGGCCCTGGTCATGGAAGGCGAAGGCCCTTTCGTAGAGCTTCTTGTCGCTGGCCACCACAATACCTCCGTCTCCAGAGGTAATGGTCTTGTTGATATTGAGGGAGAAAGCTCCGACGTGACCGATAGAACCGAGCGCTTGGCCCTTGTACCGAGCGCCGAGCCCCTGACAGCAGTCCTCCAGTACGAAGAGGTTTCGCTTCTTGGCAATGGCCATTATACGTTCCATATCCGCCGGATTACCGAGCATATGCACGGGCATAATGACCCTGGTCTTTTCCGATATCTTTTGCTCAATATCCGCAGAGTCCATGGTCAGGGAGTCATCAATTTCGGTCAATACGGGGATTCCTCCCACCACCAGCACTGCGGAAATGGAAGCGACGTAGGTATATCCGGGAATCAGCACCTCCACTCCGGGACCGACGCCCAGAGCTACCAGGGAAGCCATAACTGCACCTGTACCGCCATTCACAGCCACGGCGTACTTGCTGCCGATTCGCTCCGCGAATCTCTTCTCCAGGGTTACAACTTTCCGCTTGAAGCGAGGATCATCCTCTTTACCGTATCTGGACAGGTAGCCACTCTCCATGACTTCCGCCACTTCAATTCGTTCTTCATCATCTACCAGGAAAGCACCGGGTCCAGGCATAATCAATCTCCAATGGTCTAACTTTACATAAATATATTGTGTAAATTATTGTATAATTGATATGTAAATTAATGTCAATCATGTGTTGACATTGACTTCTATCCTATTTAGATTGGAGAATCATGGGCGTCACGATGAATGAAATTGCCCAAAAACTCAATCTCAGTGTCGCCACAGTATCGAGGGCTTTGTCCGGCAAAGTGGCGAACACAGTTTCGGAGGAGACGAGAAAAGCTATTTTTGAGGCCGTGGAAAAATACGGTTACCGCAAACGAAAAACTATCGGTAAAAGCGTGGCCTTTGTGATCGATAAGGATTCTTTTAACCTTTCCAGCCAATTCTATGCCCGAATCATCTCAGGGATTGAGGAAGAGCTGATCAAGAGCAAGTACTTCTTTCATTTTAACTCTATAGAGCACGAAAAATTCGACCTTACAAAGATAAACCTGAACTTCAATGATCTGGCCGGTATCATCATGGTCGGTGTCTATCACGATGACTTTGTCCTGAAATTGAAGCACATCGATATACCCTTGGTCTTACTGGACTACTATATCCCCACCGAAGATATACCCGCAGTCCTGATCGATAATGCTGACGGGATCCTCAAGTCTTGTAAGTACCTTTCCTCACTCGGTCATACCCGAATAGCCTACCTGTCCGGCGACGGCGTGGAGACTTCGGCGCAAGAGCGGCTTTATGGTTTTCGTCGCTCCCAACAGATGTTCGGCTTGGACGTGGATCAAGAATTGGTGGTTATGGACTGTAAGAGCCGCATTGATGAGGGCTTTGAGGCGATGAATGCCATTCTCGACTTGGCCAGACTACCCACTGCGGTTGTCGCCTATAACGACCTGATCGCTGTTGGTGCGATGGATGCGATAAAGCAACGTGGACTATCGATTCCTCAAGACATCAGTATGGTGGGTTTCGATGATATTGGGCTGGCCTCCGAGGTGAATCCCTGCCTGACCACGGTCCATGTTCCAAAGCGAACAATGGGAATCATGGCCGTCAAGAGTCTTGTACAGCTCGTTAAGGGCAAAGAAGAACCGGTCAAAAAGGTGCTCGTTCCAACCCGACTGGTCATTCGCGATTCAACCGCGGCGATCCGAGGATAAATCCTCTGACGGCTTCATTTGTATTGTCCATCGAGGGGCTTAGGTTAGAACCACCTTTACATCGAGGGCAACCCAGCGGTCCTGGCTCCAGACGATCGGATTGATATCGAGCTGACATCCCGTGTGGACCAGGTGCACCGCGAGCTCGGCTGCCCTTTCTATAGTGCCTGCCAGGGAATCAATGTCCGCCGACAAGCCGCGGTAGCCCTGGAGCGTGGGGAAGATGGTGAGCTCCTCCAGCATGTAATGAGCTTCTTTCCTCGTACAAGGAGCCAGACGGAAGCTGACATCCTTGTACAGTTCCGTAAGGATTCCTCCGGCGCCGACCATGACGGCGGGACCAAAGGTGGGATCGTAGAGGGCTCCGATGATGATCTCGCTTCCCCTGTACTGAACCATCTCCTCGACCAGGACGCCGGCGGAGGGGAAGGTTTTTTGCAGCTTGGCCACTGCGGCGGGCAGGTGGTTCTCCGAAATATCCAGGAGAACACCGCCCTGATCGGTCTTGTGGAGGATGTTGCCGGAACAAACCTTGACCACGCGGTGACCCGGCCTGCCCAGTACGGATACATCACCGTCGGGGGCCAACGAGTTCCCTGTTTCGATGAATACCCCCCTTGGTGTGGATACTCCTATACTGTTGAGCAGTCCTTTGCTCTCCCACTCGTTGGGTTTGCCGGGAATCGAAAGAGACGAATGCCACTTTTTTACCTTGTTTTCGATGGAAGTACTGCTCATGCCTCTTCTTCCAGCGCCGACAGGATCCGCCCCCGCTCTACGAGGAACCTGACTGCTTTGACCGTCCGGGTCAGGGACGGGAATCCGATCATCCCCTTTTTATAAAACTCCTTGAGGTAGGTATCGGTGAACGGACCGTACTCTGTAAATACCATGACGGGTTTCTTGCTGTCATTGATAGCCGTGGCCATCTGATCGATCAGTTTGTCGGTGATGGAGTGAGGTGCGAAAAAGGTGATGCAGACGATGATATCCACACCGGCATCAACTAGGAGCGCTTCGAGGGTGTTTATGAACATTTCGTTCGTCATCCCCGCCGTCAGATCCACGGGATTGTGGCAGGAGGCGAAGGGTGGAGCCTTCTCCTGTATTCTTGAAATTGTACTGTCGGACAGCTCCGCCATCTGCAGCCTGGCCCGCGGGCTGTCAGTTTCGATATAATCGGCGCACATGACACCGAACCCGCCCGCACCGGTGATCACAGCCACCCTGTTTCCCTGTGCCGGCGGCAGATAGGACAGGGCTTTAGCTGCATCACAGAGCTCTTCATCGTCGAAGGCCCGTTGAATGCCGTACTGCCGGAAAGCGCCGCTGACCACCCTGTCGCTACCGGCCAGCTTTCCCGTATGGGAGCTCACAGCAGTTGCACCGGTCGGGGTTCTGCCCGCTTTGAGGGCGATGACGGCTTTCCGGCTGGACACTTTCTTCGCCTCTTCCAAGAACTTCCGACCCTGTTCGACATTCTCTATATAGAGGGCGAGACAGTCGGTCTTGTCATCTGCGCCGAAAAACTTCAGAAAATCCAGTTCATTCAAGTCGATCTTATTCCCCAGTCCCACGAAGGCCCTCAGCGGAAAGCCGGTATTGCTGGCCAGGCCTAGAGCCTCCACGCCCACCGATCCGCTCTGGCTGATAAAGGCAATCCCGCCTCCCTCGGCCAGGGACCTGTCGCCGTGCTCCACGAAAATCGTATCGAAGTTGTTTTCAGGAACAAAAACCCCAAGAGAATTTGGTCCCAAGATGCGACTTCCGTAGCGATCCGGTATCGCCTTCAATCGGGCCTCCAGAGCCTTGCCCCGCCCTCCTGTTTCTGCGAATCCACCGGCCACGACGATGATGTTGTCGATGTTGTTCCTGCCACACTGTTCGGCGATTTCAACCGCCTGCTCCGCCCGTACGGTGATTATCGCCACATCGATGGTGTCCGGCAGGTCGGCAATCTGCGGGTAGGTTTTATACCCGGCAATCACATCTTCGTGCGGGTTAACCGGATAAAGCCTCGCTTTGCAGTGGTGCAGCCCCTCGAAGATGATATTGCCGACCTTTCCCTTCGAGTTCGAAGCCCCCACGACAGCCACCGATTCCGGATTGAGAAGTTTGTGGATCTTTTGCAGATCGCTGCCTGATGTATTCATTGCTCCCTGTTCCTGTATATGTTACTCTCCAGGAATATTTTCTTGCCATTATATATTACGATGACAGCGAAAATCTTGTTTTCCTGACAAGATTTTCGCACTGGTTGAGGACATCTCAATCTTTCTTTCGTGTGCGAAAAGAAGATTGAGATATACACGGCCAAGAAAAAATAAGAGCAAAGGAAGCGCAGGCTTTGCTGATTGCTGCAATAAACACTATCGACATTCTTCTCCTGGTAACCGGCGTGCTGTTGTTCGTCGGTTTCGTGACAGCCGGCATTCTGTCGAAATTGGAAAGAGAAACAACAGCGTTTTGTCGCTTCCTGCTGGCTGCACTGATTCTCCCTGCGCCATTTTTGCTGCTCGGGCTCCTCCCCTTTCCCGGTCAGGCGATACTCGGTTGGATCATCCTCGGGCTGTTTTGGGGAACTGCAACTGCTCTGTTGCTGCCGATTCGCCTCACCCCTGCCTCACCGGACGGCGTTCCTGCGGGCAGATTCGATGAGCGGGACACGATCTTCAGCAGGGCGGATCTTGAACCGGGCTCCCCTCGCTTCAAGAAGTATTACGAGAGGTGCCCTGAGAATCTACAAGCGGATGACCGCTTCCGGGAACAGCCTGGACTTCTCTCGCCGCGATCCCGGGAGGCCGATAGATTCGCTTTCGCCGCCGTGGAGGCCGGGTTTATGACCGAAGAGCATCTCCGGTTTATAACGGATGGACCGGTGTCGGCGGAACAACCGCGGGTGAATTCTGCAGAAATCACCAGGTATATCCGGGGGTGGGCCAAGTATCTGGGGGCGCACTCGGTGGGATTTACCCTGCTCAAAGATTATCATTTCTACACGATCGGGGGCCGCCGCGAGTGGTACGGAAAACCGATAGAGAACGATCACAGATATGCAATCGCCCTGACAGTGGAAATGGACTACCAGATGATCCGCCGGGGACCAAAGCCGGGCACGGTGATGGAAACCGACAAGCAGTACCTGCGGGCGGCGGAAATCGCCGTTCAGATCGCGGGGTTTATCCGCCGGTTGGGTTATTCCGCTCGTGCCCATATCAGCAGTCACTACGAGGTGATCTGTCCCCTCGTGGCCCGGGATGCAGGATTGGGAGAGATCGGCAGGATGGGACTACTCATGACTCCCCGATTAGGTCCTCGGGTCAGACTCTCAGTGGTAACCACGGAGCTGCCCCTGGTAGCGGACACCCGAACGTTCGACGGCACCATGATCGCGTTCTGCGAGGCCTGCGAGAAGTGCGCCGTCGTGTGTCCCAGCCGGTCCATCCCCCCGGGTGATAGAACCGAGGAAAACGGGGTGCTGCGCTGGAAGATCAACCCCGAGACCTGTTTCACCTACTGGTGCAAGGTGGGCACCGATTGCAGTCGCTGCATGGCTGTGTGTCCGTACTCCCATCCGGATACTTTCATGCATAACCTGGTTCGCTTTCTGGTTAAACACTCCGGAGTATTCAGGAAGATAGCTCCATTGTTGGATGATCTCCTGTACGGGAAAAACCCCAGGTCCATGGAGCCGGCTGCCTGGCAGAGAATACCTACAATAGAAAACACTTAAACAGAGTCCCTGGCAGAGAAGAAGTAGCAGATAAATGGACGGGCCTTGCGAGGTGACGACAATGATACCCGGGATTATGCGGGAATCTTGACTTTTTCATACAAAAATTCAGGAGCAAAATCAGCACCATTTGGCCAGCAGAGAGTATGGAATTCTGGATGAATCCGGAAATCCTTGAAAGTTGTAGCATCCTTCAGAGGTTCAAATATTTCACCATAAAGTTCATGGGTCAGATCCACATCACCTTTAGTGCCGTCCGAAAAACGGATGTGGACTACATACCCTTTTACGTACTTTGCTTCGATTACTTTAGGTATCATTGTCTTACTCCAGTGGAGCTATCTTTTTCACAGGATGTCCCCCTTGAATCAGCTCCCAGGCTTCAAGAAGCTCTTGTTCGTACAAATCAAGCCACTCCAAGACTAGCCTCAATGCACGCTTCGGGAAGTCCCCATGAACGACACCATCCTGAATCTCCACAGTTATTTGATATTCGCCGTAGACCGCATGGAAATGCGGAGGAGGATGTTCACGCGGGAAAATGCCGATTACCATTCCCAAAAATTTCGACAATTCAGGCATAGAAGTATGCTACCAATAGCTTGCGCAATTTTCAACAACACTCCACGCTGGTGCGGACGATTTGTCGGGGTGGTGCGGAGGTTGTTGCGCGACTCCAATTCTGAGTGAGTCCGATTCCGTTCCATTTGCTATTCAATGCGAATTTTGACTTTTGTTATTTTGACCACCCGGTGACAAGATCGACCCCTCTCCTTTTTACCTCTCTTGTCCTGTTGCGGGGGTTTCTCCTTTTTCCTTTACTTCGGTAGGGACCTATCGAATGGGCAAAACGGCGACTCAACTTACGACCCAGGAAAAAAACAACTACCGTAAATTCGCTCGTCTAAGGGATGAAACGGAGATGCGGGAGATGCTCGCACGGCGCGAACGAGCTTTGTTGGTCGCTCGGAAAGCCGCGCGGATCTTAAAGGAAAGTTTCGGCGTCACCCGCGTGCTTCTCTTCGGATCACTCGTAACGCAATCCTGGTTCCATATCCGCTCGGATGTAGATCTGGCAGTAGAGGGTTTGAAGCCTAAGGATTTCTGGCGGGCGGATTGCCGTCTTGAAAGCATCAGTGATGGTTTCGAGATCGACCTCGTGGACCTGAGCACTGCACCTTCCGGATTGAAACAGACGATCCCCAGAGACGGGAAAGAGATATGAGGTTCAAGAGAAAGGCGCTTGCCCAGAGGATTCGGAGCGAGATGCCGGAGCTCGATCGCGCCGTCGAAGCGGTGCTCAGGCATTGGGAGCGCGCGAAAGCCGCTCCGGAGGATAAGGACGCGTTCTTGAACTCCGTAACTCTCAACCTCCATGGGTTCTACAACGGGATCGAGCGTGCTCTAGAGTTAATCGTTGTAGATCTTGACGGCGCGGCCCTTGGGGGGGACGCCTGGCACACCGAACCGCTCAGACAGGTGGAGTTGGAGGTTCCGTCCCTCCGTCCGTCATTTCATCCGAGACTCGCCGCCGCCTTGATGAGTACCGCAGGTTCCGTCATCGGCTCCGGAATATCTATGCAACGAATCTAAACGCATCCCAACTCGAAGGACTGGTATCGCAGCTCATGTCCACGTGGGAGGTTCTGAAAGCGGAGTTTTCGGCTTTTGCGGACTACTTGGATTCTTTGAGCGACGACGGATCGACTTCCCCCGGGTGTACATTCAAAGGCGAGTGGTGTGGGTCTATAGACCGCGTTACAGACAAGTCCGAAAAGTGGAAAATGAATCACTTGACAGAGTTAATGATTCGGTATATATTAAGAATGATTCCGATTATTATTTAAACGGAGCGCGGCGATCGACAAGACAATCAACTACAAGAGAAGCAGACAGCGGGAGCGGGTTCTCGAGTTGCTGCAAAACTCAGGGATTCATCCCACCGCCGACTGGATTTACGGTCAATTGAAGGGGGAGTTTCCCAACCTGAGCATGGGCACGGTCTATCGCAACCTAAACATCCTGATCGAGCAGGAATTGATCAAAAGGATCGATTTCGGGAGCACCTTCGACCGCTTCGACGCCAATACCGGGCCGCACTACCACTTCATATGCGAGCGCTGCGGTGCGATCCTCGATCTGGAGCTGCCCGTTGACGAGGCGCTGAATGAGCAAGTCAATAAATCAACCCACCATAATGCCCAGCATCATCGAATCGAATTCTTCGGCATCTGCGATCGCTGCCAGAAGAAAGTTGAGGGTTGAGATGGATAGTTTTTTTTCAAATAAAAATAATAATCGGTCCGAGTATTATTATGAGATGATGACAAAAAACGTGATGTTATCACGTAGAAAAATCCAATCTTTAAGGAGGCCACAAGATGGCAAGAGTCGCACGTGAGATGGTGGAACGATCAGGGGTGAACGTTGATCAGCTCCTCGAACTTCTGGTAAAGAATGCTGCAGCCGAACTGACAACCTTTTACTACTACACGATTCTGAGGGTCAACCTGATCGGGATCGAGGGCGAAGGGATCAAGGAGATTGCCGAAACCGCCCGTATAGAAGACCGAAACCACTTCGAAGCCCTGGTTCCGAGGATCTACGAGCTGGGCGGAAAATTGCCCCAGGACATGAAAGAGTTTCACGACATGTCAGCTTGTCCCCCGGCCAATTTGCCGAAAAATCCCAACGACGCTCAAGGTCTGCTCAAGGTCCTGGTCGAAGCGGAGCGCTGTGCGGTCCGAGGCTACACGCAGATCTGCAACATGACCGCCGGCAAGGATCACCGAACTTATGACCTGGTCCTGGCAATCCTGAACGAGGAAATCGAGCATGAATCCTGGTTTTCCGAGTTCCTCGGCGAAGGACCCTCGGGGCACTTTTTGCGGCGGGGAGAGACCTCACCGTTTGTGTCAAAGTTCATAAAATAGAACTGGTTTCCAGCGAAAGGGGAGCCGTTCGTTTTGAGGATGGCTACCCCTTTCGTCTTCTATCGGGTTTGACAGGAAGAGCACCGGGATGGGGTTGAAAGAATTTAGCCGGGAAAAACTATCTCGCTTTGACGGTAAGGAGGGAAGGCCCGCCTATATCGCCTACAAGGGCAAAGTCTACGATGTTTCGAACAGTTTTCTCTGGATGGGAGGACGACATCAGGCGCTTCATCAGGCGGGAGAGGATCTATCTGACCTATTGGATACAGCTCCTCATGGAGAGGATCTGCTGGAGCGCGTTCCGGTTGTTGGGAAACTGATCGACTAGAGGCAGGGTCAACCAAATCACCCCGGCAAGGTGTCTGTTTCCTGTACGGTGCCGTCGGAGGGATGTAGAATGAAGGTAGATAACGATACACTCGGGAGACGAGAATCATGACGAATCTGATAGACAAAGTCTTGAAGCAGAGAAAAGATCCTTACGATGTTCTCGGTTTGGTCTTCAGCAATTTTCAGCAGGCCAGTCAGAAGCAAAAAATGCCCAATCTCGAGAAGCTTTTTTTTCTGCTGTCCGCCTCTTTCGAAATACAGACCAAGAACAGAGAGAAAGACAGTATCCTGCAGAAAGATCAAAAAGAACTGCTGGAAGGCTTTCAGAAATCGATGCAGGTGGATCTGGACAGGCACTTTACCGAAGGATTTGCCAAGGCGACGGTGTTAGGGAACAGGGCGGTCTTGCGAGCCTTGACCTGGGGGAAGAAGGTCAATGCGATTCAGAACACGCTGATCAAGCGCTTTCTTCAGCTCGGTGACGAGTTGATCAAAGAGAACGAGCGGATCCAGGTTTGTCAGGCCTGTGGATTTATCATGGTTAAGGACAGCCCTCCCGGCGTCTGTCCCGTCTGCAAGGCGCCTGCGAAGCGCTTCGTCACGTTCTAAGAGAGGAGTTCGATGATGTTTGCTGCCAGAAATGTAGAGTTATGTGCGAAAGATTGCGCCTGTTTATACGTCTGTCCAACCGGGGCCACCGATACCGAAGACGGAAAGATCGACGCCGAGAAATGCATCGATGGCTGCCGTTTGTGCGTCGATGCCTGTCCTTCCGGGGCGATCCATCTGGTCTAGCAACGAATCCCGAAACGAGATCTTCCCCAGGACGAGCTTACTGAAATTCTCTCCAAGCTTCTCGTTAACAAAGCCGGTCTGTTTCTTCGATCGAAAGTCGTCGCTGACGGTGAAAAGTCGAAGAACACCGCCGGCTTCTTTGCCGGCCTGGCGCTTTCTAATAAAATCCTGGCAGAAGACTGTATCCGTGAGTCCGGACATCTGGTTCCTGAGGCAGAAAGGCTGGTTGATTTTGTTCAATCCGGTTTGATCCAGCGGCTGTACAAACAGAGCCACAAAGACACCGAAGCGCTGGAGCGGATCCTAAGTACGATCGTGAGGGTGTTGCGGGAACACAGAGACGCGGAAACACAGGCGGTGTTTCTCTGCGAAGAATGTGGGCAGGTGGAGATCGGCGAGAAACCGAGAACCTGCCCTTCGTGCACATCGGATCGCCTTAAAAGATTTTAAAGAGCCATTGTAGCTCGCTGTGGGGGTAGAGCTAAAGAGCCGAGAAGCTCTTGCAGCACCGGATGTTTTCTTTAGAGCATGTCCGGGATTTCCAAATCATACGCGCAGCGCTCCAAGCACTGCCGGCATTCGCCGAATCCCCTGGCCAGCTCTACCGCCCGGTCGTGCTCCTCGGTTATGACCTGATTTTGGGCATCTGTATGGAAAAAACTTTCAAGAATTTTACCGTCGGAATAGGGATATCCTCCGGACAGCGCAGGTAGTAGCCGCAGCCCCGGCAAAAGCGGGCTCCCATCTGCTCGCAGTCCTGCTTCTTGTGCCCGTCTTGGTGGACGATGAACTCCGGTTCCAGGGGGATAACCTGAGAGCAGCCTGGTTTGACGATCGCCGGTATCACTACACTGTGCGAGCAGCTGGTACGCCCGTCGCTGTGATGGGCCACCGCGCAGGAGTGACAGTGGATCGATTCGAAGCAGAAATACCCGGTGTCATCAAGGAAGTTCAGCAACGTGTTGGCAAACGAACGAAACGATTCAATCACCTGCTGCTGAAGATAGGTGAAGGCCGACATCCTAAAATCATGCATCGAGTACTGGGCGTTCGCTCCCCTACGACCATTAGGGAAATCATCGTTGGCTCGGGTGAGAAAAGATAGGAGTGTGCTGAGCTTGTTGTTTAGATGTATAATAAAGTATATACCCTGATACTGTCTGGGTGTAGTGATCCTGGCCACGGATCGGAAATGCTGTCATGGTACCGAAACTGTGTGCCGGCCTGGGGCCACTACAGCCTGCCGGTAAAACGCATCTTGGTTGGTTTGATATTTTTCATTACCAGGTACAGGAAAACCACCCCCACCAGGTCCAGCAGGGTAAAGATGATCAAACCGACGGCATCCCAGGCGATCCCCTCACCGACCATCGCCTTGAAATTGTACTTGTAGAGACCTTCCTGAAGTATCTCCACACTTTCGCCTCTCACAGTCACGTGGACTGCGTACTCGTCTTCAGAAAATGACAGCATCCCCATGAGGCTGGAGATGAAGGACAAGATTATGATAATGCACGTGAATAGAATGATTACTGTTTTAATGGTTGCCCCCGATGTCTCAAGTGGACCCTGTTCAATCTATAATATGTTTGACCCTTCCGATTTCTCCGCTCTCAAGCCGAACCTTTATACCGTGCGGATGGCTCGGCGAGTTGGTCAAGATATCTTTCACGACCCCTTCAATGAGCTTTCCTGTTCGCTGGTCTTTTTTCAGGACAATGGAAACTTTTTTACCTGGCTTTATGTCGGACCTGATGTTTCCTTCCATTCATATTCTCCTCACGGTCGTCGTCCGGGTGAAATTTCCTATCCCTATTATATTCTCGAAGCCCGAGTCCGTCCATTCCGGATGAATGAGGCCGGCTTTCTCCGCGATGGCACTCACCCGGCCGACCCCGAAGTAATCCTCCGGATCGTTGGTGACTCGGCCGAGGCAGCTGAGGGTGTTGGCCGCGTTGGCCGTGTCGATGGTGCTCCCCGAACCGACCAGTCAGAGAAAATCGGGGTCAAAATGGAGGATTTCCGCTTCCAGCCGGTAAACGTCCTCCCGCGGCGCGTTGGGCCGGGCATCGGCAATCGCCTGCTCGCTGACCAGCCCCATCCCGGCCTCAGACAGAGATTCTTTGACCCGCTGAAGGGAAATACGCGCTGTCCTGGTTGATCATACTCCGATTTCTCTGTATATTTGATCACTCCACTCACAACCCCTGAAAATTGGACGGTCATAACCCATGAATATATCTTTGATTGGACTGCCGAAGGCAGGGAAAACCACGATCTTCAACGCCCTTACCGGCTTGGAAGCGCTGGTGGCGGCCTATTCCGGCCAAAAGGCGGAACCGAATGTGGCGGTGGTAAAGGTCCTGGATTATCGGGTCGGACAGCTCTCCAAGATGTACAACCCGAAAAAGACCATGCATGCCGCCATCCAGCTTACCGACCCGGCCGGCACCGGCGGGGCCGATCCCTCGGGCGGACCGTTCTCCACCGAGATTCTGGCGTTGCTCAGGAAGGCTGACGCCCTGGTGGCGGTGATCCGCAACTTTCGCGACGAATCCCTGGAGGAAACGATGGAAAGGCCGGACCCGCAGCAGGATCTGGAAACAATCGAGAACGAGCTGCTGCTCTCCGATCAGATCATCGTGGAGCGAAGGTTGGAGCGGATCGAGGCGGACCACCGGCGCGGGCTGAGGAGTATGCAATCCCAAGCGGAGGAGAAGCTTCTGCGAATGCTCCTGGCGGAGCTGGAAAACGGTCAAGCGATCCGCTCTCTGGAGCTGACCCCGGAGCAGAAAAAGACAATCAGCGGCTTCCGCTTCCTGAGCGAGAAGCCGCTCCTGCTCATCCTCAACACCGCCGAGGAGAGCTACGGGAAGACAGGTCCGCTCCTGGAGCAGCTGGGCCGCAACCATGATATCATCGAGTTCGCCGGCTCCTTCGAGATGGAGCTCAGCCGGCTGGAGCCGGAGGAAGCGGAAGCATTCCTGGCGGACCTGGGGATAGAGGAATCCGCCCGGGCCCGCCTGACCACTTTCGCCTACCGGGCGCTGGGTTACATCAGTTTCTTTACCGTGGGCGAGGACGAGGTGCGGGCCTGGAAGATCCGAGACGGGGAAAACGCAGTGGCGGCGGCCGGGACTATCCACAGCGACCTGGCCCGCGGGTTCATTCGGGCCGAGCGTTTCTCCTACGACGACCTCATTGCCTGCGGATCGGAACGAGAACTGAAGGGGGAGGGGCTCATGCGCCTCGAGGGTAAGGAATACCTGGTCCAGGACGGGGACATCCTCAGCATCCGGTTCAGCGTCTAACAACGGTCTTGAGCAAGCTTCAGCGATCATAGACCCTCCCCGTTTCCTTTTCATCCCTTTGGCCCTCGATGATGAAACCGTAGAAAATCGCTGTTGAGTATCCACAGCAGCGATTTCGCGTCCACCCGGGCGCTGAGGCGCGGCTCTACCTAAACCCGGAGAAGGGGGAGGTATAGGAGATTACCGTGGCTTCACCGGTTTCATCGAAGCCGCCTTCCAAAACGAGGCAATGAAAAGATTTGCTAAACCCTTGTCAAGACCCCGGAGTTTTCACAGCTACATCAGTGGAAAATGGCAGGATACCCATCGTCCCGGGCTCGACTCCTGGAGTACCGGAACCGCAGTCTCGCAGGTTTTCCGGTGATACAAGCAGCGGGGATGGAAGGGGCATCCGGAAGGAATATCGATCGGGCTCGGAGTTTCCCCCCTCAGCACGATGATCTTTCTCTTGGCCAAGGGATCCGGGATCGGCACGGCGGCGAAAAGAGCTTCTGTATAGGGGTGACGGGGCTGATCGAAGATTTCCTCGGTCGCCGCCATTTCCACAATCCTACCAAGATACATCACCGCGACCCGGTCTGATATCTGACGAACGCTGCTCAGATTGTGAGTGATATACAACATCGTGAGGTGCAGCTCGTGCTGCAGTCGGATTAGCAGGTTGAGGATCCGGGCCTGGATCGAGACATCGAGGGAAGAAGTCGGCTCATCGGCGATCAGGATCGATGGTCGCAGCGCGAGGGCTCGGGCGATGACGACTCGCTGTGCTTGGCCACCGGACAGCTCATGGGCGAAACGGTCCTTATGATCGGGACTGAGATCCACCATGCGCAACGCCTCGTCCACCGTTTCCTCGACCTGCTGCGGGACAACAACACGGTTCACCCGAATCGCCTCCCTCAACAGGGAACCAACGGTGAGTCGCGGGTTCAAGGAAGCCCGTCCTTGCTGGAACACGATTTGAAGCAGAGATGCCAGGGCGCTTCCGTACTCCACAGGGGCTTTCCCCATCACGTATACCTTGCCGCGGGTCGGAGAAAGGAGGCCCAGAATGAGCTTAGCCAGCGTTGTCTTTCCGCAACCGCTCTCCCCAACCAGGGCAAGCACCTCCCGGGGACGTACTTCGAGATCAATTCCATCCACCGCCCGGACCCATTTGGTGCCCGAGACGATCCGGCTGAGCACATTCTTTGTGTGTAGAAAGTACTTGGCCAAAGCCACGGTCTGCAAGGCCGATCCTGAAGAGTCCATCTTTTGCTCAGACATTGTGACAGCTCACCCAGTGTCCTCGCTTGAGCTCCCGGAGTTCGGGTCTGACCTCCTGGCAACTTTCCAAGCGCAGGTCACAGCGCGGATAGAAGCTGCAGCCTGGAGGAAGGTTATCCAGGCTCGGTGGGAAACCAGGGATCTCTGCCAACGGCCTTTTCAAATCGTGGCGAGGGATAGCGTTTAGAAGCTTACGTGTGTAGGGATGCAAAGGATTTTGAAAGAACTCCACAGTAGGCGCCGTTTCCACCACCCGGCCCGCATACATCGTGTAGATCCTGTCGCAGATCTCGGCCAGAATACTCAGATCGTGGGTGATGAACAGTAGGGCGGAACCCTCACTGATCACCTTTTCCTTGATCAGTTCAAGGATCTGGCGTTGGATCGTAACATCCAAAGCCGTAGTCGGCTCGTCGGCAATTACCAAGTCGGGATCGCAACTGATCGCCATAGCTATCAGGACCCGCTGTTTCATACCCCCGCTTAGCTCGTGAGGATAACTGTGGAAGCGTTGTGCCGGCTCGGGTATTCCCAGGCTGTCGAGCAGCACCACGGCTTTGCGTTTTGCCTCCCTGGCATCTACAGGATTGTGAGCTGTGATCACATCGCAAATCTGCATCCCGATGCTCACCGTGGGATTCAGATAGCTTGAAGGATCCTGAAAAATCAGGCTGAGACGGTTTCCCCGGATACCTCGCAGAACCTGTTCGCTGCCGTGGATCAGGTCCTGACCGCGAAAAAAGACTTCCCCTGAAATGATCTTCCCCGGGGGTGGCACGAGCTGCATCATCGAAAAAGCCAGGGTTGATTTGCCGCAACCGCTCTCCCCGGCCAAGCCGACAGTCTCCCCCTCATCGATATACAGATCAACAGAATCCACCGCTTTGATGATCTTCTGGTTAAGTTCGAACTGTGCGGACAGCTGCTTGACCTCAAGGATCCTTGACACAACTCTACTCCCGGTTCCTGTCTGCTATTCCCTCAACGATGCTTGCTCTCGCTGGCAATTCACTTTCCTCTCCGGCGGGCTTTGGGATTTAGGATATCCCCCAGCCCGATTCCAAACAGGTTGAAACCAAAAACGAGCAAGGCAATACAGATACCGGGAAAGATGACCATCCAGGGACTGCGAAGCAGATAGCTCTTACCCAGTGACAGCATGGCTCCCCAAGAGGCCTTTGGAGGCTGGACACCAATGCCGATGAAGCTCAATGAGGCCATGTCGATCAGGGCGTAGCCAAGATCGAGGGACAGCTGAACGATGATCACCGAGACGATATTAGGCAGGATGTGGGCGAACACAATACGCACAGACTTGAAGCGCAGCACATGGCAAGCCTCGATATAAGGTTCTTCTTTGATCGAAAGAGCCACGCTTCGTACTAACCGGGCCAACATCGGCATATAGCTTATCGATATAGCGATGATCGCGTTTCGCATCCCAGGACCCATCAAAGCTACGATCACTATGGCGAGAAGCAAATGGGGAATGGAGATGATCATATCCATCATGCGCATGACCACCTCGTCGAAGGTTCCGCCAATATATGAGGAAATTAGTGCCAGGGGCACACTGACGGCAAGCTCGATTAAAACGACCAGGATGGTAATGGCAAAGGCAATCCGTGCCCCGTAAATCACTCGGCTGAAAATATCCCGCCCCACATGGTCTGTACCGAAGGGGTGAGCCCAGGAAGGCGCTGCATAGGTAGCATTGAGGTCGATAGTGTAGGGATCGAAGGGAGCGATCAAGGGAGCAAAGATGGCCAGCACGGCGAAGAAACCAATAATGATCAGACCGGCCGCCGCCAGGAAGTTCGACCGTACCCGGGTGAAGGCTTTACGAATTTGTCGCGTAATGAACCGCGCGCGGGCAGTCATTCCGTCATTTCCTCGAAGTGTAGCGAATTCTTGGATCGAGAACCCCATAGAGCAGGTCTACCACGAAGTTTGAGACTACAAACACAACGGAAATAAACACGGTCAGGCCGAGCACGATTGGAAAGTCCTGTGTCAATGTTGCGTTGACCAAGAGGCTGCCGACCCCTCCCAATCCGAACACGTATTCCACCAGCACTGCAAACACGATGTAAGAGCCGATCATAAATCCGGACACTGTCAATACCGGAGCAAGGGAGTTTTTGAACACCCGAGCGATGATCTTTCTTTTAGACAAGCCCATGGCCCGGTCTTTAACCACGTAGTCCTTCTGCAGCTCCTCTATCATGCTGGTTCTGAGCATACGGAACAGCAGACCGACAAAAGTCAACGACAGGGCCGAGCAGGGAAGGATCAATCGCTTGATGTCGAAGAGGCCCTCCAGCCCCATTGGCGGAAGCCATCCCAACCACAGGGAAAAGATGATGATCAGCAGGAGACCGACAACAAATACCGGAGTCGAGGCAGTAATTACCGATAGGGTGATCAGGGCGTTGTCCAGGATCGTGCCTTCACGCATGGCGGCAACAATACCCGTTGGGATGGACAGGATCAAGGTTAAAAGACCGCTGATCAGAACAAGTTGGAGGGACACGGGCATACGCTCCATAATCAAAACCGAAACCTTGACATCCTTGATGAATGATGTCCCGAAATCCCCTCTGAATATCCCTTTGAGCCAAAGCCAGTACTGCACGGTGATCGGCTTGTCGAGATTCAGTGTTTCCCGGATCATTTTGATCCTCTCCAAGGGCACCTTATGCCCGGCAGTCATGGTAGTGACCGGATCACCCGGGGCAGCCTGAAGAAGTACAAAGATGAGCAGAGAAACGGAGACCACTGTTAAGGCGGCAGTGATTATTCGGCGAACGATGAAGACGATCAGCTCAGCACTCATTTGACTGTTAAATCCCTCAATCTCTAAACCGTCGGCGCGATATTCAGAGACCTCTCGATATGAGAACGAGAAAAAAAGCTTGGCTGGAAGGCAGGAATCGCCTCCCAACCAAAGCCTTGATTTTTTGGAGCTTCGAAACTATTTCTCCAGCCAAACGTCCTGGAGGAAATGCTGGAAGAAGAACATCGGTCCCGGCTTCAGCCCTTTCAATTTAATCGTGGCCGGCATAGCTTCCTTGATATGGTAGATCCATACCCTGGGAGCTTCCTCGTAGATGATCTTGTTTACTTCCTGGAACAGCTGAGCCCTTCGAGCTAGGTCCGTTTCCGCAGCTGCCTCGTCGAGCAACTTATCCACCTCTGCGTTAGCGTAGTAGGAGAAATTACAGCAACCGTCCGGCGGAATGTTGGTGGAATAGCAGAACGGTACCAATGTTCCCGCCGCATCGGGGAAGTCAGGATACCAGAAGCTCATGGCGGCATCCTCATAGTTACCTGCCTGAAGATGGTTCCATAGCAGGCTAGCTTCCTCCGACACCAGCTCCACTTTTACACCGATGGCCTTGTAGTACTCCTGGAGCACAAGTCCTGTTTCCGCATCGGGAGAATTGGCCCCTACGAGAAGCTTCATGGAGAATCCATTACCATACCCTGCCTCTTTCAGCAGAGCTTTGGCTTTCGCCGGATCGTACGTGTACGGATCTCGGACACCTTTCAGCGATCCCGCCATCATCGGGGCGATGTCAGTGATTGCCGGCTCGGCATAACCCCGAATGACTGCTTTCGTTATGGAGCTGCGATCGATGGCATAGTTCAGAGCCTGCCGCACACGAACATCGTTGAAGGGCGCTTTCTTCATGTTCAGGGCCAGATAGTACACGATGTAGGTGCCGAAAACGTTGGTGTTGAAATCCTTGTTTCCTTCCAGATTTTCAACGTTGGCGAAGGACATGTTGTAAACAATGTCCAGGTCTCCGCTGCGCAGACTACTCAGCCGGGTAAACTCCTCGATAATGATGTTGAAGATGATCTTGTCGAGATAAGGCTTGCCTTCCTCCCAGTAGTCATCGAACTTGGTCAACACAACACGGCTCCCTCGCTCCCAACTTTCCAGCTTGAAGGGACCGGCCCCGATCGGGTTTTCCCCCAATCCGATCCCGTACTTCTCAACCGCCTCCTTGCTGCTCACCGCCCCTATCGGCGTGGCAAGAGCATTCAGAATATCCACGACTGCACCTGTCTTGATCTGGACGGTCATGCTGTCCAGGGCCTCTATGCTGTCGATCGGGTCGAGCATCCAGCCCATGGGCGACTTCGACTCGGGGTCGACAGCGAGTTCCATGCTGGCAATTACATCCTCTGCATCCAGGGTGGTCCCATCATGGAACTTGACGCCCTCCCGAAGATGCAGGATGATCTTGTTTCCATCCTTCACCTCCCATGAGGTGGCCAAACCCGGCTTGATCTCCGCCTTTTCGTTGAATCGCAGCAGGGTGTCCCAGATAGCGACGGCTGTAATGTTGTTGGATGCATCGTAGGCATGGTAGTAGGCCAGGTTCGGAATCGGCCGGTACACCCCGAAGGTCAGTGTACCTCCCCCAGACGGCCCCCCCTCGGCAGTCGGTGCGGCCGTTTGGGGCTCTCCCGTGCCGCCGGCCATCAATGCGATGGTGGCCGATAGAAACAGCAGCACCACCATAGCACTCGCAAGTGTTCTCTTCATCTTGCCCTCCTTAGTGTGTTTCCGGCTCCATCTCCAAGCAGGCCTCGGGTTGAAGAAGACCGATTATTGATGAAATTATGACTACCGGGTTCTCCCCTGTCAAGAGAACCGATACTCGCCAACAGATTCAAGCCGAGAGCTCAGCCACCGCTAAGCCCCAGAATTCGCAGGATATTCACCCGAAACATTCTGTCCTTGACCTCGTCCTCCAAATGAGTGGCTCGAACCCGGGTGATCTCGAAAGCCATATCCATATAAGGCGTACAGCTGCCAAAAACAATCCTCTGCTCCCCCGCCTGCTCGACCAACAGCTCAATGAAATCCCGTCTGTATACCCCTGATACGTCGAAGCTCACATTCGGATTCTCGCGTGCTACAATCAACGCATCGTCGAAGCTCATCCCGGAGATATCCTGCTGCCCTCCGTGAGTCGCAATGAAGGTGGTATCCGGATGCCGACTTGCTAAATCTTGAATCTGGAGCGGATGCGAAACAACGGGATACCCAGCGGAAACATAGACCGGCACCCTCCCTTCGAGGGCCTCGACCACCCGATCCACTTTTTCGGAGGTGATCGGGTAATTTTCCTCCCATGGGTGGAGATGGATACCCCGAAGTCCGTAATCTATCACGGCTCGAAGCGCCTGTTCCGGAGCCTGCCTGAGCAAGGCGTTTACTCTTCCGAAACCGACGAGGTTGGGATACTTACTCTGAGTCTCCGCAATCCAGCGGTTAGCTCGGTCGAAATCGAAATCCGGGGGCTTCAATGGACGTACGACCGCTCGTTCCACACCGTTGACCCTCATCATCTCCAAAAGGTTTTCGGGGCTGAGGGAGTTTTCATACAGAGATTCACCGATGAACACATTGGCGTCGATCACGGCGTTAGTTCCTCCCCACTTCGAGATGGATTAGCTCTGCGATGTTCTTCCAAAGCACCCGTTCCTCAACATCCGGCGGCAGATTCAGCATACGAATCTTTTCCAACTCCGATACAGGATCCCCGGCGGGGTTGTCAGTGGCAAAGACCACCCGATTCGCTCCGAGAAGCTCGATGGCCTTACGAACGATACGTGGATATGGAGTCGAAGAGGTATCCAACACCAGATTAGGCTGCCTTTGGGCGCAGCGTAGCATATCATCGGCATGAAAATAGCCGCCCATATGGCAGATGATCGTGGTATCGGGACAGAGAGCTGCCGCCCTGGCGATCTGCAGGGGAAGGGCGGGGATCTTGTCTCCGCAGTGAGTAAACACAGGCACGCCCAGCTCGCCGGCCTTGCGGATCAGCTCCACACAGAGAGGCGCGAAAGGTTTGACCAGATTGGAGATGGGGTGTAGCTTCAAGCCCTTCATCAACGGATTCGCCTTTATCGTCTGTTCGAAGATCTCAATAGATTTTTGTCCAAATTTGGGATCGATGCGGGGAAATCCGATCAGGCGTTCAGGAAACTCGGCTACATATCGCTTCAGGTTTTCCAAACCCGCGGAAGGTCCGGGTTCGTCGGAGTAGGAGGTGATCACAGCCATGTCGATGCCAGCTTCGTCCATCAGAGCTATGAGCTTCTCCGGTGGGTCGTACCAACCCCAGATGTCATTTTCATCGGCATGGGCATGGGCATCGATGATCACGGTCGGCTCCTGATGAAAAAATTCGATCTACCAAGGGATTCGCCCTAACGGCTCCCGTTGAGGCACAAGGCAGCATTCAGTTTACTACCAGAATGGTTCTCTTCGCAAGGGAAGCGGAGATGGGATTAAGATTTGAGCGCTTCAAAGGAACCGAGTATTTTACCAAAGAAATCAGACATGATATATTTTGAGGCACTGACAATTAATGGAGAAGAGGGAAGGCGATGAAAAACGGGTTTGCCGCACTGCCCACGGGAGCAACGCTACACTACGAGGAGAAGGGATCGGGAGGGGAAGCACTCATCCTAATTCACGGGCTCCTCGGCACCGCCAGAGCAGAGTTGGGGCACTTGATCGACTGGCTGGCGGAGAAGTATCACGTGTTTGGAGTTACACTTCGCGGCTATGGGGAATCAACACCGAAACCACGAAGATTTCCATCTGACTTCTACTACCGGGATACTGAAGATGTAATTGCCTTCATGGATGCCATGGGTTTGGAAAGAGTACATTACTTAGGTTTCTCCGACGGGGGAGAGATCGGCCTGATCGCCGGCGGGAAGTATCCTCGGCGTTTTCGTTCGATCGTGGTCTGGGGGGCGATTGGGTATCTGGGACCGATTGTCCAGGAAGAGATAAAGAAATACTATCCGGCCACCTGGGTCACCGAAGAGATCAAGGCCCGCCACGGGATCGACGATCCCGACCCCATAGTCAAGGAATGGGTGGAGGCGATCACCAGCATGGTGGCTGCAGGCGGGGATATAAGCCTGCACCTAGCCGATCAGATCACCGCTCCCCTTTTATTACTGCTGGGTGAAAAGGACTACCTCAACCCCCCGGAATATGCCCGTATGCTGGTGGAAAAAGCGAAAAACGGGAAGCTGGTCATGTTTTCCTGTGATCACGCCATTCATGACGAAGACCGGGAAGGTTTTAAAAAGGTCGTGGGAGAGTTTCTGGAAGAGCTACGCACTGATTGACCAGAGCCACCTCGATATGCTCTACCTGGAGCGAGTGCTACAGTTTGAGCTCTTTCTCGAAACGGGGAATCGCCTGAAGTTTTGAGATGGTGCCAGGAGAAGGACCCGATGGCTAGACGAACAAGCCCCACAGCACTGACGGTCTCCGGGAGGTTGGCCTAGTGAAGGAGCTTGACTCTACGGACGCAGCTTTGTCTTCCTTCCCGGGCATGTGCTGCAGGTTAGCCTCGTACACGGCATCAATCTTACCGTGGGTGAAACCTGTCTCCCTCAGAATCGCTCTGGCTTTCTCTGCTAAGCTCTTGGGATACCCGGAGCTCATCTCTATGTCGTGGAGAAAACAGGCGGCGTAAAGCACTTCATTGTCGTAGTCCAGACCTTCCTTAATCTTTCGCGCTAGCTGGTAGATGCTGTAGGAGTTCTCGTAGCCGGAGGTCAGACAACCCGCCGTCAGATCTTTGGCATACTGTTGAATAAGCTTTCTCATACATTCTTCCCTCTGGACATTGTAAGAAATCCGGCAAGCAATGATCATTCAGAATACAGCGGATCCCCCTGTTGTAAATCCAATGCGTTTAAATAAATTCTCAGAATTAGTTCGAGAGGTCGCGGTGCTTTCCAATTTGAACTACGACCAAATGCTTTTTTTCGTATGCGTCAGATTAACCCTACCTGGTAGGCTGCCCGTGGATGCGACATACTGCTCCATGGAACGGGTGAAGAAGAACAAAACCCGTAGAGATACGTTGCACTTGCCAGAAATGGAACAATTAAAACCCAGAAAGTATCAATCCAGTGATAGGTACAATTATGATCGGAGGTCGGCAGGCAAGGTCCCGAATTGGGCAGCCGTTGGGGACGATCGAGATAATTACGCCGTGTATCCCCGGCTGTGCGGTACAAATTCCATGACAACCGCGCTTCCCATCCCTTGCCAAGCGGCATGAGCAGGTAGAGCTGTGTAGTAGAAGGGGCTAACGAGCCGAGAAGCTTTCGTAGAACCGGATGTTTTCCTTGAGCATGTCCGGGATCTCCAAATCGTAAGGACAACGTTCCACGCACTGACGACATTCGCTGCATCCCCTGGCCAACCCTACCGCTCGGGTGTGTTCATCAGTGATGACCTGATCTTTAGGCATCTGCATGGAAAAGACCTTCAGAAATGTCACCGTCGGAATGGGGATCTGTTCCGGGCAGGGCAGACAGTAGCCGCAGCCCCGGCAAAATCGGTTGCCCATCAGTTCGGTCAGCCGCCCCATCTCCACACTGTCCTGGTCGGTCAGGACCTCGTCGCTCTCCCAGACCGCCAGGTTCACCGCCATTTCCTCGGACTGCTCGATGCCGATACAGGGAAACAGCCCGGGGTAACCTTTCAGAAACCGCAGGCAGAGAGGGACGTCGGCAATCCTGCCGCCGCCGAAGGGTTTCATGGCCAGTACGGCAACATTTCGTGCCCGAGCTTGTGCCATGAAGGCCCCGTCAATATA
>CAZBXU010000010.1:2439-36934 GCA_964495755.1 uncultured Spirochaetaceae bacterium | reverse complement strand
CCGAGTGCCGGACGCATCTGAAGAGGCTCTGCGACTCCTTCGCCGATCTACCCAAGGCGGTCGAGTTCCGGGGCGCCGAGTGGCAGAAGGACTCGGTGTACGATGGGCTGCGGGAGGTAGGCGCCGCTCTGGTCAACGTGGATGAACCCCGACTCCCAAAGCTGCCGGTGCCCACCGAGATCGTCAGCTCCAATTTGGCCTACCTGCGTTTACACGGACGGAACCAGGCCAACTGGTGGACCGGGGACAACGTCAGCCGCTACGACTATCTGTACAGCGGCGAGGAGCTGTCCGAGTGGCTGCCGATGATCGAACGGATGCTGGCCAAAGCTCAGCTTCTGTTGGTCATTTTCAACAACCACAGCAGGGGTCAGGCGATTCAGAACGCTCGGGAGCTCCAGGGGATGCTGTTTCGCTGACTACTTTATTGTGCACGGGGCGTTCAAGGCAGGTTTTTGAGCACTTATAACGCCGGGAATGCTTAGGCTTTCGCTATGGGCTGGCGAACGATCGTCTTCAGCTTTTCCGGCGCCGCCCGACGCAAATCGCTGAGATAGATCTCTCTGTGCCTGCCGTTTCTGCCGTAGCCGTTGTCGTGGATGAACCGATGAAGCCGCTCGATGGTAGGACCTTCTTCGGAAAAGGGTCCGACGTGAAGCACCTGGGCGCTCAAGCCCTCGTGGAATGACTCGAAACTCAGCTGATCGAGAGCCGGCAGCGCTTTCTTCTTCCCCACCTGCTCCAGGGCTTGTTCAAAGAGCTCCGGAGTAACGTACTCCGGCTGCATGATCATCAAGGTCCACTTCCAGGATGCCTTGTCCCCGGCGGTGAAGCTGGTCATATCGTCGGCCCACCAGACCCCCTCCAGGGGCAGCACGCCGTAGTCGATGGCCAGAGGACCTTTCTTGATCATGAATTTGAGGGTGTAGGACGTGGAGAACAGAGCCTCTACGGCTTGTTGAAACTCAAACGAGGTATTGGGATCCCCGACTCCGTCGAGCATGATGAAGTTCATCGGCGGTACCTCCACGATGACCGGTACCTTGGCCGGCGCGCTGTACAGCTGCTTGAGTATCTTCTTGAAGTCGATCTTCTGCATTGATGTCTTCCCTGACCACAGAATAGCCTGAAACACACCCTTTCTTCCATACTTGGCGCGTGGTTATCAGAATGGTTGTCGTCAAACACTCGAGAATTTCTTACATTCAAGTTTCAAAAAGTGTAACCTTCAAGAAGGTATCGAATTCGAAATACAGGGCAGATCAAAGGGCGAGGCACAGCAGCTTACCCCAGCAAAAAATGTACGATGGCAGGTTGCGGTAGCAATCGCAGTACCCGTGGAAGAACCTTCCCTCTCGATATCCATGAAGCGGATCATCGGTGGCATCCAGATCCAGGATTATTTCCTTGGGCACCTTGCGCACAGGGGTGCTCGACCTGAACCGAACGGAGATCAAATATACGTATTTCAGTTGGGAAGGCGGTAGGATCGACACCTCCGAAGTTCGTGGTTGTGCTAACTCAGTCAACGCCCGCTCGTGGCGTTTGAAAACGCGGGGTATTCCGACAGATTCCTATCCCTTTATCGCACCGGCTACCAGTCCTTCGATGAGCCGTTCCTTGGTGACGGCATAGAAGATGAGCAGGGGGATCATGGATAGCAGCAGAGCCGCCATCATGGCCGGAACGTCGGCGCTGAACTCTCCCTGGAAATTCCACAGCGCGAGGGTCAGCGGGCGTTTCTCGGTCGAGTTAATGAGCACCAGGGGAAAGATGAACTCATTCCAGAGAATCACTGCGTTGTAGATGCCAACGGCCGTAACCGCCGGTCGCGAGATGGGCAGCACCACGTTCCAGAAGACCTGAAAGCGGCTGGCTCCATCGATGTATCCGGCTTCTTCCAGGCTTGCAGGTATATCCCCCATGAACGAGGCCAGCACGAAAACAGCCACAGGCATATTGAAGGCCACAAAGGGCCCGACTAATGCCCAGAGGGTGTCGTAAATGCCGAGGTCCCGGGTGATGATGTACACCGGGATGAGCGTGATATGCACCGGTATGGTTAGGCCACCCACGAACAGGTAGTAGAAGAAACCGCTCAATCGAAAGCGGATTCTAGATAGACCGAACGCCGCCGAGCTCCCGGCCAGCAGAAGGATGACGAGGGAGATGCTGACCACGAACAGCGAGTTCACAAGGAAGCGGGCGAAGTGGGTCTCCCAGACTCTCTGGTAGGTTGCCAGGGAGAACCGTCCCGGCAGCGTCCAGACATCCCCCATGAAAAACTCCGTCGAGGTCTTGAAGGAGTTCTGGATGAGAAAAATCAGGGGGTAGATCGTAATCACAACCCAGATCACTGCCAGAACGTAGATCAATATCCGAGAAGCCGTGCTGCTGCCGCTTCTAAGCATAGACGGCCTCCCGCTTGCCCAGTCGAAGAACCAACACGGTCAGGAGGAAAGAGAGCAGGAACATGAACACGGCCACGGTGCTGCCGTAGCCCATGCGGAAGCCGGTGAAGGCCTGCTTGTACATGTAGGTGGCCAGCAGCTCGGTGGCGTGGTCGGGCCCGCCTTCTGTCATGACATAGATCAGGCCGAAGTACTTGAGCGAGCCGGTGAGGGAGAGGATCGCCGCGGTACGAATCGTATTCCGCAGCAGGGGAAGGGTGATGCGGAAGAAGCTAACCGCGGGGGAAGCCCCATCGATGTAGGCCGCCTCAATAAGCTCTTGAGGGATCCCCGCCAGTGCGGCGGCGAAGATCACCATGTAGAAGGGAATGAACTGCCAGCATATGGTGACGATCACTGCGGCCAGGGCCAGCCTCGGCTCTCCCAGCCAGCCGCGGGCCAGGCCGCCCAGCCCGGCCAGACGGAGCGCTCCGTTGAGCAGTCCGTAGTTCGGCTCGTAGATGAACTTCCAGGTGATGCCGATAGCCACGGCGGAGAGCATCATGGGTATGAAGTACAGGAGCTTGAACAGCCGGGCTCCCCTCAACTGAGAGGATACCAGAAGACCGAGAGCCAAGGCCATGGGAAGCTGGATGACGATGGAAGCGACAACGAGGATCAGGTTGTTGGTCAGGCTCTTCCAGAAAAGCTCATCCCGTACCAGTCGGAGCCAATTCCCGAAACCGAGGTACAGTTTCTGCGGGGAGATGCCGTTCCAGCGGAAGAGGCTGTAGTAAGCCGAAGCCGGAATGGGATACACGAAGTAGAAGCAGTAGATCAGTAAAGCGGGAAGCACAAACAGCAATGCGGCGAGGAAATTGTGTTTCTTCATCTCCTGTCCGGCTAAGCTCAGATCACGGGTTTTGCGGGGAAAAACACCCCCCGGTTGACCGGGGGGTGTCCATGATCAAAGATTCTTATTTTTTCGTCTCTTCGATGATCGCCTGCTCGTGCCTGCTGGCTACTTCCTGCGGCGTAATCGAGAGCCCGAAAAGCGACTGCACCAGGTCCTTGTGTAGCTCACCCATGGCGGGCGGCAGGAACTGGTCGTAGTAAACCTGGACATGCCCGGCCGCCTCGAAGGCCAGGGCGACCTTCTTCATGAGCGGATCTTTCGTATAGGTGGACGCGCCCTTGACAGGCGGCACGTATCCGGCTCCGGCCAGGGACTCGACAAAGGACTTGCTCATGATGTAGCTCTTCAGGAACTCCAGAGCCTTGGCCTTGTTCTTGCACGTAACCGAAATCGAGTAGTAGTTCTGTCCGGGACTGCCGATCAGATTTGTGGGATCACCCTTGCCTCCTTCAACGGAGGGAAAGGGGAACAAATCCAGCTGCGCGAGGGTTTCGGGGGATTCCGCCGTGGCCTGCCCGACGAACCAGTTGCCCATCAGATGCACCCCCGCTTTCTTGGAGAAGATCAGCATCCTGGACTGACCCGTATCCTCGTCCATGCCGTTGAACCCCGGAGGGAAGAAGCCGCGCTTGACCAGGTCCTGCAGAGCCTGTCCCGCCTGGATGTAACCCGGAGCTTCGAAGCTGCCGCCGGGTTTACGGTACAGGGCGTCCAGGAACATATCGGCGCCGCCGTAGCGGTCGGCCAGGTACATGTAGAAGAAAGATCCGGGCCACTTGGTCTTGTTGGCCAGGGTAATGGGCATCACTCCGTTGCCTTTGAGTTTGTCCCCCATGGCGATGAAATCCTTCTGGGTCTTGGGGGCTGTCAGCCCGTATTGCGCGAACACGTCCTTGCGGTAGAAGAAGAACACACCGGTCAGGCCCGCAAAGGCGGCCCCGTAGGTCTTTCCGTCGAAGGTTACCGGATCGAAGGATGCGGGGATGTAGGTCTTGAGCAGATCGCTCTTGATCTCGTCGATCGTGTCCACCATCCCGGAGTCGATGTACTCCTTGAGCGGACCGCCGCCCCAGTTGTGGAAGATATCCGGCGGAGTGCCTGCGCCCATGGCCACTTTGAGCTTTGTCTTGAAGGGATCGTTCTGAATGTGCACCATCTCCAGCTCGATACCGGGATTGGCCTTCATGAAATCATCGGCCGTCTGATCGAGGATGCCTGGCAGCACTCCAGTGGTCTCGACGTCCCAAAGGACGAGCTTTCCCGTCTCGGCTGCCGGTTTCTGTCCGCCGGCGAAAACCGACGCCGCGGACAGAAGAAACAGGCAGCAAAGCAGCAACACGTACAATTTCTTCATATGGAACCTCCTCAGTTTTTTCCGTCAGGGACATAAGCCTGACGGAATTTCTATCTAAATTTTCGCATACCGAACTCATACTTGTCAACTATTTTTCTATACTAAAAGCATTTGACAAGCATTAACTTGTAAGGTATGCTACATCTAGTTGACAGTTGTACTACAAATTTTGTAAGGCTATCTGTGATGAAGAAAACAACGCTGCAACGGGTCAAGCGGAAAAGCGTCACGACCCAGGTCTATGAACAGCTCAAAACGCAGGTGCTGCGCCGCGTCTGGCTGCCGGGATCGAAGCTTCCTTCGGAAAACCTGCTCGCCCAACAGCTCGGCGTAAGCAGGGTCTCGGTCCGGGAAGGATTGCAGCGTCTGGTCAGTCTCGGCCTGCTCGAGACCCGGCACGGGGAGGGGACCTTCGTATGCGAGTACGACGCCGGGACCTCGATGAATGCCCTGCTTCCCATGCTGGCGCTTGATCCTACCGACGTCTTTCATGTGCTCGAGTACCGCAGGATAATGGAGAAGGGAACGGTCGCCCTGGTAGCAGAGAAGGCGACGCCTGAGGATATCGCCGAGCTCAAACGCAGTTACGCGACCATGGTCCGGCGGCAGTACGACGTCAGGGGCTTTGCCCACGCGGATCTCGAGTTTCATCTTGACCTGGCGCGGGCTTCCGGCAATCCGATCATTATGAAGGTCAACAGCATCATCAAGGACGTTTTAAGCGTTTCCATGGAAAACATCGTGGAAACCCTCGGCACCCGGGACGGTCTGTACTACCACCAGAGAATCATCGACGCGATCGAGGCCCATGATGCGCAACGGGCGGAAAGCATCATGGAGGAGCATATAGTCCGTACCATCCAGAGATTGCGTACTGAGGGAGGATACGCCGCGCCCCAGTCTCCAACGGGAATGCTCAGCCCGCAGAAGCAGTGAACCTGGGCACCGGGATCCGGGAAGCAAGCAATGGTATCCACAGAAACGAATATCAAGCTACAGAAGACAGCGCTCCAGCTCAGGTTCGATTTGCTTGAGATGATAGGAGTCGGTAAGGCCGGGCACCTGGGCGGATCGCTTCAGGGGCATCCAGACATGGAGAAGACCCCAGGTATCTAGGCGGTGACCGGTTCCCTCGGCCAGGGGTTGTCCATCGCGACGGCCGCAACGTGGCCGCGGTCATCCAAGCCCTCGAAGCCGCTAAGAGGACGAAGGACAGGCTCACGGTCATCGTGGCCGACACGATCAAAGGAAAAGGTATCTCCTTCGCCGAGAACGACGCGACCTTCCACAATGCAGCCCTGACTGAAGAGCAGCATCGCCAGGCTGTAACCGAGCTTGAGCAGCTGAAACGGAGGATTATGCTAAGGAGTGTGAACCGTGCGGCTTGCTGACAAAGTGTCGCTCATCACCGGCGCAGCCCAGGGTCTCGGTGCCGCTATCGCGAAGCGCTTCCGGGAGGAAGGAGCTTTTGTTTTTGTTTGCGATTCCCAGGAGGAAGAAGGCCGGCGCACGGCCGCCGAGATCAACTCCTTGATCGATGGTTCCGATCGGGCGGAGTTCTTGTTGTTGGACGTGGGTGCGGAGGACAGTTGGAAACGTGTCCTCGGGACCGTAAAGGACCGCTTCGGACGGCTGGACATTCTCGTCAATAATGCCGGCGTGAACATCCGAAAGGATATCGAACGGATGTCGGCGGAAGAGCTGGATGCTATGCTGGCCGTGAACGTCCGGGGCCCTTTTTGGGGAATCAAGCACGCTATCCCCCTCATGAGGAGTTCCGGCGGGGGCTGCATCCTCAATATGTCCTCCATCTGCGGTCTGATCGGTCACAGGTATACGAACGAGGCCTACACCATGACAAAAGGAGCCGTCACTCTTCTCAGCAGATCCATTGCCGCACGGTATGCTGGTGAGAATATCCGCTGCAACAGCGTGCACCCGAGCACGGTGGACACGCCGTCGGTGCGCGCCCTCCTTCAGGATCCCAGGCGAAAGGCCGAACGTCTCGGGGAGGTCCCTCTGGGACGACTGGCCACGGTGGCGGACGTGGCGAACGCCTTCGTCTTCCTAGCCTCCGACGAGGCGGCCTTCATAACGGGTGTCGCCTTCCCGGTCGATGGAGGGCTGACGGCATCCTGAATAGCAACCTCCGCCTCTGACCGGGAGCTTGCACACCTTTGGGGATATAACAGCGGCCTGAGCGAGCCCGTGCCGTAAATTTATTTGTCCAGGAGGTCTTAACATGATCAATCACCATGAACGAGCCCGGGAGCTTTTAAGGAAATTGACCGTCAAGGAGAAGGTCGCCCAGCTGCACTCGGTGTGGCTGAATATCGAAGAGGACGGAAGCTTCACCTTTCGGAGGGCCCATGACGGGTTCATTGAGGAGAGCAGCGCCGATCCCGAATTGATCCTCAAGCACGGGATCGGCCAGATTACGCGTCCGCTCGGCACCCGCCCCGTGGACGCCAGGAGCTGTATAAGAGGGCTCAACCGGATTCAGAAATACCTGGTGGAGCGGACCCGCTCGAAGATACCGGCGCTTGCTCATGAGGAATGCCTCCCTGGACTCATGGCCAAAGGGGCCACGCTCTTCCCGGCGGCCATCAACTACGGCTCTCTCTGGGATGAAGAGCTAATGAGGGAAATAGCCGCCGCTATCGGTGATGAGCTGTACAGCGTCGGCGCGAGGCAGGGGCTTGCGCCGGTCGCGGACGTGAGCCGGGATGTGCGCTGGGGCCGTACTGAGGAGTCCTTCGGGGAAGATCCCTACCTGGCGGGCTGTATGACAACGGCTTACGTGCGTGGTCTGCAGGGGGAAAACAGGCGCGTATTGGCCACGCTCAAGCACTATGCAGGCCACTCCTTCAGCGAAGGGGGGCGCAATCATGCACCGGTGCGGGTCGGCGAGCGGGAGCTAAACGACATCTTTCTCCTGCCCTTCGAGATGGCCGTGAAGCTGGCGGATGCAGGCTCGGTCATGCCGGCCTATCACGACATCGACGGAGAGCCTTTGAGTTCCTCCCGGCGCTACATCACGGAGATTCTGCGCGAGCGCTGGGGCTTCGATGGCCTGGTCGTCTCCGACTATGAGGCTGTACGGCTGCTGTACGCCCATCACGGTGTGGCCCGGGATGAAGCGGAAGCCACCGCTCAGGCGCTCCAGGCCGGGATGGACGTGGAGCTTCCGGGGTTCACCTGCTTCGGGACGGGCGTCGAGGAGGCGCTGTCCCGCGGGATTCTGAAGATGAGCATCGTGGACGAGGCGGTGACCCGCGTGCTCGTTGAGAAGTCACGGCTCGGTCTCTTTGAAAACCCATATGTAGACGAGGGTGCGATCACCCTCAACACCCCGGAGCACCGGAAGATCGCCGCTGAGGCGGCGGCACGCTCGGTGGTGTTGTTGAAGAACGACGGGATACTGCCGCTGCAAGACGAGGGGACGACGGCGCTGGTCGGACCCCTGGCGGATGACCAGCTTGCCCTCTTCTGCGGCTACTCGTTCCCAGTGCACCTGATAAGGGCTCAGCGCCTGATGGACACGGACACCCGTTATGCGCAAACCCTGCGGGAAGCCTTTGAGGGCCGAGCGTCCGTCGGCACGATTCTCTACAGCAGGGGTTGCGAGATCTTCACCGAGAGATTGCTGGAAGCGCCAGTGTTTCCGGGCGATGTCGATGCCGAGCAGGGACAGAAGAAGAGCACCATCAGTAAGGATGAAAGCGGCCTGGAGGATGCCCTCGCTGTGGCCGCCAAGGCAGACCGGATCATCGTGGCCGTGGGGGATCTGTCCGGCCTGTTTCTCACCGGAACGGTCGGAGAAGGCTCCGACGCTTCTTCGCTCACTCTTCCGGGAGTGCAGCAGAAGCTTGTCGACGCCCTGCTTTCTCTGGGCAAGCCCACGGTGATCGTCCTGCTGAACGGTCGGCCCTACAACCTCGGCGAGGCGTTCTCCCGGGCCAACGCCGTGATTGAGGCCTGGTTCCCGGGGCAGGAAGGTGCAGACGCCCTGACGGGAATCATATACGGGGATATCAATCCCGGCGGCAGGCTGCCGGTTTCCTTTCCCAAGTCCGCTGGCGCCATGCCCTACTTCTATAATCATAAGCTGAAATCTGCGGGTTCCCCGATTCACCCGGAGTTCGGAGCCGTGTTTCCCTTCGGGCACGGGCTGAGCTACACGACCTTCGAGTACTCCGATTTCCAGGTACTGAGCCGGAAGGTCCGGATCGACGGAGAAATCGAGGTGTCGTGTACGGTGAAGAACACCGGTGAGCGAGCGGGAGACGACGTGGTACAACTCTACGTCCGTGACGTTATTGCCAGCCTGGTACGACCGGTCAAGGAGCTGAAAGGGTTCAAGAGGCTCACCCTGAACCCGGGCGAAAGGAAAAGGGTGTCCTTCACCCTGCCTGTGGATCTCTTGAGCTTCACCACCTCCGGAACGACCCGCGTGATCGAGCCAGGGGAATTCGAACTCATGATCGGCATATCCTCGGCGGACATCCTCTTCAGTGAAACGATCGAAGTGATCGGGGAACTGCGGGAGTTGCCGGTCACGTGGAGAATGAAGACCGAGGTGCGAGTGGCCCCGGTGAGCCCGGCCGAATGAGCCGGATAGCCGACGTGAGCGCTAAAACTCAATGGTGGAAGATGTTTCACCGTAATCCCGAGCGACAGCTATTTTTTTTGCTGACCGTGATTTCGCCGGAAAGCTGCACGAATTCTTGACGTTCAAACTCGCGCCAGACCGTACCCCTACGATACGCACGGTCTCGTCTACGAAGCAATGACATGGATAGATATCACCGTCGGTATAGACGGCAAGATATCGAGAGATAGCTCCGCACGGATTCAGGAAATCCAACCCAGCTGCAATCTGGTTCAGGATATTCGGAAAACTATAGAAAACCAATCGACAACCTACTAAATTAGACAGAAGAAGAGAAAATCCACGACACAAATGGAGGAGGATGGGTAAATGGCTGAAGCGCATCAGGTTGACTACCAGCTGGTGGGAGACGATATGCAGGGGGTAATCATTACCCTCGATCCCCAGGAAGCGGTCCTGGCCGAGGCCGGGGCCATGATGTTTCTCGAAGAGGGCATTCGAGTGAACACGGGGACGGGGGGCGGCTTCATGAAGGGATTGAAGCGAGTGATCACCGGGGAGTCCTTCTTCATCACCACCTTTTACAACGAGACAAACGGAAAACGAAAGCTCGCCTTCTCCGCTCCCTATCCCGGCAAGATCCTGTCCCTCGCCCTTCATGAAACCGGGCCGACGCTCTGTCAGAGGGACGCCTATCTCTGCTCGGCCTACGGCATCGACATCTCCGTGGCCTTCACCAAGCGGCTGGGTGCGGGGTTCTTCGGTGGAGAGGGGTTCATCCTGCAGCGCCTGAGCGGTGACGGTCTGGCTTTCATCCACGCCGGGGGTACCCTGCTGAAAAAAACCCTCCGGGAGCGGGAGAGCCTGCGGGTGGACACGGGCTGTTTGGTGGCCTTCGAGGAACAGGTAGACTACGACATCAAGTACGTGGGGGACTTCAAGACCGCCCTGTTCGGAGGAGAGGGATTGTTCTACGCCACCCTGACCGGACCCGGGGTCGTGTACCTGCAGACCCTACCCTTCTCGCGGCTGGCCGACCGGGTGATCGCCGCTTCCGGGATCAACCGGGGTGAGAGCCGCCGCGGCGGCTTTCTGCAGGGCTTGGGCGGGCTGACCGGTGGCGACCGGGGTTTTTAGCCGGGGTCGATGCGGGAATCACTAGATTCGTTTTATTGACTGCTTTATCATACTGAGTAGCATAGAGATATCATGGACCGCGAGATATGCGATCGATTGAGTCCTCTTGTCACGAAGTACAGGGCTCGCTGCCTCTGGTTTCTGCGGGAAGACTTCCTTCCCAACACGCTCGAGGAAGCGTTTCTCGCGCTTGATTGTATCGAACGGCATGGAGATCGGGAGGCTTTCATCGAGGTCCGACGGCTCAAGACATGGCTATCACAGAATTTCAGCGAGACATCTGCAAGTTAGTCGCCGAAAAAAGAAAAGCTCAAGGCGTCAGCTATGTAGCCGGGGATGTTGCTCTCAACCAACTAATCCAAGCTCCCCGGATCTCAAGAGATATCGACATATTCCACGACACAACCGAGGCTGTTCTGAACACGTAGGAATCCGACAGAGAAATGCTCGTCGCGAACGGCTATTCGGTGGATGCACTGCGCACTCTTGCTTCTTATGTCGAAGCCTCGGTAAAAAAGAAAGGGAATACCATTCTCGTTCAGTGGACTAGAGACAGTGCGTTCAGGTTCTTTCCTCTTGTCGAGGACGAAACATTCGGTTTAACCCTTCACCCCTTCGACCTCGCTACCAACAAAGTACTGGCTATGGCCGGTCGACTGGAGGCCCGTGACTGGATCGACGTCATTAGCTGCCACCAACGGATACAGAATCTGGGGTACCTGTTTTGGGCGGCTTGCGGCAAGGATCCGGGATTCAATCCGGCATCGCTTCTGAATGAAACCAGAAGAAGCAGCCACTATTCAGTTGAAGAGATTTCCCAGTTGTCTTTCTCAGGACCTGCTCCGGATGCTTCCGCGCTGGGGAGGCAGTGGCACGAGATACAAAAAGAGGCCGAGAAAATCATCGCGCTGCTTCCGGCGGAGGAAGCCGGCACTTGCGTATTGGACGATGGAGCGAATCTGTTCAGAGAAGGACCGGAGATCCTTGCGGATGCTCTGGAGACAAACATCGTACGATTTCATCGCGGGACGATCAGGGGTGCCTTCCCCAAAATATTGGACCCGCCTTCGTAGTTCGGGAGAATCGGTGTGATGAATCGCGGCTGTCCCTACCGCGCGGCAGGCGTCAGATTTTTCACGGCAATGTCAACTCGAGACCGACGCTCTCAAGCAGGCTCTTCTTGACCTTGCAGACCATCGTGTAGGCGGGATCGAACACATTACCCACTTCGTACTCTACACACTGACCCAGGAGTATGTGGGCCAGCTTCTCTTCCAGACCGAGCTCGACCAGCCAGCGGACCATCTCGGTGGTCGCCTCCTGGAGGGCCTGATCCAGAGGGCGGGCATTCCCGACAGTCAGGATAATGTCTGCGTTTTCTGCGCGGGGCCAGTTGATCCCCCTGCCCCTGATCAGGTGAACCGTGAACTCCACCTCGGCGGAAACTTCGATCCCGGTGCCGACGATTTCTCCATCTCCCTGGAGGGCGTGAACATCCCCAAGGTGAAACAGGGCGCCTTCGACAAATACGGGGAGGTAGGCCGTTGCTCCGGCTCTGAAACCCCGGTAATCCATATTGCCGCCGTAGCGGGACGCCGTGTCTGAAGCGATGTACTGCCCCCGCGGCGGCGCCGTACCGAAGCAGCCGACCATTGGGTCGAGAGGCAGAGTCAAGGTGCCCGCCGGAAAGGTCGGGGACAGCAGTTCGGCGGTCCAGGCGCCGGTATCGATTCGCCACTCCAGCAGGCCTTCGTGACCTTGCGCCCCGTCCCGCCTGCCTTCCTCGACATAGCCGGCCTCGAGCACATGAGGGGCGATGTAGGCCCGGGTACGGCCGATCGAACGATTGGGGACGATGCGGTCGAAACGAACGGCCAAGATATTCCCCGGCGCGGCACCGCGCACGTAGAAAGGACCGGTCTGAGGATTTCCCCGCGGGGTGACTTCGGTGTCCGAGGCATCCCGCCCGGCATTGTCAACGGTGGTGGTGACGACGGTATCCCCGCCGTCGATCTCCAGAACAGATTTGTGAGGGCCGAGGGTGGTGTGGTATTCGGTGGGCTGGAATCGGTGGATCTTCATGTCGCGATTGTAGTACATACCAGGTTGGAAGCAAATGAAACGCACCGGCTGCAGCCCCGGAACATCATCCGTTCTTCCATTTGGCCGCGATCTCCTTCATGGCGGCCAGCAGCATGTTGATATCCAGCTTGCTCATGACCAGCCGCAAACCTTTGGGCAGATAGCTCTCCATCAGGGCATCCGGTCCGTGCATTCCGAAAATTTTCCCGTTCCGGTCGGCCGCCTCGGCCACCCTGTCGATCGCTGCCAGCACTTTGGGATTCTGGAGATCGCCGGGACACCCCAGAGATACCGCCAGATCATTCGGCCCGATCAGCAGAGCGTCGATTCCCGGCACCGCGGCTATACTTTCGATACCCTCGATCGCCGCAGCGGTCTCGATCTGGGCGATCGCCAGCACCTGCTTATTGGTCTCTGACATAAACCCGGATGCCTCGCCGCCGCTCACCGCGGCATAGTCTGTATGGTTGCCGATGCTGCCCAGACCCCTTCGGCCTACGGGATCGAACTTGGCCCATCCCGCCAGCAGTTCCGCCTGCTCCACGGACTCCACCATGGGAACCATCACACCGGTGCAGCCGCTGTCCAGGGCCCGGGACACGTAGCCCTTGGCCAACTCCGGGACACGCACGAAGACCTCCACACCCGCCCCGCGCCCCGTGGCCGCAACGTCGGATAAGGTCTCCAGCGAGCTCGATCCGTGCTCCAAATCCAGCATGATGAAATCCAATCCTGCCTGCCTGGCGATCCAGGCGATGCCGGGATTTCGAACCAGGCGGATCATTGTTCCCACCGCACTGCCGCCGGCACGTAACTCCTTGACTGCCACTTCCTTTTCTCCTTTCGCCACTTTGCGCCGCTACAGATTCAAGAATTGTTGCCGAGTCGATTCTTTCGATCAGCCCGGACTCGCCATTGTTTGATAGCAGAAATACTCGGCAATATCCAGTGGATGGGTCTGAGCGTGACCAGATCCAACGGCATCATCCACACCATGCCCTTCTGGGACGAGCGCTTTCAGGCGATCGCCGCACAGCCTTCTACGGCGATCTGTTCCTGTCCCTCGGCGGTCAGGAGCGTTCCGACCATGAGCCTGCCGGAGCGCCCGTAGTCCCGAAGACCCGCGTAATCCCCGGGATCCCTACTGCACCAGAGGGTCGCTCCGGCTTCGAGGTGGAGGGTTATCCTGCTTTTTAGGAAGACGCTGCCGGAGAGGTAGTCGCCGGCGGGAAAAACAACGGTGCCACCGCCTGACTTAAAGCAAGCGTCCATCGCCTCTTGAATGGTCCGACTATCGTTGTGTTTCTTGTCTCCCTTAGCGCCGAACCCGCGAACGTCGAACATTTCTGTGACCCGGAATATCAGATCGTCGCCAGAATGCCGCCGTCGATGTAGATAATTTGACCGGTGATGAAGCTGGACGCTTCAGAGGCGAGGAAGATTACCGTGCCGACCAACTCTTCCGGGTCACCCCAACGAGCCATGGGGGTTCGTCCTTTGATCCAGCCGTCGAACTCGGGATTGTCGGCAAGGGGCTTGGTCATTTCGGTGATGAAGTATCCGGGTCCAATACCGTTCACCTGGATGTTGTACTTCCCCCAATCCGTGGCCATCCCTTTGGTGAGCATCTTCACGCCCCCTTTGGAGGCGCTGTAGGGGGCTATGGTGACCCGGGCGAGTTCGCTCTGCAGGGAGTGGATGTTTACGATTTTCCCCCGCTTGCGGGCGATCATGCCCTTGGCGACCTGGCGGCTGACCAGGAACACGGCGGTCAGATTGGTGTTCATGATATCCTGCCAGTCTTTCTCCGAGAAATCCTCCAAGGGTCCCCGGCGTTGGATGCCCGCGTTGTTCACCAGGATGTCGATCGGACCGACCTCCTTTTCTATCCCCTCGATCTTCTCGTGGATCTGCTCGCTGTCGGTCACATCGAAGGCATATCCCCGAGCATCTACCCCTTCTTCCTTCAACCGGCTGACCGCCGCTTTCAACTTCTGCCCGTTTCTTCCGTTCAGAACCACGGTTGCTCCGGCTTTCCCCAACCCGCGGGCAAGGATCAATCCGAGACCCTGGCTGGATCCGGTGATCAGCGCGATCTTGCCCTCCAGGCCGAACAGATCATCCACCAGAGGGTGTTTAACCTTCGCCCCTGTCATTGATTCCTCCTCTTTCACCTCCGCCATACTGCTTTTCATAATGCCGCAGGCAGGTATCGATATGCGCCTCCATCACCGAAGCAATCGCCTGGGTGTAGCGGCCTCTTATGCATTCATAGATCCTCTGGTGATCCTCGTAGGCCTTCTGCCTGACCAGCCTTTCACGCACGTTTTTGGTGATGAACTCCTGAATGTTGCTGTGAAGCATCTCCTGCATGGACTTCAGGAACTGATTGCCGGCGATCCGTCCGATCTCCCGGTGCACCTGCGGCAGGCTCAGCAGATGTTTCAGGCTACTCGCAGCGGTGGAACCACCCGTCCCTGATACCGCTCAAATTGCCAGAGCGCTCGCATGTTCCGGCCAGGCCAACCGAGCTTGCCCGAAGTTAATTGGCGGGAACCATGGATCAACTATTCATGATTTCCCTTCTATCAGATCGGCTACCCAGCCGATTCCCAGCTCTTCCAGTTTGGCCCGGGTGGGTACTCCCTCCGTGCTCCAACCACACATCTGGTAGTAGAGGGCTCTGGCTCTCTCGATTTGATCTACAGGGACGGACACACCGTCGCTTTCACCACCTTTCAGCGGCTGGGAGATTTTCTCAGGCAGAACATCGTCCTCGGCGGTAAATCCTTCCCTGGCGTTGAACGCCCTCTGCAGATTTACGGTGCGCTCGCCGAGCTTCATCAGCTCGAACACGGTAAAATCCCAGCCGGTGGCGGCTCGGATCAGTTTCGATATTTGGCCGGTCGAATACAGCTGCCAGGAGGGACCGTATACAAACTGGCAGAGGCAGAGGCTGTTGCAGGCGTTGTAGATCCACTGGGTGTAGTGGGCAAAGCGAACCTTTTCCGGACCCAACTCTCTTGGAGGCTGAGGATCCAGCAGGCCAATCGCTGCCATCCTGTCGGCGAACTCGGTACCGGGTTCATAAAATGGATCATGATCGTGGGACATATGATCGGCACCGTAGGGATTCACCGCGTAGATCAATCCCAGCGACCGCTTAACCTGAGGCATGTGGGCGGGAAACTCCTGCTTTTTCGCTGTGACTGTCAGTTTCTCGGCATCAGGACCGATTTTCTCCGCAGCCCGGGCCGAACCTTCGGCCAGCAAGGCACCGAAGCCTTCCTTCTTGGCGATCTGCTCCACCAGCGTCACCATGGCGGCGGCGTTACCAAAATTCAGCTCCAAGCCGGCGGTGTCCTTTTTCGAAATCAATCCCTGTTCATAGCAGTCCATGGCCCAGGCAATGGTGGCGCCGCAGGAGATGGTATCAAGGCCGTACTTGTTGCACAACTCATTCGCCTTGGCAATGGCTTCCAGGTTGTTTATTCCGCAGTAGGACCCCAAAGTGCCGATGGACTCGTATTCCGGACCGCCGTAGTACGGATCTACCTGAAAATCTCCTTCAGTGACTTCCACCACCCGCTTGCAGCGGATCACACAGCCAAAACAGGTATCCCGCTCTTTGAGTATCGTCTTGCTCATCCTCTGCCCGGAGATTTTCTCGTAGTCTTCGAAGACCCCACTGCTCCAGTTACGGGTGGGAAGACCGCCGTTGTCGTTTTGTCCCGGGATGATGTTGGCGGTCCCATGCAGGCCGAGCTCATAGGCGTTCGAATCTTTGAAGTTGTCCGCGCCCCAACGGGCAAGGTCCTTGATTGTCTCAGGATCGAAAAACTCGGGGTTTTTCCTGCCCTGGACAACGATGGCTTTAAGATTTTTCGAGCCCATGACCGCCCCCATCCCGGTGCGGCCGTTCGCCCGATTGCTCATATTGATGATGCAGGCGAAGCGCACCATCTTCTCTCCAGCCGGACCGATCTGCATCACCTGGACCTTGTCATCACCCAGCTGCTTCCGGATAAGTTTCTCAACCTCTCCGGTGATCTTTCCCCACAACTGGTGTGCTTCGCGAAACTCGACCTGACCATCGTGCAGCCAAAGATAGACCGGCTCGCTTGCCCTGCCGTTTATGACCAGGCCGTCAAACCCGGAACGCTTGAGATAAGCCGGCCAGAAACCGCCTGCTTGAGAATCTCCAATGGCGCCTGTGAGTGGAGACTTGGCATTCACACTGACCCGGCTCTGTCCGGAAATCGGGGCACTCGTAGCCGGACCCACAAAAACGGTCAGGACGTTATCCGGTCCCAGCGGATCTGTGCCAGCCGGCATTCCCTTGAGTAGATAGTAAGTACCCATTGCACTGCCGCCTCCATAGCGCCGATAGAAGCGTTCCTTCGGTTCTTCAACTTTGCTTGTCCGGGTAGTAAGGTCAATATGTAGTATCTTGCCTGCGAATCCCTTGGCCATGATTTCTCAACCTCCGACTTATGTTAGTACGTGTGCGATCATAATGAATCGTAAGGGCTCCTATGTCTATTGTATAATCAAGCGAAGCCTTCGGATTTCGGCACGGTTTCGGCAAAAAAGAAAGTCTAAAAAGAACGGGCGATCCATTATAAACTAAGGCAAATTTTGTCCTTGACTACCATTGATGAGCGGCCAATAATTCAAAGCCAATAGAGAGGTGATGCATGAACGATTTTGAAAAGGCGAGAAAATTACTTGTGGAATTCAAAGGCGATGCCTATGTATACGGAGCCGGCGTCCTGGACAAGGTAGGAACGGTTACCGCGCCCGCGGGGAAGAAAGCCGCTCTTATCCGGGATTCCTTTCCCGGAAGTGACGGCTATGTGGCGGTGATCCGTGACTCACTGGCTAAAGCGGGAGTCGATGTAGCCGGCGAGATCAAGGGCGCGGGCCCCAACTGCCCGCGAGAGGACCTGTTCCGGATTGCCGATTCCCTAAAACAGCTCGATCCTGAAGTAATCGTCAGCTTCGGCGGGGGCAGCACTATCGACGCCGGAAAAGCCGCGGAGGTACTTCGGACCCTGGGCGGGGACATCGAAGGTTACTTCGGTACCGGTTTGGTCGCGGAAACGGCAAAAAAAAGTGGTACAATCTTGAGCCCCCATGTAGCTATCCAGACTGCGGCCAGCTCCGGAGCCCACCTCACCAAATATTCGAACATCACTGATGTGCATACGGGTCAGAAAAAACTGATCGTAGACGAGGCGATCGTGCCGAGCAATCCGCTCTTCGATCACCAGGTCACCCATGCCGCGCCGCCGAGTCTTACCGCCGACGGGGCGTTGGATGGAATCGCCCACTGTCTGGAGGTTCTGTACGGTGCGGTTGGCCAACCGGCCTACGACAAGATAAAGGGGATCGCCCGTGTGGGAATCGGTCTGGTCGTCAACTATCTGCCGCAGGTGATGGCAGATCCCAAGGACAAAGCTGCCCGGGAAGCTCTCTGCCTGGCCACGGACCTCGGGGGCTACTCCATCATGGTCGGCGGGACCAACGGCGGCCATCTAACCAGCTTCTCCCTGGTGGATGTTCTCAGCCACGGCCGCGCCTGCGCCATGATGAATCCCTACTACACTGTATTCTTTGCGCCTGCGATAGAGGATGCGCTGCGGATGTTGGGAGAGATCTACCGGAATGCAGGTCTGACCTCGGCGGATGTCGACAGTCTTCGGGGGCGGGACCTCGGCGTCGCCGTGGCCGAGGCGATGTTCGCCTTAGCTGAAAAGATCGGCTTTCCCACCCGATTGAGCGAAGTATCCGGTTTCAGCCAGGATCACATTACCCGGGCCCTGATCGCCGCCAAGAACCCGCAACTCAAGATGAAGCTGCAGAACATGCCGGTACCCCTGACCGCGGAAATGATCGACGAGTATATGGGGCCGATTCTTGAGGCTGCCAGGGACGGCGATCTTTCCCGGATCATGAATGTGGCCTTATGATTGGATTGTTTAAAACCGCTTCGGGACCCGGGAATCTTGAAATACGACAGGTACCTGAACCAAAGCCAGGACCCGGGGAAGTGATCATAAAGGTGGAAGCCGCCGGAATTTGCGGCTCCGACCTCCATATCTACCATTGGGATATCAACTTCCCCATGCGCCCCCCTATGATCATCGGCCATGAGTTTTCCGGTTCGATTTCCGAAATCGGGATCGAGGTTGCCGGATGGCAGGTTGGCGACCGGGTCACCTCTATGACCACGGCCATCAACTGCGGCCGATGCCGGTACTGTCTCACTGGTTTCGACAACCTCTGTCCCGAACGTAAAACCCTGGGATACTGGGTGGACGGGGCATTCGCCGAATACGTGCGGGTTGGAGCACACCGTGTCCATCGCCTTCCCGAAAACGTCGAATTTATTGAAGGAGCGCTCACAGAGCCCCTGGCCTGCTGCGTTCATGCGGTCCAGGAGCTTACCGGCATCCACGCCGGGGATCTGGTGGTGATCAGCGGTCCCGGCACTATCGGATTGCTTGCTCTGCAAATCGCCAAGGCAGAGGGCGGCCGTGTTGTGGTAACCGGAACCGCAAAGGACCAAGCCCGTCTGGCTCTTGCAAAATCTCTCGGGGCCGATGAAACTGTGAACATCAACAGCGAAAACGCCGTCGATCATATCCGGGACTTGTCCGACGGAACCGGTGCGGACGTCGTGCTGGAGTGCTCGGGGGTCCCGGAGGCAGCGGTCCTAGGGCTGGAACTGGTGAAAAAGCAAGGAAAATACACTCAAATTGGCCTGTTCGGTAGGCCTTTTCCGGTTGACTTCGAAAAGATTGCCTACAAAGAGATCCAGGTGACCGGATCGCTGTCTCAGCACTGGGTGTCGTGGCAACGAGCCCTGCTACTGATGGCGGAAGGCAAAGTTCGGCTCAAACCTCTGATCTCCGAAATAGTACCGCTGACCGAGTGGAAGAGAGCATTCGAAAAATTGGAAGCTCGCGAGGGTGTCAAGATCATCCTGGATCCCAAATCTACTGATTGAGTTTGAACTGCTGCGAGGGCAGCTGCGGCGTGCTTCTGGAAGGACCGTAGAGCCTTACCTGCATCGAGGGACGAATTATCCTACTTCCGCGCCGCCTCCAGCTCCGCACGCCCTGTCCGCCGATCGGGAGGCGCGAGAGTGGCAGTTGGAATCAATCAGCTCACGAATCGTTGGATCTCCTGTACTAGTGCAGGCGGGCCGAAACCGCCCGCTTTAGTTATTAGGGGTAAGTCCATAGAATCGTTGATCATCCTGGAGACCACAACACCATGAGCTATCTGTTCGATCGGCAGAACTTTCGGCAGCCTCAGCGTTTCCATAACTGCGATGGCGGTATCACCCCCGAAGACCACCGGAGTCAGTCTGCCGTGGAAACGCAAGATCTTGCCAACCAGGTCACCGAGTGCCTGGGCGACCAATCGGGGCACTTCCTGTGCCTGCAAACCATGCTCCTGGGCGAACTGGTGAAAGCGGTCGATATCCTCGTCACCACGGGCTGCCTGAAGAATGAGATCGCCGCCGCCGGTTAGCTTTTTTTTTATTCGAGGCAATAAATACCTTTCAAACAAATCCTCCTTCTTGGCCTGGCCCAGCAATTCCCCGCGAGGAATTATGATACGCTCCACCCCGCTCTGCACCGCCACCTCGATTTGCTCAAGGGATATCCGGTTTGTACTTCCACAGATGATCAGAAGCTGGGAAGGACATTCGAGTTTCGCCACAACTTGTCTCTTCAAATCGAGAACGAGGGGTAGAACCTCCGCGAATCCAGCACATCCAGCCGTGACTCGGAGAAGCCCGCTACGTTTTAGCTGCTCTGCGATCAACCGAAGATCTACATCGGTCCGGGCGTCGAACACCACGATCAGGCTCCCTCGCCGTTTGAGCCACTCGAGCTGCATGCTTTCGTGGGGTTCGACTACGTGAACAGCTATCGAAGTCTGGCCGGCGATGATATCCGGCACATAGCTGCTGCTAACCGGGTTTTGGAGATCCTGGCCGTAAGGAGACAGGTGCACCGGAACGCCGTCAACGTACTGTCTGCCTGCGACGGTGATTCGGCCGTTTTTGGGATAGGCGGGAATAAACGGTAGAAATGAGGTACCAGTGGCTTCGAGCAGGGCTTCCAGCTCGCTGCCGATGTTGCCTCTCATGGTGGAATCGTTTTTTTTGTAGAACGATTCGACTCCCTTCCGTTGAGCCAGCTGCAGCACTTGTCTTACCCGGACAGCGGCCTCCGCCGGGGAGAGATGTCTGGTCTCTAGATCGAGCACGACCACGGAGATTTCCTCATCCACCCCTTGATCAAGCGGCTCCATCCTGGTAGAAACCAGAGTTGGTATGTTCCGCTGGGCAAACTGTACCCCTGTATCGAGGGCGCCTGTGAAATCGTCGGCGAGCACCAGCAGTTCAACCATTTGTGCTCAAACTACAGCGATCACGCGGGGAGCGTCAACGAAGTGAAACCTCTGCTGGGAATCACCATGGGGGATCCGGCCGGCGTCGGCGCTGAGATCATCGTCAAAGCCCTGGCCCGTAAAGCTGTTCACGAGATCTGCCTTCCTCTGGTGATCGGAGACTTCCGAGTCATACAGCAGGCTTCCCGAGAGATTGCTAAGCTGAACCTCGATACACAGTGCTACGATCACGATCACATACCCGAAATCGAATCATTTCACCCTGGACGGATAAACGTCATGGATCTGGACAACGTGGACCCGGCCAAGCTCGAATACGGGAAGGTCTCGGCCACGTGCGGTCGAGCCGCCTACGAATACATAGAAACCGCTATCCGGCTGGCAATGGAAGGAAAAATCCACGGCACCGTGACCGCCCCGATCCACAAGGAAGCCCTGAATCTGGCCGGTATTCCTTACGCGGGACACACGGAAATCTACGCTTCTTTCACCGGGAGCAAAGACTACGCCATGATGCTGGCAGAGGGCGATTTCCGGGTGGTTCACGTCTCGACTCATGTTCCTCTACGGGAAGCGATCGAGCGGGTAAAGAGGGAGAGGATCGTGGCCGTGATCAGGCTGGCCTGGGATATGCTCCGCCGAATCGGTATCGAAAATCCCCGCATCGCCGTGGCGGGACTCAACCCCCACGCCGGCGAAGGAGGCCTGTTCGGCTATGAGGAGCAAAAGGAGATCGCACCCGCGGTAACCGAAGCCAGGTCCCTCGGTATGCAGATAGAAGGCCCTCTACCCCCGGACACCTGTTTCTCGAGCACCTCGGGTGGACAGTATGATGCGGCGGTGGCCATGTATCACGACCAGGGCCACATTCCGGTGAAGATGAAAGGCTTTCATTGGAACAGCAGGCAGAGCAGGTGGGATAGCGTGCGGGGTATTAACATAACCCTCGGGTTGCCGATCATCCGCACCTCCGTGGATCACGGCGTGGCTTTCGATATCGCAGGCAGGGGGATCGCTTCCGAAGACAGCATGGTGGAAGCGATCGAGCTGGCAGCAAAGCTGGCTGGAAACCCCACCGGAATTGGATCGGCTCCAGGGGCTTCATGAAAACTCGAGGCTTTCCCCGACTCGAACTGCACAAGGTAATACAACATTTCGACGCTCCGCGGATCGATGATCTTGAATCCCATCTAACCGAGGAGCTGGAAAAGTTCTCCAGCCGCATCACCGCAGGTTCCTCCATCGCTCTGGCGGTTGGCAGCCGGGGCATCTTCGGGATCGACCGTATCGTTCAGACTACGTTGAGCTGGTTGAAACAAAAAAAAGCCAAGCCGTTCGTCGTGCCGGCCATGGGCAGCCACGGCGGTGCCACCGCGGAGGGACAGCTGGAGATCCTTTCCTCCTACGGAATCCGGGAAACAACCGTCGGCGCACCGATACGATCCTCAATGGAGGTGGTGCGTCTTTCCTCCGACCTGCCGGTCAAACTCTTCATGGATACCCACGCTTCCAGGGCGGATGGAATCATTCTGATCAATAGAATCAAGCCCCATACGGACTATCACGGTACGTATGAGAGCGGTCTGGTCAAGATGGCCGTGATCGGTCTAGGAAAGCACGACCAGGCTCTGGAGATCCACCGCTTCGGAGTACCCGGCTTGAGAGATCTGATCCCCCAATGTGCGGAAAGGATCTTTGGCACCGGGAAAATTCTGGGAGGTGTGGCGATCGTCGAAAACGCCTACGAACAAGCCGCAGCTGTCGAGGCTCTGCCGGTTGAGAAGATCCTTTCTGAAGAGCCGCGGCTCCTGGAGCTGGCCCGGACCCTGATGCCCGCCCTTCCCTCAGACAGCATCGACCTGCTTGTCGTCGATGCCATGGGAAAAGATATCAGCGGTGTGGGCATGGACACGAACATAATCGGCAGAATCGCTGTCAGGGGGGAAAGAGAGCCGGAACACCCTCGCATAAAGGCCATCTTCGTCCGGGATCTGACGGCCGGCTCTCACGGCAACGCTCTCGGTGTTGGCCTGGCGGATGTGATCAGCCGTCGTCTCTACGACAAGATTGATTTCCAGGCGACGTTGGAAAATGCCTATACCAGCTCTTTCCTATCCAGGGCCAAGGTGCCGATCGCCGTCGAATCGGACAAACAGGCTGTCGACATCGCCCTGCGCTCCTGCGGCGCTGTTGCACCGGGACAGGAGAGAATAATGCGGATCCGGGACACCCTCCACCTCGAGGAAATCTGCGTTTCCGAGATGCTCCTGGAGGAGCTCCGGCCGCTGCCCAACATCCAGGTCACCGGGCAATGCGTAGCCCTTGTAGATTCGACGGGAAAATGCCCCGAGCTCCGGCATGCCGATTTACAGATACATCAGTAACAGGTCCCGAGTGGCCCACTCGCAGAGCTATATGGTTTGTTGCCTAGCTATCATTAATAGATTAGTATTTCTGTAGAAATGGGCAAAGATGTCGAAAATTATACCTCCTCCTCCGAATATGATTTCGCAACTGCAAAGCATTTGCTGAAAGCTGGTCGATACGTATAGGTAATATTCATGTGCCATATGTCACTTGAAAAAATGCTGAAAGCGATTTTTTCCAAACGCTTGAATCGACCCGCCCCGAAAACTCATAATCTTTTATATCTCGTGAAGGAAACAAAAACGGAACTTCCACCGGAACATTTCGATTTTGTCTCGAAGATCAACAATGCCAGCGTCGTCACCAGATACCCGGAAGATTTCAGTAAGTTTATAAGCAGTTACCCAAGACAGGTGGCAAAAGAGTATCTATAAAAAACGGAGAAGATACTTTCATGGTTAAAACAACACGTGAAATCGATCTGATTATTAAAAGATACAAGGACGAGCTTCACAAGCTCGGCATTACCCCTGATAAAATTGTGCTGTTCGGATCCTATCGTGATGGTACTCCACGGGAAGCCAGCGATATAGATCTGCTCGTGATTTCAACCGATTTCGAGCGCATGAATCTGCTCGAACGTCTAGAACTTCTTGGCGTGGCAGCGGGGAGGGTCTTCGAGCCGATAGAGGCTTTAGGTTATACCCCTGCGGAAATCGAGGAGAAAAGGGGCACGTTCATCGAAGAGATTCTAACCGGCTGAGAAACGGGTCAGGAGAGAACGTTCCGTTTTCGAAGCAGCTCCTCCAGCTGCTCGTAGCTCACACCGTGTTTAGCGGTCCGCTACTCCCCTTTTCTGGTCCGCATCGAGCGCAGGGCACCGTTCTCCGAGTCAATCTGAAAGACCTTGAACTCCCGCTTGAACTCCGTGGACTGCCCGATCAGGGTGGCCATGGGTCCTCCGGAGGTGGTTTCCTGCCGTCTGGTGAAGCCGATGGTTACGTTCCAGAACTTGTTGTCCTCCGAAAGATCCACCTCCTCGAGCAGGACGTCCTTGAACTGATCAATCTTGTACATATCCTTGAGGTAGTCCATAGCCTTGCCGACAGCTTCTTTCACATCCACCATAGCCCCAACCTTTCAGTGCGGTGGCAGCGCCACGATATCTTCGCTCCTCCACTGGTAGTCCGAACCCCAGAGCAGCCGCAGCAGTCCGATCTGCCCGGAATGATAGGTCCAGTGCCAGGCGAGCTGGCCCATGATCCCCCTTACGGAAAAGGTGCTTCCCTCTTTGGTCAGAATCCCGTCGATGTTTTCGATATCCACAAGCGCTGGTTGAGAGTAGTCCTTTTGCACCCGCCGGCAGAGCTCGATCAACGTGGAAGCGGCGTATCCGGGGGGCGGCGGGTCACTGAGCCGGCTAAGACTCCCCTTCTCGATTTCTTTGTAAAGAGGGTCGGGGATGTCCGCTCCGGTGATCCGCCGTACCCAATTTGCTTCAGCCCAGGCCATATGCAGTACCAGCATGGAAATGCTCAGAGTTGTGTCTTGAACAGTGTGGTCCAGGGCTTCCCCGGGCAGGTCGACGATCTGATCGTATACCCGCTCGGCGAGCTCCTGCAGCAGAGCCGCGCCTTGGGCCAGCTCTGTGTTGGCGAAACCGGATATGGGCTTCAAGTTGTAGCGCCGCGGCCGGCCGATCTTGTCTTGCTTTTCGTGCATGCCTCTATTGAGGACGGAAGTAGGGAGAGTGTCAAGACGTTCAAGGGCAGTCGCAGGATCAGAAGGTGTCCGAGCACAGGAAGACTGAGTTGCCAAACGCGGAAATCCATATTAGTATATAGATAGACGAGGTACATAGCCCGGAGGAGGTGCGATGGGCAAGGCTGTGTATACGCTACTGGCGAAAATCATCAAGGTCTTCTACGTAAAAGCCCACATCCAGGGCATACAAAAGGCACTGGAGAATACCAATGCGGTCGTCGTGGCCAACCACCTTGGATCCTTCGGGCCGTTGGCATTGATGTCCTCTCTCACCCACAAGCTGTATCCCTGGGTCGTCCACGAAGTAACAAATCTGAAAGATTGCGCCGACTACATCCGCCGGGATTTCGTAGAAAAGGAACTCAAGTTGAGGTCCTTCGTAGGCCGGGATCTGTCCCGCCTGATTGGACGCATCTGCGTTCACCTGATGTCCTACCTGAAGGCGGTCCCCGTATACCGGAAGAGCCGGAAACTGGTGAAGACCTTCGAAATCAGCCTCTCCTATCTCAAATCGGGAAAAACCTTGCTCATCTTTCCCGAAAACGAAGAGAGCAAGACGCAGGATGATCTCTGCATGTTGAATACCGGTTTCATCCGCCTGGCCCGGTGGCTGTACGATACAACTCACAAGATCCTCACCTTCTATCCGGTGGCGGTCAACAAGAACGTCCGGGGAATTCAGGTCGGAGAACCCGTCCGCTTCAATCCCGACGCCCCCTACGGAGAAGAGCGCATGCGCATCAAGGAGCAGCTTGAGCGGAGCATCAGCAGCATGTATCAAGATTTGGAAAAACAAGGGACGGGCAGCCGGCCGGCAATGCAACCGGGAAAAGTACAAAAGGCCCGCGAGCAGGCCGCCTGATCGGCATCTCTTCCGTTATTCGATCGATCCACGTCAAGACGACGATGCACTGCGGTCCTTTAGGAACTCGGCCAGGAACCGTCCCGTATGGGATCCGTTGGTCCCTGCGGCTACGGCTTGGGGGGTTCCTTTGGCCACGATCCGGCCGCCTTTTCCGCCCCCTTCGGGGCCCAGATCGATGATCCAGTCCGCCTCGGCAATAATGTCCAGATTGTGCTCGATGACGACCACGGTATTCCCGGCATCGACCAGGCGCTGGAGGACCCGGATCAGCTTCTCCACATCCGCCATGTGCAGCCCGATCGTTGGTTCATCCAGCACGTACAGAGTACAAGCCGGTCTGCCGGCGGCGGTTCGTCCCATCCGCGCCTCCCCCGACGCGGCCTCGCCGTTGCGGATCACTCGTCTCGAGGAACCGGTCGGGGGTAATTTGGTCTTGGCCAGCTCGGTGACCAGCTTGATGCGCTGAGCTTCCCCGCCGCTCAAGGTGGGGCTCGGCTGCCCGAGGGTGATATAACCCAGGCCGACCTCCTGCAGCAGGAGCAGAGCCCTGTGCACGGTGGGATGGGCGGAGAAAAAATCCACTGCTTCGTCGACGTTCATGGCGAGAACATCGGCGATGCTCTTTTCTCTGTAGAGCACGGACAGGGTTTCCGAATTGAAGCGGCGGCCTGCGCAGACATCGCAGCGCACGGACACGTTGGGCAGAAAGCTCATCTCGATCTTCTTCACCCCTTGGCCGGCACACCCCTCGCAGCGGCCCCCGGCGACGTTGAAGGAGAAGCGGCTGGGAGTGTAGCCCCGCATCCTCGCCTCCGGAGTGCGGGCGTAGAGCTTTCGCACCTCATCCCAGAACCCCACGTAGGTGGCGGCACAGGATCGGGGAGTCTTGCCGATCGGCGTCTGATCGACCTCAAGGACCCGGCCGATTTGATTCCAATCCAGGACTTCATCACAGCCGACCAGCCGGTCGTATGATCCCTTTGAAGCGGTCCTTCGTCGACCCCGACGGGCAGCAACCAGGGCACGCAGGTTCTCGTACAACACATCTCGAACCAGGGTGCTCTTGCCGCTGCCGCTGACCCCGGTCACACAGATGAACCGGCCAAGGGGAAAGCGGACCCGTAAATTCTTTAGATTGTGCAGACGAGCCCCGACGATCTCTACCCGCGGCTCGCTTCGACCGATTCTCTCACTTGCGGCCTCGGCTCGTCGCCGCAAGGAGATGGGATGTTTCAACGGTTGATTCAGGTAGCGACCGGTTAGGGAGGACCGTTTCTTGAGAAGCTGGTCCACCGATCCTTCATGAACGAGTCTGCCACCGTTGACACCGCCGCCGGGGCCGAGGTCGATCACATGCTCGGCCTGCCGTATCGTTTGCTCGTCGTGCTCTACAACCACCACGGTGTTCCCCTTACTCTTGAGGCGGTTCAAGGTATCGAGGAGCAGCTGATTGTCCCGGGCGTGAAGTCCGATTGTGGGCTCGTCCAGAATGTAGCACACCCCCCGCAGATTGGATCCCAGCTGCGAGGCCAGACGGATCCGCTGGGCTTCACCGCCGCTCAAGGTAGGAGCGGCTCTGTCCAGGGATAGATAGGGTAATCCGACCTGGGAGAGAAAGTCGAGGCGGGAGCGCAGCTCCGCCAGAATATCCCGGGCAATCTCGGATTCCCGACCCCGCAGCTTCAGCCCGGAAAAGTATTTGTCCGCGGCATCTACGGGCATCGCCGTAATATCGGAGATGGTACGCCCGCGGAAGCGGACCGCCAGGCTTTCAGCCTTCAACCGTGCCCCGCCGCAGGTAGGACAGACCCGTTCCGCTGCCTCCCACCATGCGTTCCACCAGATCTCTTCCCCGGTCTGCTCTTCGTCAAATCCTGGCAGTTGAAGTCCCGTCCCGTAGCACTCCGGGCACCAGCCGTGCTTGGAGTTGAAGGAGAACATACGCGGGTCAAGCTCCTCAAAACTGCGGCCGCAATTCGGACAGGCCCTGCTGGTGGAAAACACGGTCTGTTCTTCTGTGGCCTCGGAAGCTGCATAAACCACCCCCTTGCCCAGGCTCAAAGCGCGGGATAGAAGCTCCCGCAGCTTGGCCGCCCCGGCGTTGGAGACTTTCACCGTTCCCACGGGAAGCTCGATATCATGCTCCAGGAAACGATCCAGTCGAGGCCAGGATTCGGTCGGCAGAAAGCGGCCGTCAACCCGCAGGTGCCGGTATCCTTTGGCGGCGGCCCACTTGGCAAGATCCGTGTAGTAGCCTTTTCGGGAAACCACCAGGGGTGATAGAAGATGTACCTGATCCCCCCGAAAACCCTTCAGGATCCGGGTAACGATCTGTTCCTGGGTTTGCGGTTCGATCGCAACATCACACCGGGGACAGTACTGGGTTCCGAGTTTGGCGAACAGCAGCCGCAGGAAATGGTAGATCTCCGTCATGGTTGCCACCGTGCTCTTGCGCCCGCCCCGGCTGGTCCGCTGTTCGATGGCCACGGTCGGAGGAACACCGAACACGCCGTCCACATCGGGGCGGCTGGCCGGCTGCACGAACTGCCTGGCGTAGGCGTTGAGGGACTCCAGATACCGGCGCTGTCCTTCGGAAAACAGGATATCGAAGGCCAGGGTGCTTTTACCGCTGCCGCTGACCCCGGTCACCACTGTGAACCGGTCCCGCGGTATGGTTACGTCTATTCCCTGCAGGTTGTGTTCCCGGGCGTGGCGGATGGTGATGTGGTGATTCGTCGAGGGAGTCTCATGATCTTCCGCCTTCCCCACCGATACCGAACGGTCAGGCTGCCAATAACGCCGCAGCGCCTGAGCGGTGTGGCTGCCGCGAACTTTGAGGATATCCCGAGGTGAGCCGGTACACACTACCCGACCCCCCTGCTCCCCTCCTTCAGGGCCCAGATCGATGACCCAATCCGCGGCGGCAATCACATCGAGGTTGTGTTCGATCACCACCAGGCTGTGTCCCGCTTCGAGCAGGCGGCGAAAAGCCTGAAGCAGGGTGGCGATGTCCTGGAAATGGAGGCCCGTTGTCGGCTCGTCGAAGAGAAACAACGTGGGCTCTGTCCTTCCCCTTGCCTTCGGCTTCACCTTGGCGAGGTGGCCAGCCAGCTTCAGCCTCTGGGCCTCTCCTCCGCTCAAGGTAGGCACCGGCTGTCCCAAGGTCACGTAACTCAGGCCGACGGCTCGGAGCGGTTCGAGAAGGCGCAAAACCTCAGGGACTCCGGAAAAAAACCCGCAGGCCTCGGCTACGGTTAGGTCCAATATTTCAGCGATTGATTTCTCCGAGAAGCCGTGGGCAGCGGAGCCGATTCGATCGGCACCTGTTTCTTCCGGAATCGGGGAGATCTTGACCTCCAGGACCTCCGAACGGTAGCGCCTGCCGTCGCAGTCGGGACAGCGGAGGTACACGTCGCTCAAGAACTGCATCTCGATGCGCTCGAATCCGTTGCCACCGCAGGTTGGGCAGCGTCCCTTCCCAGAATTGAAGCTGAACGTTCCCGGTGTGTAGCCCCGCTGTCGCGACAGGGGCTCCACGGCAAAGAGCTTACGGATCGGGTTGAGGGCTCCCACGTAACTGGCCGGATTGGAGCGGGTGGTCTTGCCGATCGGCGACTGATCGACCAGCACGACTTCGGAAATGTGCTCGAATCCACGGATCTCTCGATGCCGCCCCGGCTGCTCCACGGGTCTTCCCTGCAAGCGGTACAGGGCGCGGTACAGCACATCCTGCACCAGGGTTGACTTTCCCGAGCCGCTCACCCCGGTGATGCACACCAGGCGGTTCAGAGGGACAGCCACGTCTATCCCTCTGAGATTGTGCTCTTCGGCGCCTAGAATCTCGAGAAACGAATCCGCCCGATCGACCCCGGAGCGGGCACCGCCGATTCTCAAGCCCTGGTCCAGGACACTCCTCTTCCCGCTCAGGTACTGAGCGGTCAGGGAGCGCTTCTCCTTGAGAAGCTCCGCCTGAGATCCGAAGAACACGATCTCTCCCCCCTTCTCCCCGGCTCCGGGTCCCATATCGAGGACCAGGTCCGCCGCCCGAATCACCTCCGGATCGTGCTCCACCACCAGCAGCGTGTTTCCCGCATCCCGCAGACGGTGCAGCACTGCGATCAGCCGGCGGATATCCCGGGAGTGCAGGCCGATGCTCGGCTCATCCAGAACGAACAGAGAGTTCACCAGCGAGGTTCCCAAGGCCGTGATCAGGTTGATTCTCTGCACCTCCCCGCCGCTGAGTGTTCGGGACTGGCGGTCCAGGGTCAGATACCCCAGCCCGACCTCGACCAGATAGCGCAGGCGCGAGCGGATTTCCCCAAGGAGCATCTCGGTGGCTTCGCCGACGGAGCCTGTTTTCCCGGTTCCGGCTTTCATTTTTTGGAAGAAGGCCTGGCAGTGCTCTATGGGGAGGAGCATCAGCTCGTGGATGTTCAGGCCCCTGCCCGCTCCGATTCGCCAGAGCAGGGCCTCCGGCTTGAGCCGGGCTCCCAGACATGCGGGACAGAGATGGTAGGCCCTATACTTGGACAGGAGCACCCGGATGTGCATCTTATAGGATTTGGTCTCCAGGTATTCGAAGAAGCCCTTGATCCCGTACCAGGTACCCTCGCCCTGCCACTCCCCCTCCATCACCCAATCCCGCTGTGGCTGGCTCATCTTCCGCCAGGGCACATCTAGAGGAATGTTGCGCCTGCGGGCAAAGCGCGCCAGATCGTCCTGGCACTCCCCAAAGCTCTCGCTCTGCCAAGGACGGATGGCACCCTCGGCCAGGGTTTTCCCGTGATCCGGGATCACCATATCGGGATCGATGCCGATGACTCTGCCGAAGCCGCGACAGCTCTCACAGGCGCCGATAGGCGAGTTGAAGGAGAAGAGATTGGGAACCGGATCGCGGTAGTGAATGTCACAGTCGGGGCAGTGAAGATCGCTGGAAAAGCGTAAGGGCTGGAGGGGCGCCAGCTTCTTGTCCAGAGGATAGACCAGGACCTTGCCCTGCCCGTAGCGAAGGCCCGCCTCCAAATCCTCGATGATCCGGGATCTGTTACCCCGTTTGAACCGGACTCTGTCCTGGATGACCTCCAGAGTCGAGTGCTCCTGGCGGTGGATGCGGGTATAACCCTGCTTGAGGAGCAGCTCCCGTATCTCCTCCACGCTGAAGTTGTGGGGGACCGTCACGGGAAAGACGATCAGCAGGCGCTGGGCCTCTGCCTCGAACCCGTGCCTGCTTTCACCGCTTTTCTCCTGGTTCTTGGCCCAACCATGCAAGTGTTTCCAGATACTGTCCGGAGAGTCCCGGTCAACCGGCTTTCCGCAGCTTTGGCAGTGCAGCCGTCCGGTCCGGGCGTAGAGCAGCTTGAGGTGGTCGTTCAGCTCGGTCATGGTACCCACGGTGGACCGGGAGGTGCGCACCGGATTGACCTGGTCGATGGCGATCGCCGGAGGTATACCCTCGATGCGCTCGACCTGGGGCTTGTCCATCCGATCCAAGAACTGCCGGGTGTAGGGGGAGAAGGTCTCCACGTAACGGCGCTGCCCTTCGGAGTACAGGGTGTCGAAGGCCAGGGAGGACTTTCCCGAGCCGCTGACCCCGGTCACCACGATCAGCTTGTTGAGGGGAAGTTTTAGGTTCAGGGACTTCAGGTTGTTCTGCCGGGCACCTTCGATGAGGATGTGGGATTCGGACACCAAATTGCTCGCTTTTGCTTTCTCGGGACTTGTTTCCTCTAATCTAATCATTGGTGGTTGGGAACGACAAGATGACGCTATTTTGCCATAAGCACCGCCACCGACCTGGGTTTCAAGGGATAGCGGTCCTGATTCGGCACCAACCTCTCCTGCCCGGGTTCCAGGATATCCTCGGGGGAAGGCAGCCCGGTATCGATGGCCAGATACCAGCGCTTTCCTTTCGGCGGCTCACAGACGGAAAACTCCCGTTGTTCAGCGAAGGCGTTGAACATGAGAAAAAAGTCGTTGTCATCTCTGTCGGCGTCGATCTCCGCCTTGCTGCCGTCGAGTCGATAGGCCAGGCTTCGGTCCGCTTTTTCCCAGTCCATGAGACGGCCTTTTTCATCGAACCAGGTAATATCGGGGATGCTGTTCCGGTCCCGGTCCTCGCCGCTGTAGAACTCGGGGCGGTGGAAGCCGGGATGGTTCTTACGGAAGGCGATCAGTAATCTTGAAAAGCGCAGGATTTCCCCGTATCGATCCTGGAAGCTCCAATCGTACCAGGAAATCTCGTTGTTCTGACAGTAGGCGTTGTTGTTCCCCACCTGGGTCCGCCGCAGCTCATCCCCTCCGAGCAGCATCGGAGTACCGAGGGAGAGCAACAGAGTGACGAGGAAATTTTTAACCTGCCGGTTGCGGGTATCGACGATCTCGGGATCGTCGGTCTCCCCCTCGACACCGTAGTTAGCGCTGTAGTTTTGGTTGTGCCCGTCGCGGTTGTCCTCCCCGTTGGCTTCGTTGTGCTTCTCGCTGAAGGTAACCAGGTCGTTGAGCGTGAATCCGTCGTGGGAGGTGACAAAGTTGATGCTGTGAAAGGGTTTGCGCCCGTCTCTGAGGTAGAGGTCGGCGCTGCCGGTCAAACGGGTAGCCAGATGGGGGCTTGAGTTCGGATCGCCCCGCCAGAACATGCGCACACCATCCCGAAAGCGGTCGTTCCACTCGGCCCAGCGACCACCAGGGAAGGAGCCGACCTGGTAAGCACCGGCTGCATCCCAAGCCTCGGCAATGATCTTCGTATCCCGCAGCAGCGGATCCTCGGCAATGCGCTCCACCACCGGGGGATTCTCCATAAGCCTTCCGCGGGAGTCCCGCCCCAGAACAGAACCGAGGTCGAAGCGGAATCCATCCACGTGCATCTCCACGACCCAGTAGCGCAAACAGTCGATGATCAGGCTGCGGACGATGGGGTGATTGCAGTTCAGGGTATTCCCGCATCCTGTGTAGTTCTTGTAGTAGCGGCGGTCCTTGTCGAGGATGTAGTAGATCGTGTTGTCCCAGCCCCGGAAACACAGGGTGGGCCCCATCTCGTCGCCCTCGGCGGAATGATTGAACACCATGTCCAGAATCACCTCGATCCCCGCCTGGTGCAGCTCCCGCACCATCTCCTTGAACTCAACCACCTGCTGTCCCTGCGCTCGCGTACTGGAGTAGCTTCCTTTCGGGGAAAAGAAACTCATCGTACTGTAGCCCCAGTAATTATCGAGCTTCTTTCCCGTCATGGGATTGATCCGCTGCACCTCGTACTCATCGAACTCCTGAACGGGCAGAAGCTCGATCGCGGTGATCCCCAGCTTCTTCAAGTAGGGGATCATCTCACCGACACCGCGGAATGTTCCGGGATGCTCCACCCCCATGGCTTTCGAGCTGGTGTGGAGAGTCAATCCCCGCACATGGGTCTCGTAGATCACGCTGTGACGCAGGGGCAGATTTAGCGGCCGGTCTCCCCGCCAGTCGAACTCGTCGCTGATCACGATGCACTTTGGCATTCCGGCGATATCCGAGGTCTTGGAAAAGGAGAGGTCCTTGTCCGGCGATTGGGGATCGTAGCCTCTTGCGTCGGCAAGATTCCAGACGAAATTGCCCGTCACCGCCTTGGTATAGGGGTCGAGAAGCAGCTTGTTGGGATTGAAGCGATGGCCCTTGGCAGGTTCATAGGGACCAAAAACCCGGTACAGGTAGTACTGGCCGGGACCGATCCCGTCGACCTGAACGTGCCAAATATCTCCGGTCCTGTTTTCCCGGGGGTCGAGCTCGATCACATCGGTGGGCGTACCATCCTGTGGATTCGCGAACAGAAACAGGTGCACACCGGTGGCGTGCCTGCCGAATACGGCAAACTGCACACCGTGATCGTTGGTTGTCGCGCCCAGGGGAAGCGGTTCGCCTATTCTGGTATTCATCATATCCGAGCCACATCCTACATGAAGCTGGAGTCAATATAAAGAGGGTTGCTCCCGCTGCTACTTGTTCCTGCCCGGGATGTCGATATAATGACTACAGAAGGAGTGCGGCACGGTTGGCATCATGAAAGACCACAGCAAGACCCTGGATTTTCTCAGTCGACGCGAGCGGGTTCGACAGGAAAGACTGGATGCGCGTTTCCGCGCTGCCTGGAGGGATTTCGACCGTATCGTTTCCTATATCGTAGCGGAGCACCATCCGAAGGGGATATGGCAGTGGGGTTCATTACTGGACCGGCGGAAATTCAGTGATATTTCCGATTTGGACATCGCGATCGAGGGACTCGGCTCAGCCTCTGAATTGTTCCAAATCGTTGCCCGGGCTGAAGAGCTAACCGACTTCCCTCTGGATATCGTCGAATTGGAAAAGATCGCGCCTGAGTTTCGAGAATTGGTAAAGAGAAAAGGAAGACTCGTGTATGGGAGTACCTGAGGAGTTACGTTCTACGAAGCACACAAGAAAAACGTATCTTGAGAAATTCTGATATTCTCGTTTTCCACCAACCTTAACGCATTGGACCACATCGCGTTTCTACTATTGACCCAAATGGTATAACTGTTATACTTTTATTGTGAGATTCACATTCGATCGAAAGAAAAGTGAACAACTG
>CAZBXU010000010.1:0-2429 GCA_964495755.1 uncultured Spirochaetaceae bacterium | reverse complement strand
AGGAAGACTCGTGTTTGGGTGTACCTGTGGTGTTACGTGCTCTGGTGGTAGTGTTAGATTCATCGATCGGCGTCCTGGAGCGTATATCGGGGTTCTATGATGGACATGAAAAAAAACCGATGTCAAAAACAAAATCCGTAGAAAATGCCATAATCTTGAGCGATATCTTTGTGAGCTTCTATACCTGTGTCGAAACAGCTTTTTTCAGGATCAGCCAGTTTTTCGAAAACACCCTGGATCAACAGCGATGGCACAGAGATGTGTTGAAGAAGATGACCTTGACGATCCGGGGAATTCGGGAACGGGTCATCTCTGAGGACATATACCATGAGCTGGAGGAACTCCTTCGTTTTCGGCACTTCAAAAGATACTACTTTGAGTTTGACTACGACTGGGATCGACTCGAGCTGGTGAGAACCAAGTTCCTCTCGGTACGGCGGCGAGTCATAGCTGCGCTAAAGGACTATCAAGATTATCTCGAAGCGCTGGCCAGGGAAGCGGCGGAACCCAATCTCGAAAGCTGACCATGGCAGAGGAAGGGAACCAGATCGACGAGCAAGCTCCAGCCGAAGCTGTAGTAAAAAAGAGAAAGAAAAGCCTAAAGGTCGCGATTCTCCAGACCTTTATCACACTCACCATCATCACCGTCGGCAGCATATCCACGAACTTCTATCTACGCTCCAGGAATGCCATTCTAGAACTGTCCGATGATGTCATACGAGAAGTCACAGATAAAATTATCCTAACCACCACCCACTACTTGGAGGTTCCGGCAAATCAAACCAGAACTTTCAGCAAGCTGGTAACCGATGTCAACATCATGAATATTCATGAAAAGATGTGGGAGTATATGTGGGAGCAGCTCCTAATTATGCCTCAAGTGCAGGCCTACTTTCTTGCAGATACAAGTGGAAGCTACGTCCAGGTACGGCGAGAGCCAGAGCTGGCCACCCGTTATATCGACCGTTCACAGGAACAACCCGTCGAAAAGTGGTTCTACCGGGATGAGAACTATCAAGTCACGAGAACCATGGAAAGGGTGCCGACATTCGATCCCCGTGTTCGCCCCTGGTATCTCAACACAGGACCGGATCCGAAAATCTACTGGACGGATGTATATGTTTTTACCACTGCCCAGACACCGGGCATCTCAGCCACCTACCCTGTTCTGAATGACAGTGGTGATTTGTCCGTTGTCGCCTGTGCCAATATGCCGCTGCACAGCATTTCAGACTTTCTGGCCGAACAGCGGGTTTCTGAAAATGGTCTGGTGTTTATCATCAATGAGAAATACGAGGTTATGGCTTATCCAGACAAATCCCGGACTATTATACGAGACAGCACTACCGGTGATCTGCGCCTTGTCTTTGTCTACGAACTGGGGGAGAATTTTATCACCGCTGCCTATCTAAACTACAAGGAACACAATAGGGTAAAGTTCACTTCGACTACAGATGGTAAAAACTATGTGGTCAATATTATCCCCTTTCCAAAATCCTTCGTGTCCAAGTGGCAGATCGTGGTCATCGTCCCTGAATCCGATCTGCTGGGCTCTGTTAATCTCACCCTTTTGTGGGCGCTGGTAAGCGCGTTGGCCATCTTCATCGCGTCTCTTTTCGCGATTTACCTGATTACCACCAATATCACCAGATCCATCGTTACGCTTGCCCAGAGGACGGACAAGATCCGGCATTTCCAGTTGGATGAATTTGAAATGGTTCAGTCAAACATCAAAGAAATCGACCTGATGAGCTCGGCTCTGCTAAAGGCTACCCAGGGGCTGCAGGCGTTTGGAAAATATGTACCTGCGGCCCTGGTGCGCCAGCTCATTCAACGAGACAAGGAGGTCCGACTTGGCGGAGAAAGAGCCGAGCTGACCATATTTTTCTCGGATATCCGGGCCTTTACCTCTATCTCAGAGGGGATGCAACCGGAAGAGCTGATGATCCACCTGTCTCAATATTTCAACTATCTTTCACAGATAATCATGTCCGAACACGGAACTATTGATAACTTCATCGGGGACGCCATCATGGCCTTCTGGGGAGCTCCCATCAAGTTGGAAAATGGACCGGAACTGGCCTGTCGAGCCGCCTTGCGTTGCCAAAAACGACTGCACGCGCTGAATCGGGAGTGGAAAGCCAACGGGATCCCTATATTTCATACCCGCATGGGGATCCATACAGGGGAAACCATAGTTGGCAACTTGGGGTCCAATGAGAGAATGAACTACACGATCATCGGGGATAACGTAAACCTCACTTCCCGACTCGAAGAAGCCAACAAATTGTACGGCACGCATATCATCATCAGCGAATCAACCTATCGATACGTCTCAGATAAATTTCTCATTCGACCTTTGGACGTTGTTACTGTGCGGGGACGGAAAGAGCCCGTCAAGATCTATGACCTGGTGGCGGATCTCGGCG
>CAZBXU010000009.1:0-37767 GCA_964495755.1 uncultured Spirochaetaceae bacterium | reverse complement strand
AAATCAAACAGATATTCAAACAATTTCAGATAAACGTACATGTCTATATAATGACCACACGGCCGTTTACACGGGAAAATTGTCTTCTTATGTCCATATAATGACCCTTTTCCAGATCGACACGCTGGGAGTCACAAGCTCGTCTTCTCTCCCGCCCCGGCTGCTCCCGTCAATTTGAGATTGCGATAATGCGTTATTCGGCATCTGGCTCATAACCCACCTTTGGGCCAACCTTATCGAAATCCACTGAGCATCATTGGCATTTGCATTCTCATTGTACTAGACTTAATAATAGACATATAGTCTAAATTTATTAGGAGGTACAACTATGAAAAAGTTTGGCCTTTTTATTCTACTATGTGCGCTCTGTGTTCTTCTTGCTTCGTGCAAAACTGAGCCGGTCGATGGTACGCTTAAAGGAACTGTGCACGACAGAGCTTCTGGCTTGCCGGTGTCAGGCGTTACGGTGAGCTTTGGCAGTCAGAGTGCGACTACAAATAGTAGTGGAAGCTTCAATTTGGGGTTAGGTGACACCTCAGGGACTGTCTCGGACTCTTTTAGTATGTACGCTACTGGCTACGGGTTCCTCTATATGACCAAGGTGGACTTGGATGCTGGTACAAGCACCTCGGTCTCTTTTATCGTAGCGCCCCAGGACACTGCAGGATACACTACAAAGACCATAAACGGGGTGCTCACGGATAGCAGTGGAACCGCATGGACAGCAGGAAAGGATTACAACGGGAATGTTACGACGCTGACCGGTGGCGCGGGCGGTTTTTGGGCGCAAGTGGGAGCTGCTGGTGCTTACTCGATAACTACCAGCGCATTCTCCGATGACTGCCTCTTATGGTTCTATACTCCATTCCAAACGATGGTGAAAGCGGATCTAAGCGGTTCCTCCCCAATAACCCTCGATGTGCAGCAACCTCAACCTGGCGAATATACCGATATTGATATCTCCGGTAACGCGGGAAACCCCTTTGAAGTAGCTTTTGTGTCCCCATACGGAATGCCAAAAGTAGCCAATGGAATCTCTCCCGATACTGTCTCGTTACACAATCCATACAACTATCAAGTTATATTTTTGGTTGGGGCTATAGATGCCACATTCGTAGGCTATCCTGGGCATGCACGGATGCACCAGGTGATTTCAGCTCCACTGAATGTATCCGGGGCATTAACTTTACCATCCCTTGATACCAGTTTGGGCCCGGATGAACCGCCGGATAAGGGTACGCTGCAGTACAATGCTGGTGTACTCTCTATTGACCCAGTCGCAGGGGCGGAGGTTTATCAATACACTCTGTCCGATAACGGCTCTGGCCAGTGGGTGGGCACTATTTTATCCGACAGTGATAGCACCACATTGCCCTCCTGGCTTACCACCTTGCTATCTGGGACACTCATCGATATAGAGTTTCAAGTGATCGACGCTAGCACCACCGAATTCGGACCGGATGTACTCGAAGCTATGGGCCGAGGAACTAGTCCAATAAACTTCAAAATCGGGATGATTGTACAGGATCTTGGCGGTGGCAATTACGATACTTCATATCCAGGCCAAGTACAGTTCTAATTTGCGCAAAGCTTTTAGAGCGTCAAATTGAGATTGCACCAAAGTATCTGGATATTGGGTCATTAAAGATACATTTTTAAGTAAGGGTTCCATGTAGACGCTCGGGGTTTCTACCTCCTTTCCCCCGGGCGTCTTTTTTTGATCGAATCGCATCGACTACAGAATCGGCTACAGAATTCCGGGGATTTTGGCGATTTTCTGCATCTTATACAGGCTTGTGCATCTTGAATCGTCTAAAATCCCCGTATGCAACAAGAACTACTCGGTTCGGGTCCGAGAGGCCGGCGTTTCAAACTATTGCCGGCATTTTATCGGCATTTTATTTTCCAACTATATGTCTTCATCTATGCGTCTGTATAGTAAAAACGGCATTTCGGGTGCCGAAAAGCCTACCAGACATACGTATATGTCCTATATGTCCACGGACCATCGGCCCCACGTTCTGCTGCTGGAGAGGCTGCTCGGCAAACCGAACTCTTAAGCTAGGAATCCTGCAAATACTTCTTGTACGGGTAGTTCCAGAACAGGGGCGCCTGATTATGGGCCAGCCGGAGATCCACGAACAGCTTGGCCGCTTCAGAGCGCTCGGACTCAGGTGTTTGCTCTAGGTACTCCACAAAATCCGTGTATTCCGTCGCGGTCAGGGGAATCTCGAGGGTGTCAAACATGGCCACCGCTCGATTTCCGCCGGAATCTTTGGCCAGATACAGTATCTTGTCCGCACGTCGGAAGAGCTCCTTCTCGTCTTTGCAGAGTGCCTTGAGTTTCCGGCCCAACCCTTGGGCCACACCGATGGAAAGGGTGCCGAGTTCCTTGCCCTTCCAGCGTTCGAGAAAATCTTCCAATCCACCCCGGTACAGAGGATCTGTTTTCTTTTTTTCTACCAGCTCTTTTTGCGCCATAAGTACCGGTATCTCTTCGAGTTGGCCGGCGAAGCGCTCCTTCAGCAGCTCAGCGTATCGGCTGCGGATGCGCTCGGCCTGACCCAGGGCGGCTACCGCGTTACCCTTGACCACAACCAGGATCTCATCGCCTCCAAAACGCACGGCCAGATCCTCCTCCCTGCCTGAAGAGAGAATCACCTCGGCAGCCAGTTTCAGGATCTCGTCCCCGAAATCATGGCCCCGGGTATCATTGATCGCCTTGAAACGGTCAAGATCCATAATCACCAGGCTGAGCTGCTGCCCGGCCTGTTGGCTCTGAAGAAAGAGCGTAGGCATGAAGCGCAGATACTCGTTTTTTGAGAACATTCCGGTCAGCCTGTCGATCTCCTCAAAGTCCTTTTTCAAATCTACCCTGAGGGGTGTCTGGTCGTTATCGATCTCGTTGCGGATCCTTCGCTCCTCCGTGGCGGCATAGATCATCTCTGCCCCGGTTTGCCTCAAGGCGCTCCTCTCGTCGTTGAGCAGGAAATCCAAGATTTCGGTAAAACCGAACAGGATCTCAAGAAATACCCGGTTGTATTCTCCTTCGGAGCTGTCGATGATCTTCCGGTTCTCCGGCAAGGCCTCGATGTAGCTCTGGATCTGATTCAGCACCGGCCCGGGTTGAAGCTCGACCAAATCGTCCCGCTCGAAACGCTGCAGGGCGATAGGATTCTTGGCGCTGAGCTGATCCCGCCCGATGGCCAATTCGCTCAAGAATTCGTGCAAGTCCTTGACCACCGCGTACAGGGGACGGCAGCGGAAGTACTCCTTGCGATCCATGCTCAAGGCTACATGTCCATAGCCGCGAATGACATGGTTACGGATCTGGTTGATCGTTTCGATTGTTTTGCGTCCCGCTGAGGAGCCAAGAAAACGGTTCTGCACCTCCTGTCCGCGCAGAGAACTTTCCTTCTCGAAGTAGTCCACCTCTTTGAGATAACGCAGGAGCAGCTCTTCCCGGGCAGAGCGCCACTGTCTTCGTATCTCCATGAATGATTCCCGCCCTCGGGTACCCCGGCCGCGGATGGGATCAATTAAACTCAATACGGCTTCCGGATTGAGAGATTCCAGCATCTGCCCGATGAGCTCGTGAAAGACAATCACAGGGGCCAGAGGATCCCGCAGGCTGATCTTCCAGAGCAGATCCGTCAAATCGGGCCGGCGGGAGACAAGAGGGCCCCTGTAGTCACGATGGGAGAAAATCTTCTGATGAAACCAGAGCAAGACGGAGTAGTCACCCTCCCGGATAAGCTGTGCCCGGCAACCGGGGAAGGCGTAGTCCATGATGGTCAGGATTCCCCGGAACTCCTCGTTGAAGTTGAAGATCTGCTCCTCCTGCCTGGCCGACTCCTCCGGCCGGGTGCCCTGGACCTCTTTCTCCACGGACCGGCGCCTGCTCCCCAGCCCCGGACTCTGGGAAGCCCGCAGAACCAACACCTCTTTGGGATCCAGTCCGATGAAAGAGTAGATATGCCTGAGTATCGAGGCCACCTCGCCTTGAGTCCTGAACAAATTCAGCATCTTCAGCAGGGCCGGATAGAGCTGCCCGGCGAACCATTTCAGTCGGGCGTAACAACCCATGAAATCCGCAATCTGCTGATCGATCCTGGCGCACACCTGCCGGACCCTCTCCTCGTTGCTGTAGATACGTTTGTACAGACCCTTGATCAACTCACCGGCATCGTTGATCCGTTCCTGCAATATTTCCGGATCGGCTTGAACAATCAAGGTGATCCTGTACACTCCTTTGACGACATCGGTCAGGTCGAATACGTTGACCGTCTTCTGATTGTCGAATCTACCCCGGATACCCTCCAGAGCCTCCATCAATCGAGGTTGAAGTTTCTGAAAATTTATCAACAACCGGTAACCGGCGGGCTCCCAGCTCGACAGATCCCGGATCAACTCGCCTCGCAGATTGAAGTTGCCGTCGCTGTCCCGGCGGAGGAAACCTCCTCCCTTGATAAGGGTCTCCCCACCCTTCTGGAGCTCGAGGAGGGTTCGAATCAGGCTATACCCTTCGGGATCGCCGCGATAGGCACTGTCCAAAACGAGCGATTTCAAAAACCCGTAAGAAATCGGGTCACGGGAGGGCCAGAGAAAGGAAAACAGGCTGGAGAAAAACTGGCGTACCCCGCTGATCTCGAAGCCTTCGCTGTAGGAGTAGCTTTCGATTTTCAGCCGTACGGCGTAGGTAGGGCGTTTTCGCCTGGCTTGATCGAAGAGGAAGGGTTTCGGTGTGGTTCTTTCTCTCTGATCCGATTTTCCCGCTGCCTTCCCGTTGCGGGAAGCTGCGCTCGTGTCCGTCCGACGATCCACCTTGATCTCCTTGGCCGCTTTAGAGAAATCCCGGTAGAGCTTGCGCCTCTCCCGATCGGACAGATCGCCGTATTCGCTCATACCCTTTAAATATACCCTCCCCAGCTTGTCTTTTAAAGGCAAACTGTTTACTTTGGGTGGATGCGGAAGACCCTCAGAACCAGACCGGAGCAGATCCTGAACGGCAAAGTCCTGCCGACCCTGCTGAAGCTGTCCGTTCCCGCGATCATCGCCTTCACATTTCACACGACCTTCAACTTCGTAGACCGACTGTTCGTCTCCCGGCTGGGGGCGGTCGAGCTGGGGGCCCTGGGCATGGCTTTCACCGTGCAGAGCATCCTGATCACGATCGGCTCGGGAACAGGTATCGGGGCCAGCTCGCTCATCGCCCGCTTCATCGGCGCAGGAAAAAAGGATAAGGCCGACAACGCAGCGGAGCACACCCTGCTGATCATCCTGGGGCTGTCCCTCCTCGTTACCATCCTCGGTCCTTTTCTGACCCGGCCCCTGTTCGTCCTTCTCGGTGCCTCCGAGCAGATGCTTCCCTATATATTGAGCTACATCAACATCATCCTGTACGGTTCATTTTTCCAGTTCTTCGCCATGATCGGGAACGGTATCCTGCGGGGCGAGGGAAATACGGTCACCCCCATGCGGGTCATGATTCTCGGAACCCTGGTCAACATTGTCCTGGATCCTCTTCTGATCTTCGGAATCGGGCCCTTTCCGGCCCTCGGAGTGCAAGGTGCGGCCATTGCCACGGTGATCGGCCGGGCGGTCAGCTGCATCCTTCTAGCGGTCTCTCTGTTCGGAAAGAAGAACATCGTGGTGCTGAACATGAGGGCCTTTCGCTACGAGGGCTCGATTGTCAGGGGGATCTTCGCTGTGGGCGGGCCCACCATCGTCGGACAGCTGTCCAACTCCCTGGGATTGAGCCTGCTGTTCATCCTGCTGCGCCCCTACGGCGACATGGCCAAGAGCGCCTTTACCCTCGGCTTTACCTACCAGCAGGTGGCGATTCTACCGATCATCGGGATCGCTCAAGGCACCCTGACCATGATCGGTCAAAACTTCGGAGCTCAGAAATTTCAGCGGGTGAAGTCGGTGGTCCAAAAATCTCTGCTCTTCTGCGTCGCTTTCATGTGCGGGTTTGCATTGGTCATGATCGCCGGTAGAGGGGTCTTCGTCCGCGTGTTCAGCGATGTGGAAGAAGTCATCCGCATCGGCAGGAGCATGCTGCTGATCTTTGCTCTCGGCTTTCCCTTCCTGGCGGCACGTTTCATCCTTACCAGCTTCTTCCAGGGTCTAGGCAAAGGTTTCACCGCCTTTGTGATCAACTTTTCCTACATCATCCTCTTTGCCATGCCACTGGCCCTGCTGCTGTCCCGGGCGATCGGCATCGAAGGGATCTGGTCGGCACTGTCCCTGGGGAACCTGCTCAGTTCTGTGCTGGGGGCTGTCTGGGCGGTGGCTACCGGACGCAGGCTGGAAACGGGAATCACAGAGCCGATGTCAGCCGCAGCGGGGGTGAGGGAGGAAAGGGGATAGGGTATCCTCAGGTTGTACTATAGTGCTGCCATAAAGGTTGCGGCCTTGCCCGCCCCGCCGAGAAGCTCGATCAGGCTCATGATCCGCGGTACAAAACGTTTTGAAACAAAACGCCCCACACCGTTGTCCATGGCCGACTCCTTGAAATCAGAATGGCCCGGGACCAGCTGCTCCCCATGGGACTCATAATACTCTCGGGTTGCGGTAGAACGCAGGATCAACCCGTCGGTAGACCAGTTCATCTTGGTCAGCCCGTGGACTACCGCTTCCCGGAGCTGGGCTTCCGACAATCCGGAAGAACCGTGAAGAACAATCCCGATCTTTCGACCGGTGAGCTGCTCCAACAGGGAAGCTGCGGCGGAGATGTTCTCCGGCCGAAAGCTGGGATAGCCCTCCTTGCTGAATCCATGACGATTCCCCAGGCCGGGAGCGAACAGAACGACATACTCGGGGTGTTTTCCTTCCACACCCATGATCAAGGATTCGATCTCCTCCGGTGTGGTGAGCCCGCCATCCAATCCTGCCTCCATCTCTAAGGTGATCAGGCGACCGCAGGATTCAGACACCTCGATCAGAGAACAGAGAAGATCGATATTCTCCTTTGGAGTTAGTTTCGAAGCATCGAGGGAGATGGTCGTTGGACTGAGCCGGATCACGGCGTTGTCGGCTTCGAAGGCAAAACCTTTTATCGCCTCCGACAGTATATTCTGGGCCCGGGATCCGCGGATGTGATCGGTGTGCAGGAGCACGGGCACCTGCTGGAACTCCTCTGAATTGGCCAGCAAATTGATATGAGCGTAGTAGAGGGCAAGTCCCCGCTTGGCATCGCCGGCCCCGAAACTGATGCCTTCCAGCTGCCACAAGCTGGTCTCTATGACGATAGGAGCATCCAGCTCCTTGGCTGCAGTAAGGCAATCGTAGATCGCCGCGGGGCTGTCTGCATTCACCGCCAGGAGGGCGCACTTCTCCTCGATGCAGTGGTTCACAAGTTTTCTCGCCTGCAGGGGTGACAACAGCATTCGATTTCCCTCCCCTTCACTCCGGCTGGATGCTGACCTTGATGGCCTGGCCCGACTGGATATATTCGAAAGCCTCCAGGAAATTGGCTAAGGCCACCCGGTGGGTAATGATCTTGTCCGACGGCAGCATACCGCTGGCAATCAAACGCAACGCCGCAGTAAAATCTTCCATTTTGGAGGAGAAGGATCCGGAAACGACCAGCTCTCTATAGTGGATGAGATTCGTGTTGAGGTTGGCAATGGGATTGGACTTGGGCAATCCGCCGAAGAACTCGATCCGAGCCATCTTGCCGGCCATCTCCAGGGCATCAATCTGAGCCTGGGCCGCGGCACAGGCTACGATAACCACATCCGGTCCCAACCCGTCATTCAAGGCCTGAGCCGTTTTTATATGCGTTCCCTCGTCGGTAACCTGAACGTAGGAGTCGAAGGCGAACTGCTCTGCCAGTTTCAGCCGCTGCCCTGAGACATCCATCAGACAGACGTGATTGGCCCCTTCGATCTTCGAGACCACCCCGTGCAGCAGCCCGATAGGTCCGGCACCGATCACCACCACGGTATCCTTGATGCCTATGTTCAACCTGCCATGGGCATTGATCACACAGCCCAAAGGTTCGGTCAGAGCCGCTTCTTCAAAGCTGACCTGATCCGGGATGCGGATGAGATGTCTGTTTTCAACCGCCTGCTTCGGTACCCGCATGTATTCGGCAAAGGCGCCGTCGTGCTGGTAGGCTATAGTGGTACGAGTCTCGCAGAGATTAGCCCTCCCCTTTTTGCAGTACACACAGGTTCCACAGGGAAGCACAACGTACATGATCACCCGGTCCCCTACATTGACACCGGCGTCGGGATGCTTGAGCTCTACAACGGTTCCGGAAAGCTCATGCCCCAATATCCTGGGAGGCTCGATTTTCTTGTCCCCATGCCTGTAGGTGCGAAGATCCACTCCACAAATATTGCAGGCACCGATCTTTAGAAGGGCTTCTCCTTCCTGTATTTCCGGTTTGGGAACCTCCTGTACCGCTATATTTTGGGGACCCCCAAGATAAACTGCTGCTTTCATCCTTCTCCTCGTGTATTCCAATGATATATGCTCGAGACAGCGTTAAAATTCCTGACTCAGCCGAAAGTGGCTACCCCCCCATGATCGGGGGAAACAAGCTTAGCCGCTCATCGCTGACGAGTTCTTGGCCCAGACCTTTCGGAAGCTGCTTCCACCCTTGACCGTTTACTACGATCATCGTCGAGCCGTCGGGCAGCCCCAGGCCGTGCCGCTCGTTGAGCTGATCCAGCACATCTCGCAACGTCACACCGCGGGGCAGGGTGAGTTCCTCCTGCTTTGCTCCCGTCCTCTCCCTGAGATTGACCATGTATTTGACCACGATGTGAAGGCCCTCGGATTCCGGACTCTCTCGCCGTGTCCTACCAAATAGTTCACTCATCCTGAAGATTCAACAGCTCCAACAAGCCGCGGGCGGCCAGAGTTTCTTTTTTCACCTGACCGTCCTCATCCCAGCCGCGCTCGGCGTAGTACTCATCAAGCATGGTATTATACATCTCCGATGTGACCACTTTGCCTTTGCAGGGCCCTGTCTGTACGGGGTCTTTCATAATCCGATCGGGTATCTGGTCGTCATCACGCCTGATTCCCTCCCGGTTCAGGATGATTCGTTCCAGGTTGTAGACTCTTTCGCCGATCTCCAGCAGCTCGGGGGTGAAATCGTGGCCGGTGACCGCTTCCAACACTTTTCCCTTGGGACTGTCTGTAAAACCCATGGAGCTGCGGGCTACGGTGCAAACCCCAAGGCTGTCCACATAAGCCCGGTTGTCCTGGATCGTTTTGACCAGCTTTCCCTTCCCCTTGACGGCAAACCTGTCGTATTCCTTGGAAATCAACTCGTGCCGTACGGTCCAACCGCCCACATTGTGGCAGGCTCCCCGGCTGGCCGTACCGAAGGTAAGTGCATTTCCGTGGAATCCCCGCGGATCATAGGCAGCAAAGGGAAGCCCCTTAACCGCGATGATGTAGGGACGCCACTCCGGCTTTTTCTCAAGCACGCTCTTCATGCCTTCGGCCAGAAGAGCGCCGATGCCCCGCTTCTCGGCAATCATCCGGATCAGGTCAATCATCCCCTGTCCGTTTCCAAAACGCATCTCGATGCCGCCGGTGTCCTTTTCGGAAATGAGCCCTTTTTCAAACAGCTCCATGGTCAGGGCAACCGCATTCCCGGTGGATATAGTATCGATTCCCAGCTCGTCGCACAGTTCGGCGGCCTTAACGATAGCTCCGAAATCGTCCACCCCGCAATTGGGTCCCAGCATCACCACGGTTTCATACTCGGTCCTGGCCCTGGCGCCAGCGAAGGGGCCCTCCTTGACCCTGTTTACCTGACCGCAGGCGATCGTACACATGTAGCAGGCGGAGTTTTTTTCCTTGTAGTGCTCGACCATGGCGTGGGCGTCCACCTTATCGGCACCCTCAAAGTAGGAGCTCTGAAAGTTTCGCGTCGGCACGCAGCCCAGATCATTCAGGACTTCAACAAACTGGGCGGTACCATACTTTGTATGGGAAGCCCGGCTGTCTTTTAGCATAGCCACACCGTCTTTGAAAATCCTCTGAACCTGCTCGGGGTCAGCCACGGGAACCGTCCCTGTTCCCTGGATCACGATCCCTTTGAGTTTCTTAGAACCCATGACCGCACCGGCGCCGCCGCGGCCGAAGAAGCGGGCATCAACATTGATGCAGGCCAGATGGACCAGCTTTTCAGCTGCCGGTCCAATCGTCAGGGCTGAGGCGCTGCCTTTTTCTATACTATGTTTCAGCACCTTCTGGGCTTCGCTGTTACCCAGGCCCTGCAGAGGCCCAGCCTCATGAAAGCTCACCTGATCATCGATGATCTGCAGATAGGTCCAATCTTCCGCCCGGCCTTCGATGATCAGGCCGTCAAAGCCGGCCTTCTTCAGATAGGGCCCGAATTGTCCGCTGCTGTTGGCACAGAGGTAGATGCCTGTGTTGGGGGATTTAGTCGCCAGCTGAAACTTGGGTGTGGAGGGCAGACGGACTCCGGTCAGCGGCCCGGTCATGAAGATGAGCTTGTTTTCCGCCGAAAGGGGTTGTACATCAGGACCGATCTCATCGTAGTAGTATTTGGCCGCCAGTCCCCGTCCGCCGAGAAGCTGCTGCACCTCAGTTTCATTTACTGATTCGAAGCTCGATTTCCGGGTTGTCAGGTTGATTCGTAAAATTCTGCCCAGGTACCCACCGTTGAATAGCATGATAGATTCCTTCTTTAAAAATGTTGCCTCAGTGGACTTCCCGTCCTCCTGTAATGTTGAACGCCTGGCCCGTACAGTAATCCCCGCTCACCGTGAGAAAGTGCACAAAGGAAACCACATCCTCGATAACGGTAAGGCGGCCCAGCGGTATTTTGGCTGTGAATCTTTTTACTACCTCTTCTACGGGTAGATCCAAGTTCTCCGTATAGGCCGAGCTTACCTGTTCCCACACCCCGGTAGCCTGAACGATACCAGGGCAAATGCAGTTCACTTTTATATTTTTCTCCGCCAGCTCGAAAGCCAGAGCGTGGGTCAAGGCAATGATCGCGCCTTTGGCCGCAGAGTAGTGAGCCATGAGAGCCGAACCGGTCTTCCCCGACTTCGAGGAAAAATTGATGATTCGTCCGTCACCGAGAGATTGCATGCTCCTGAACGCACCCTGTACACAGTACAGGGTGCCGTGCACATTTACCCGCATCATCCGATCCATTTGCTCTGCGGTAATTTCATCAAACGGTCGTTGATCCACCAGACCGGCATTGTTGACCAGGCAGTACACCGGGCCCAGTTCGCCCTCTATCTCCTCGAAACAGCCCAAGACCGCCTCCCGATCGGTGATGTCGAGGATGTAGGATCTTACCGCCGCAGCACCGGAAGCGGCCAGCGCCTGCGCTTCCTCCTGTACGGCAGGATTGATATCGATCATGGCCACCTTGGCACCGTCTTCTACATACCGTTTTACCAGAGCCAGTCCAATGCTTCGAGCCGCTCCGGTAACTACACAAACCTTATTTTTCAAATCATTGCTCATTCATTCATCCCTTTTGTGCATCTCTCATTATCCCTGGGCTCGCTTTAGCCCATCAGAAGTCCGCCACTTACATTTACCGTTGTACCGGTCATGTAACTCGCCCTGTCTGAGGCAAGGAAAACAATAACATTCGCTATTTCCTCAATATCCCCAAAGCGTTGCAGCGGTATGGTGCTCAGGTACTTGTCCCTGTTGGCTTCAAAACGCTCGGCAGTCATCTTGGTCATCATCAATCCCGGCGCTACGGCGTTGACAGCAATACCGTGTTGAGCCACCTCCCTGGCCAGGGAAATGGAAAAGGAGATGATGCCGCCCTTGCTGGCATCGTAATGGGCCCGACCCGAGGTTGAGCCAAGGTAGGCCGCCGCCGAAGAGACATTGATAATCCTACCCGGCCTCTCTAAATCCAACAGGCGTTTGACCATTTCCTGACAGGTGTAAAAGGCACCGTTCAAGTTCGTTCGAATCGTACTGTCCCAATCCTCTTCCGTGGTGTCTTTGACATACGAGGTGGGACACACCGCCGCGTTGTTAACAAGGATGTCCACCGCAGACAGCTGCTCCTCCACCTGATCAAACATGGCGGCAACCTGCCTTCTCTCCGCTACGCTGCCCTCCACAGCCGCCGTCTCGACCTGGAATCTTTTGTGAATTTCTTCGACCAGCTCCAAAGCGATCTGCCGATTTCTTCTATAGTTGATGGCAACTCGCACCCCCTCCGCGGCAAGCCCCAGGCAAACGGCTGCCCCCAGACCGTGGGAGCCACCGGTAACCAGGGCAACTTTGTTTTTTAAATGCAGATCCATCCAACCCCCATGCAACTCGACTTCGATCTCTATCGTTTACACTATGACGATTTTGTGGCGCCTCCCAACGTTCTGTGGACGCACTACTTACCCATCTTCTGCAGATCCTGAAAAATCCCACGCACCTTGTCGAACACACCGGAGTAGTAGCGAACGTAACCCTCATAGAGACGATGGTTCTCAGGGTTCGGAGTATACACCTCGGTTTCTTGGACGAACCGGCGGCAGGCCGTTTTCAGATCTTCATACACACCCACGGCGTGACCGGCAATGATGATATCTCCAAGCAGGGCGAAATCGTTACGACTCAGCTTGGCATATTTCAAACCCATGACATCACTTTTAATTTGATTCCAGAGATTTGATTGAGCCCCGCCGCCTATGATCCTGACTTCATCGAGGGTGACATCGGGATAGGTCTTCTTCATCACATTCAGCACACAGGCATACTCGTAGGCAAAGCTCTCCAACAACGCTCTGTAGAAGTGCTGCCTTTTATGACTCCAGGTATGCCCGATCCATGTCCCCCGGATGTCGGGATCGCTCGGAAACCCTCTGCCGCCCAGCAATCCAAGAGCGAGCAAACCCTCTGAGCCCGGCGGTACGGCGGCTGCCTCCTCATCGAGATACTGGAACGCGGACACACCATCTTGTTCCGCCTTCAGTTTTACCTCGCCTGCGAAGTTGTCCTTGAACCAAGCGTGGGTTACCCCCGAGCCGATGAGGTAGAACCAGGGAAAATAGTGGCCTCTGATCGGGGAAGGCATATTCTCAAGTGTTTTGTAGGTAACGTCCGGTGCGTAGCTATCGACGCACAAGCTCAGCGCAGCAAAGGAGGCGGATTCATCGATCAGGATCCCCGGTTCGACCAATCCCGAACCGATAGACCCGGCTGGCTTGTCTCCGGCACCGGCCACAAAGGGTGTGCCGGCGGTCAGCCCGCAGGCATCGGCATACTTGGGCGAGAGCTTCCCCACAACAGTGTAGGAATCCACGATCCGCGGCAAAAGCTCGTCGTCGATCTCGAAAGCCTTGCAGAGTTCATCCGACCATTTCTCGTTGGCAATGTCGGCAAGACTGGATATCTGCAGGAAGGTTCGATCCACGAAGGTATCTTCGATTGGAATAGAACAGAGTGTACCGATGAGGTAACCGCCGAGAAACATGAACTTGCGAACCTTCTTGTAGGCATCGGGAAAATCGTTCTTCCACCATAAGAGCTTTGGGCCGAAGATAGGAAAATTCGTTCCCGACAGCCGCAGGATCTGCTCTCCCACAGCTTCTTGCATGCGGGTAACGTAGGGATAGTAGCGGGTATCGGTTATAATCGACCAATCCAGAGCCACGTTCCAATCCTTATCGATCCCCGTTGCCCCGCCCATGGCCCCGGACATTCCTACGGCCTCAACTTCAGCGCTGTCGATACCGGATTTTTCCACCGCTTCGCGCAAGGTCTTCACAACCGCACTCAGGTAATCCGCATTACTCTGGATGAAAACTCCAGGTTCCGGGTATTCCCCGGGGGAAGAGTTCTGGGCGGCGGCCAGACAGTTGCCCTCCGTATCGTAGACCCCGGCCTTTACAAAACTCACACCCACGTCAACGCCGATTAGATAGGATGTTTTCAAGGTGATAACCTTTCTCTTAGAATGTGCTTTGTCAGAGAGATGAGCTCGATCCCTAAATTTCTCCCAGTGCTTTCTTTCGTTTAGTTACCAGATAGGCGTCCAGAGATACAATGAAGACCAATATGATTCCGACGATTATGTTCTGCCAGTAGGGACTGATCTCCAAAATGTTAAACACACTGACAATGAGGGCAAGGAAAATGACCCCTAAAAATGAGCCGGCCACCCAACCTTGTCCACCGGCAATGCTGGCACCACCGAGCAGGCAGCTGATGATGATCTTCAGCTCGAGGTTGACGCCCAGGTATAGCGAAGAGATCCCGAACCGGGAGGTGGCCAGAACACCAGCCATGGCGGCGAGGAATCCACTCAGCATAAAGGTCAACAGCCGTGTTCGTTTGACCTTGATCCCCACCAGCCGTGCCGCTTCGTAGTTGCTGCCGATGAAGTACAAGCGTCGGCCCCTGCTCGTTTTCAAAGTGATAAACTGGGCAAGAATCAACACAACCAACATAATCCAGAACATATTGTAGATGCCTAAAGTCATCCCCTGCCCCAGAACCAGAAAGCTTTGATTTTTTATAGGAATGCCGTAGCGCAGCTCCCCCCTCATCACGGCATTTACCAGGCCCCTGCCTATGTAGAGCGTGCCGATGGTGACGATCAGGGGATTCACCCCGCCAAAGGCAACGAGAAATCCGTTGATGAATCCGAATCCCAGACCGACGCCGAGACCTACGAAAACGGCGGGAATGGCGGGCAGACCGTGGGAGAGCACAAGAGCGGTGATCGCACCGGACAAACCCATTACCGAGCCCACCGAAAGGTCGAACACACCGCTTATCAGCAGGATAATCATCCCTACGGCAACGATAGCATTCGGGGCAATGCTGGCCTGGAGGGATTCAAAGGTGATAATGGTAAGAAAGGTTGAAGAGGCACCGATGCTCAAGATGAGAAACATGATGATTGTAATGACGATCACGACGATTTCTTTGGTCTTCAAAATTCGTAGTAGTATTTGCTTCATGGCCTTTGATACCCTCGTCAATACACCAGTTTCTCTCTGTTGATCCGGGTGTCGAACACGATGGCCAGAATCAAAACTGTGCCGACCACGACATCCGTCCAGACCGGATCAACACTGTACATGATCAGCCCATTGAGTATGATGGTCAGCAGGAACAGGCCGAAAAGAGATTTCACCACCGATCCCTTGCCTCCGAAAAGACTTGCACCTCCAAGGATGGCAGCGGTAATCATTTTAAACTCCAAGCCCTGACCGGTGTTCCAAACCGTCTGGCCGCTCCGCGAAGCCCCGAGGATCCCCGCCATTCCGGCGGTCATACTGGTCACGATGAATATGGTGTGCTTTATTCGATCTACACGAATGCCATAGAGTTTGGCTGAGAGTGTGTTCTCGCCGATGTAGTAGAGCTTCTTAAAGGAAGAGTGGTTGATCAGCAAATATTCCAGGGCGATGATCACAATGAACATAAGAAAGATCGTAAAATTGACATTTAAGATCTTGAAATTAGCGATTGCCCGATATTCATACGGATAGGTGATCCCCTTAAGGAAATTGATCAGTACATCAGTAAGCCCCCGGAAAAAAATCATCGTTCCAATGGTGATCATCAAAGAGTTCGCCCTGAACCGCACGACGAGAAAGCCGTTCACGAAACCGATGGCACCGGTGACTGTCAAGCAGATAACTATACTGACGATCAGCGGTATTTCGAGCTCGTAGACCAACAGACCTGTAAACACTCCGGCAAAGGCGTACACCGATCCAATGGAAAGATCGACCTCTCCCATGATCAACAGCAGTGTAATCCCTATTATGAGCAGAAACTCCATCGACAGTCCGAACAGGAGGGAGTAGACATTCGTGTAGCGGAAGAAGTTTTCCCTCGTCAGGGATAGAAAAAGAAAGGTGATAACAGTGACGATATAGATCGAGTACTGACCGAAGTTGACATTTCTCAAGCCTTTTCCGATTTTGCTTCCAGCTTCAGTCATCTTGCCCTCAACTCCCCGCCGCCAGTGCCATGATTCTTTCCTCTTCGATATCATCACCTGTCAGTTCTTCGACAACCGTGTTGTTCTTCATAACAACGATACGATCGCAGAGGCTCATAAGTTCCGGTAATTCCGAGGAAAATACGATAACGCTGGTCTCTTCGTCGGGCAGACCTAAGATGAATTTGTGGATCTCCGCCTTGGCCCCGACATCAATTCCCCTGGTAGGTTCGTTGAGAAGGACGCATCTGGGAGATGTTCCCAAGCAGATCGAAAACATGAGCTTCTGTTGATTGCCGCCACTCAAGTTCTTCGGTTTGGTCTTCACATCCGGAATGACTATGTTGAATCGCTCGACAAACCGTTGAGTGTACCTCCGGATCTCTTTTCGCTTCAGGATTTTGTTCTTCGAAACTTTGTCCAGTACCGGGCAGGCCATGTTCTCCGCCGAACTCATGTCGAAGAACAATCCCGCCTGTTTTCTGTTGTTGCTGAGGTAGATGAAACCGTGTTGCATCATCTGGTCGGGATGGTGCTTTTTTATATCCCTGCCTTCGATCCGTATCGAACCTGAATCGTAGGAGTCAAGTCCAAAAAGAATTTGGGAGAGCTTCTCCACTCCCGATCCCTGCAGCCCGTAGATGCCCAGAATCTCGTTCTTGAAGAGCTCGAAACTGACATGCTGCACGAAGTTCTCCTTGCCCAGATCCTTCACTTCGAAGTATGCCTGCTCCACGATCTTCGTGCTTTTCCGCTTCTTGGAGTACAGCAGCTCCACCTCGCGGCCAACCATCAACCGAATCAAATCAGCCTCGCTGACACTCTCCTTTTCCACGGTACTGACGTAGTTGCCGTCCTTCAGAATGGTGATCCTGTCGCTTATCTCGAGCACCTCGGGGATACGATGGGATATGTAGACAATGGTAATCCCTTCGCTCTTTAACCGCTTGATAAGATCGAGCAGGATTCTTACATCGCTTTCATTGAGTCCGGAGGTCGGCTCGTCAAGAATCACGAGCTTCCGCTTCAACGCTGTAGCCCGCAGAATCTCAACGATGCGCTGTTCGGCCACCGACAGATTGGCTATTTTCTCGGACGGTTCAATGTCCAGATGAAACAGAGCAAGCTGCCGACGGGATTGTTCTAGCAACTCCTTCTTGTTGATCAGGCCGAGCTTGGTTTTAAAGATATTGTTGGGGTAGATGTTCTCCCCTACATTGAGGTCCTTAAAAATCGTCAACTCCTGGTGCACCATGGTAATCCCTATGGAATTGGCGTACAGGGGGTCGATTACCGTGACCTCTTTACCTTCGAAAAACAGCCTGCCCCTATCGGGTTTGAGCTCTCCTTTAATGATTTTCACCAGAGTACTCTTGCCCGCGCCGTTTTCACCCAGAATGGTGTGAATCTCACTCCGATTGATCGAGAAGCTCACATCTTTCAAGGCTTCCACCACACCGAATCTCTTGGCGATACTGTCTATCTTTAGAATTTCCTCAACCGCCATGGCTACTTCCCTTCAGCCGATCATTTCCCTTCCACCCGATCCCTCAGCGCTGTCTGCTACAGATTAGGCTTTTGGAGTCCTATTGTAGCATGCCCAGTCTGAATAACGTTACGGGAAAAAATACACCGCGGCCCAAATCAGATCAGACCGCGGTGTAGATAGGTACTATTTAGTACTTGGGCATGTTCTTCCGTAGGAAGTTTTGGACGTTGTCCTGGTCAATAATCACCGCCCCAACATAGATAAAGCGGGGGAGAGATTTTACTCCGGAATCCCAGTTATTGGCGCTGATAGGTATATCCTCCGCTTGCTTTCTATCGTGATAGTCTTCCAGCAGACTGATTGCCAGATAGGGAGGCAACGCGGTTTTTGCTTCGATGGTGGCGTCGATGATGCCTTTGTCGATGTATTCGAGGGTTACATCCTCCCGGTCATGCACTACGATGGTCACCTTGCTGGCGTCAATACCCAGCTCCTCGATGGCCCTGCCGATCCCGGTACCGGAGCTGGAGTCCAGACCGAGGATGCCCGTCATTTCGGGATGAGCGTTAAACATGGACTTGGCCGCTTCGATGGCTACTTCGGTATTCGCCTTGTCTTCAGCCTGAACCACGACTTCCCAATCGCTACCTTCCAGGGCAGCCAGAGCACCGGCTTTCTTAGCCTCCGTATTCGATGCACCGGCGTTCATGATGATCCCCAGCTTTCCGGATGTTCCGCCGCGCTTGAGCAGCTCCTGACCCGTCACCACTCCGGATTGGTAGTTGTCCAGGCCAATGTAGCAGAGCGCACCTGTGTCCGGCACAGTGGTGAACATCGTGATGACCGGGATGCCCGCGGCCATGGCTTTCTTGATAGCCGGAACCGGAGTGGAGTCCCAACACATGGTCAAGATCCCGGCGGGTTTCTTGGGAATCGTCTGCTCTATGGCGGCAACCATGGCGGTCATGTCATAGTCGTTGGGACCAAGCACGGTAACATCCACACCGAGCCTCTTCTTGGCGTATTCAACCCCGAGGAAGGCATCGAGGAAGTACGGATGGGCGTTAACGGCTCCGATGTAGTAGTAGTGCCGCTTCTCTTTTGGGGCGGCTGCTTCCTCTGCCGCTTCCGTTGTACCGGCGGCCTTCTTCTCGCCGCAGGAGACCAGCACGAACGATAACAGCAGCACCACGCAGATTAGAATGATACCATTTCTCTTCCATAGTTCTTTCATCCTTTTTCCTCCTTGCTATGTAGAGATTTAAAATGGACTATATAAGTATTAAAATATGTTCATAAAGGTTCTTCATAAACCAAAATTATATTATAAAAAACCATATTAGCCTGAAAATATTCATCTGTCAACATATTTCTACAGAAAAAGCAAGATTATTAGCCGAAAAACGTCAATTTAGAGGGTATTTTCCGAAACGCCGCAGAGCATCGATCATGGCCAAATAGTTTTCCGATCTAACTCCGGAATGGATGGTATTGCTCGATGATAGGATGAACCCACCGCCGTGGCCCGCTTTATCGATGCACTCTCTCACTTCCCGGCGGACAACTTCTTCGGTACCCGTAACCAGCGTCGATTCACAGTTGATATTGCCCTTGAGGCAGATCCTTTCGCCGTAATTCTTCTTGATCTTTTCGATATCCATCCCACCGTTGGGATCAATCGGATCGATGCAGTCCACACCGCAGTCGATCCAGTGCTCGAGCACCTCCATGACATTCCCGTCGCAGTGCTTGATACAGTAATACCCCATTTCCTTGAATCCCCTGATGGCTTCGCGGAACTTCGGTCCCAAGAAGGAAAAGTAGAGATCGGGACCGCAGATCAAGCCCCTCGCATCCGCTATATCATCAGTGGTGGCCAAGATATTGATCTGATACTTATCCCGCACAATCCGGGCCAGCGTTCTATTGTATTCAATGACTCTGTCCACCAATTGGGAATAGGAATCCTGATCTGCCAGAAGAGCGATTAGAGCATTTTCGTACCCCACCAGATCGCGGATGTCGGAAAAGACATCCCGCACATTGAGGATGACGGCTCGTCTTTCACCGAAGCGTTCTACCGCCTTCTGCAGGGTTTTAAAGCGGTGGGCAGCATGAGGATCGGGGAATCGGTACTTCTCGTGATCACGGATGTCTTTTATGGGGCTTTCCGTGATGACATCATAGCTCTCGCCGGTGACCTGCCTGCGGCTGCCCCACTCGTCGATATAGACGCCACCGTCACGGTACTCCTTTGTATAGTCCGGGCGCACTACCACCGCGTCGATATCCAAGTGTTCGATCGCATCAAAGCTATCCTCGCTTCCCGTGATCGCCCTGCATACTTTGCGATCAATCGCCCACTCAAAGGTCGGCACTGCGTCGGGCACATTTCTCTGAAGTGCTCGAAGCACCCTCTGTTTTCCCGTCATATTCCCTCCTGAAAGGGCTGTTGCGATCCAGAATAGAGGATCTCTGATAGACCGTCAACAGATATTTGGATTATTTTTACCTTTAAGTGATTTTACATGTTTATTTAGTAGTTTTATTTAAAAAAATTATGGACTTTTTTGGCGGCACAAGGTACCATGCACCGATAGATTTGAGCCATGCTACCCTATGAACGCCAAGAATTGATCCTGAATGCCTTGAAGAATAAGCGCTTCATAAAGATCAATGAGCTGCTAGTTCTAACCAACAGTTCTCTCACCACTCTTCGGCGGGATATCAACTATCTCTCCGAAAGCAGAAAAATACGAAAATCCCGGGGCGGAATACTTCTCGTCGAACAACGAGATCGAGAAGAAGCCAGTTTTCTCTATCGCGAGAGGGAAAAATTATTCAAAACAGAAAAGGAGAGGATCGGCAAAGCGACTCAACGGATTATTGAAGATCGGGATTTCATCTTTCTCCTCAACGGAACCACAACCATATCGGTGGCGAGGAACCTGGACCCACGCGAGCACGTTACCATCATCACCAATGGAATCGATATCGTCTCGGCGTTGCGGAACAAACCGAATGTGGAAGTTATTCTTCTCGGCGGTATTGTTGACTACCCGAACTACGTAATGACCGGCCCGATGGTATTGAAAGAACTGGACGATCTGCATGCCACGAAACTGATCTCGGGGGCGGGAGGAATCACAGAGGAAAAAGGGATCACGATTTATCCCTATATGGTATCAGCCTACTACCAGAAGATTGTCGACATGGTTGAACAGGTCATCATCGTAGCTGATCATTCCAAGTTCGGCAGAAACGCCCTCGTCCAGGCAACTTCACTGGACAACGTCGACACCGTTATTACGGACGAGGCGGTGCCGGAGAAGTACCTACATCTGTTGGAACAAAAGCGGATAGAAACTATTCTATCCTGAACTCGGGGAGCAGGCTATGGAAACTATGAGGGCAGTCGTTTACTACGGCAAGCAGGATGTCAGGGTGCAGTCTATACCTGTTCCGTGCTGTGGGGCCGATGAAATTCGTCTGAAAATCGAGGCCTGCGCCGTCTGCGGATCGGACCTCAAAACCTATCATGGCGGAAATCCCAGAATGAACCCCCCCGTGACCATGGGCCATGAGTTTACCGGAGTAGTGGAAACAGTCGGTGAAAAGGTGCGGGGAATATCCATTGGAATACATATTGTCATGGCCACGTCGGTGTCCTGCGGACAGTGTTTTTACTGCCGTCGAGGATGGAACAATCTCTGCGTCGATCTAAAGCCCATGGGATTCTACTACCCGGGAGGCATGGCTGAGTACGTGATCATTCCGGCGGCTGCGATACAGAACGGGCATGTGGTCAAGGTGCCTCCCGGTCTGGTGCCCGAACACGCTGCTCTGGCTGAGCCGGTTAGCTGTGCGGTTAATTGTGTAGAGAATTGCCGGATCACCGAGCAAGAGACAGTTGTCGTTATCGGTGCCGGCCCACTGGGTATCATGAACCTCTTCGTCGCCCAGGAATACGGGGCAAAGAAGACGATCCTTGCCCAGCGTGAAGGCAAGCGATACGAGGCTGCCAAACAGTTTACCTGCGACCGTCTGGTTAACACAACAAAGGAGGATCTTGCCCAGATCGTACGGTCCGAAACCGACGGTTTGGGTGCAGACTGCGTAATCGTAGCCGCACCCTCGGCGCCAGCCCAAGAACAGGCTGTTGATCTGGTGCGCAAAAGAGGTAGGATTTGTCTGTTCGCCTCGCTTCCGGTCGGAATGAATATGCTCAACTTCGACAGCAGGAAGATTCACTACAGCGAGCTGAACGTTCTCGGAACGAGCGACTCGACTGCTAAACATGTTGCCAGAGCACTTGATATCCTGCAAAAACCTTCCTTTCCCAGAGAAAAGCTGGCCACCCACCTGCTCCACTTCGAGGACATCGAAGAGGCTTTTACTATTATGCAATCCCGAGACGGGATGCGGGTCATCCTAACTCCCTAAACGATGAGCCAAGGTTGCCGTGACACATCGTGAGCGGGTTCTCTGCACTCTGGAGCATGAGGAGCCGGACAGGGTTCCGATAGACCTGGGCAGCGTCGGCAGTCTTCTCGTCGACCCGTTGTACTTTGAGGTAAGGAAGCTGCTCGGCATCGACGAGGATATACCTCCGTACCGCAGCGGAAGCACTGCCAACTACTACGACGAACGGGTCCTCAAAGCTCTGGACATCGATTTTCGTCATCTTTGGCTCAGCTCCCCGGACAAACCGAAGGCAGTAAAAAACCCCGATGGTACGGTTCGTGATGATTGGGGAATCGTCTGGAGTGCTGAAGGGTCCTACCCCGTTCACTTTCCGCTCAAAGAGCTAACGGAGAACGACCTCGGCTCCTATCGCTGGCCGTGTCCGGAGGTGCCCTGGGACCTAAGCGAGTTGAAAAAACGGGCGGAAATTCTTTATGGAGAAACGCAGTACGCCCTCGCAGCGAAATCGGTACTTGGTGGCGGCGGCATCCTGGAGAGATGTTACTACCTGAGGTCTATCGAGGAATTTTTCGTTGACATGAGCCTACGAAAGGAGATCGCCCACTTTATCATAGATCGGGTTGTGGAAGTCGAAATCGCCCTGTGGGACATCTATCTGGATGCGGTAGGGCCGTACATCCATGTGGTGCAGCGCGCCTCCGATTTGGGGACACAGACAAGTCTTTTTGTATCCCCTGAGCTGTATCGGGAGTTTCTGAAACCGGCGGAAGAACGGGTATTCCGATTTATCAGAAGCAAAGCCCCCCGGGCCAAACTCTGGTTTCACAGCTGTGGAGCGGTCGCCGAGATCATCGATGATTTCATAGAGATCGGCGTAGACATCCTCAATCCCGTGCAACCCCTGGCCACAGGAATGAACTCGTTCGAGCTCAAACGAAAGTTCGGTAGTCAACTCTGCTTTCACGGCGGAATCGATATTCAGCGGGCCTTGCCGGGAAATTTGGAAGATGTTCAGCAAGAGGTGGAAAGGCGAATCCGTGCCTTCGCTCCCGGCGGCGGATACATACTGGCGCCGGCGAATCACGTCCAAACAGACACACCGCCGGAAAACGTACTCGCCCTGTTCCGCTACGCCCGAGAGTTTGGGCGCTATCCGGTCAATCGATGACAAACAACATCAGGTAGTTTCCCTGGGCTCGATAGACCTCTGCGGCGGCCTGGAAGCTGAGGATCTCGGTTCGGCGCAGATTCAGCCGCAGCTGCTCCAGCTCCAAAGTGGTTCGCCTTCCCTGTTGGTAGAGCAGCTCCGCCTCCTGCAGGGCGATCCCGTCCCGGTCCTTCTGGACCCGGGTCGACACCAGAGCTTCCTCCACGATCGCGACGCTCTGTCCGCCCAGAGTTTTCTGCAGCTCCACGGTGTAGCTTTCAGTGGCGATCTCCATGCGTTTGACCTCGATGTCCGCGGCCAGCTCATCCCGCTCATCCCGTTTGAGCTGATCCGGAGAGAAACTAAAAGAAAGGCTCAAGCTGGGGGAGATATCGGGAAAGGCGACACCGGCGGCCAGCTCCAGCTCCGGCTGCCAGGAAGGTGTAGCCTTCAACTCCGCCTGCAGGGCGACCAACTCAAATCTCAGATTTTCCAATTTTTCGGAACTCGGCTCGGCATCCTCAAAACGCGCCGCCTCGATGCTTCGCAGCTCCGGCAATTCCAACACTTCATCGAGAGACACGGGGACGACGGCGATCCGTTCCTCGCTCGGGGCAAAGAGAAGCTGCAGGGTTTTCCAGCCGGTGAGATATCTCTGCTCGCTGTTGAAAAGGCTTTGCCGCGCGGTGATGAGATCAACCAGCTGGTCCTGGACATCCTGAAACGAGGCTTCGCCCAAGTCCTGTTGGCGCTGAACCAGCTCGTATTTTTTCTGCTCCAGCTCCACGGTGCCGCGGGCCAGCTCCCGTTCCATATCCCGGATCAGCAGGCTAAGGGCCGCCTGCTCAGCGTCAAAGTAGATCCTCTGCCTCAGGTAGCGCTCCCGCACCTCGGCGTTCCTGTAGTTCTGTTCTTCGGCATAGGTCTGTCGTCCAGGCGCAAGGGGCGCTACCGACAGGGTAAGTTCTTCCCCAAACTGCCGGAAACCATCCACAGACACCTCCCCCCCAAGGGACAGCTGGGGTGTCACAGGCAGGGAAAGGCTCGATTGTCCGTACCAGCCGCTCGACCCGGATCCCCCCGATGTGTATCCGCCGCCAACGGACAGACGGGAGCCCATCAATTCCGGCTCCCCCAGAAGATCCTTCTGGGCCTTTTCCACACTCCGCTGACTCTTGAGGATGTCCAGGTTCCGGGACTGAGCCCGCCTGGCGATTTCCTCGATCGATAGACTCACTGTATTGGGCTTCCCTTGAGCCTGAAGACAGATCAGGCCTAAAGCTGTGAATGCAACCACTAAAACCGCTCTTTTCATTATTCTCACTCAGGCTTCCACTTTCGAATTTTCAGCGCTCGGCTTCAGGTTCATCAGACTCAAGATACTCGGAACCATGAAGAGGGTGAATAGAGATGAAATGACAAGCCCCCCGGATACTGCGATGCCCAGGGGCTGCACGATATTGGCCCCTTCCCCCATGCCGATGGCGATCGGCAGCATTCCAAACACGGTGGTCAGCGTGGTCATCACGATTGCGGTGAAGCGCAAGCCGGCGGTTTCCACCAGGGCGTCGATCTTGTCCTTGTGATTCGGCAGGATCTTGAGATAGAAGTCGATCATGATGATAGCATTGTTCACCGCGATTCCAGCGAGAAGGATCGTGCCCAGCATGGAGTTCAGACTCAGCGTGGATTTGAACAAGTAGAGACTGAGTACGACTCCGATAAACCCCAACGGTACGGTCACCAGGATCACCAGGGGAATCCGGAGGGAGTTGAACTGAAAGGCAAGCAGCAGGTAGATCAGCAGCACCGAGACAACCAGGGCAACGAACAGAGAGCGGATCGAATTGTCCAGTTCCTCCTGAGGGTTGTCGAAGGTGATCGAATAGCCGGCGGGCAGCACGAGTTTTTCTTCCAGCACATCCCGCACCTGCTGCTCGTATTCAGCCCGGCGCGCGGCTGGCGTTCCCGGAGGCATCCGGGCATACAAACGGAAGATCCTCTCCCCATTCTCCGAGGCGATGCCGGAAACCCCCATGGTTTCCTGGAAATCGAAGAAATGCTTCAACGGCACGGTTGCCTGCCGGTAGGGAAGGAGGAAGTTCTCCAGCTTCTCCCGACCCTCGATCTGGGAATCCGGGTAAGCCGCGGCAACGGAGATGGTGTTCTGATCCTCTTCGAACTCGATGGCGGCGGTGCCTCCCAAAATTTTGCGGATCAGGCTGAGCAGGCCTCGTTCCGTGAACTCAGGGGTTCCTGCCAATACCTCTTCCCGGGCCGTCAGGGTCAGCTCGTCGGAGAAATTGGTCGAAGGGTCTGTGAAGGCCCAGCCGTAAATTTCCGTTTCGTTGACCAGGTCCCGAATCCGTTCCAGGATGGTAACCGCTTCGGCCGGATCATCGCCGTGCACGCTGATCTGCAGGTCCATAGTCCGCGGCAGGGGCAGTTGAGCCGGGTCCCACATCATGACGTTGTAGTACCACTCGTTGTCGGAGACAAACTCCCTCTGCAGATCCGCCACAACCTGGTTGGCTACCGAAGAGCTACTCAGGTTTACGAAGTAGCGGTTGAAGCGCCCCGACACATCGGCGTAGGTGCTGAGCACGTACTGCCCCGCGATCTCCTTGATGCGTTCATCCAGGTTGGGAATCACCTCTTCGACGATCTGGATTCGATCGGTGAGCACTGAGCTGCCGAAAAAGAGCACGACCCGGTCGCTCAATGGCGCCGATATGATCTCTTTGGGGATCAGGGGCAGCACCTTGATCACGGAGAAAGCCAGAAGCCCGAAGGAGAAAAGCATGAACAACAGGGAAGCCCACTTTCTTCGAATCAGGGCGCTCAGCACGGTTTTGTAGAGATTCTTGAAGAAATCCACCATAGGGGTCGAGAGCCTCTGCAACCCGTGCAGCTTGTAAGATGCGGTGGGTTCTGCATCGGCTAGGTGCCGCTTTCGGTTGATGCTGTAGAAGAGAAAGGCGATAAGGGGAACCAGAGTCAGAGCCGCTACCATCGCGATGAGCAGAGCAAATACTACGGTGCGCGACTGGTCGCCGAGAATCGCATTGGTCAGAGGTGCGGTGAAGGAAATGGGTAGAAATACCAGCACGGAGGTCAGTGTGGAGGCGATCACCGGTGCACGCACCTGATCCACGGCGCGAATGACCAGATCCCGTAGATGCCCGTTGCCCCGAACCGGGGCCTCCTCCCTGCGGAAACGATGGATGTTTTCTATGACCACGATAGAAGAATCGATGACCATGCCCACGGCCAGAGCAATTCCTCCCAAAGAGATCAGGTTCAGGCTGACTTTGAAGAAGTACATCAGTATGAAGCTCAAGACCAGGGTTACCGGCAGGGAAATTCCGATCAGGAGGGTGTTGCGCAGCTCGCCGAGACCAAACAGCACCACCAGCATGGCCAGAGCCGCCCCGAGCGCAGCCGCCCGGATCACGTTGCGGATCGAGCGGTTGATGTATTCGGCGGGATCGAGGTACTTCTGGAACACGGTATCTTCGGGCAGAACCCCCTGCTCCTTGGCCGCCGTCAAAACGGCATGAACATCCTCGGACATGTTGCGGACGTTTCCCCCATCAATAGGGGCGGCGGTGATTCGGATACCCCGGGTTCCGTTCATAATGAAGGCCCGGGAGGGCAGATCATATCGAATAGTAATGTCGGCGAGATCCCGCAGCCGAACCGAGACATTCCCCTTCTGGGCGATCACGATGCTGCCGATGTCGTAGACCGAATCGATCCCTCTGCGAAACCGTACATTATAGGTTGTTTCTCCTTGCTCCAGACGGCCCACAGACTCCGGCCGGTACCCTACCAGCATGGCCGATTCCACGTCCTGGATGTCCAGTCCGTAGGCCAGCATGTCCGCTTGGCGCAGGGTCACTTCGACCTCGAGATCTTCCACCCTGTAGATCTCGACGCTTTCGGCATCCTCCACCCCGCTCATCATCGGCTGGACCGTGGTATTCAGGATTCGATACAACTCTTCCGGACTGGTCGAGGCGGAGCTAATGCCCAAGATCAGATATCCCGCATTCTCTCCGGAGAAGAAACCCACACGGTAGCTGTCCCGAAGATCCGAGGGAAGCAGATTCATGATGCTGTTCATGGCCGCATCCGCATCCGCCCTGGCCTCTTCGGGATCGATCTTCCAATCGAAGGTTATCGTGAAACGGCTGCGGTCGTTTTCGTACTCCACCTCGAGCATGTCCACGCCGTCTACGGCGAGCAGCCGCGCCTCGATCTCCTCCGCGTATTCCCCGGAAAAATCCACGGCAGAAATGCCTTCATGGTTGATGGTAGCTCGCACCCGGGGTCTCTGAGTCTGGGGATACAATTGGATCGGCAGCCGGGTCATCAGGAAGATGCCGGCGGCGCAGAGCAGAACCGTCAGGAGAAGCACCCCTGTCTTTTTCCGAAATATTCCGTTCAGCATATCCGTGCCTCTCGATCACTGTCGCGGTGCATCAACAGGTGCTCCTTCCCGCTCTCTGCCCGTCAATCGCCTCAAGTATCGTTCTCCAGGCTGCAGTCCGTCGCTGATCAGCACCAGTTCCCCGAACACAGGTCCCAGAACGACCTCCCGGGCCTCCAGCACCTGAGACTCGCTCACGACCCAAAGGAAGAATTTGCCGTAGCGGCGAACAACCGCGTCCCGGGGAACGAACAATCCCCGAACCCGGTCGAGGGGCAGATCGATGAGCACAAACTCCCCGACGTCCACCCTCTGGCTGTTGGGAAACTGAAAGGTCAGCTCGAACAATCCCGTGGAGTAGTCCGGCTCCTGGGAACGGCTGAGCAGGACTCCCGAGATCGTCGTGCCGCCGGCGGTAAGGCCTGAAACCGGCTGACCGATGTCGATCCTAAAAGCATCCTTGTCGCTCACGTTCGCTTTCAGCACATACCCTTCAGTCCCCAGAATCACCACGGCGGGATCGCCGGCGTTGACCTCGGCTTCGACCTGAACCAACACCTCCGAGACCCGCCCGTTAATCCGGGCGGTGAGGGGGACCGGTTTATAGAGATCCATCACATCGTCTTTGCGTTTGATGCTGAGGAGCTCCTCTCCCGCCTGCACGAGCTGTCCTTCCCGTACCGAAACGGATTGAATGTACCCGCTCGAGGAAATCTTGTGCACGATCCGGCTCTGCGGCTCCAGCCTTCCGCCCACCGTAATGGTGTGGGACTGCCGGCTGATCTGGGCGATAGCGATGGGAGACTCCGAACTTGTTCCGGTTCCGAATGTCCCACCGCCTCTCCCGGCTCCCTGCTGGGCCGAGACGGAAACGGCTGTCAGCACTCCCGCAAGGAAAATTACTACGATTCTGGCTGTTTTCATACCCTGCTGCTCCATGTTGCCTGTTCGTCCCGAATATTTGACGCTTTTTGCTGCTACCAACCGACTCACACTCGGGTGATGATAAAGATACTAAACATTCGGTATGGTGAGGAAGGAAAGAATTTCCATTCTTGCTGTGCGTAGCGTGGCAACTACTTCCGTTTCTGCCTCGCGAAGCGCAGAGAACGGGTGTCCTTTTCTGATCCGGTGGGAACTGTCAGTGGATTGTACAGATCAGGACGGCGGCTCCTGATCCACCGGGAGCCTGTGCACATATGGAGGCGACTCGCTTCGAGATCGGCGACAACAATTGCATTCTCTGCCTTCCACGTTTCCGCGAGAATCTCACCGTATGGATCGAGGATCATAGCATTCCCCGTCCGAACCTCATTATCATCCAGACCGACACCGTTGGAATAGACAAGAAACATTCCATTGTCGTGAGCCCTGGAGGGAAGCCAACGCATAAGCCATTCCCTTCCCTTCGGGCCACGAAACTCCGCCTCTATAGCAGCACGATCCTTGTCCCTATTCTCCCACAACTTTGTATCGATCAGACCCATGCAGCGCGGACTGGGTGAATCGCAACCACCTGTTTGATGGGGTGCAAGGAGAATCTCCGCCCCCATTAGGGCTGTAATTCTGACATTTTCAAAAATGTTGTTATCATAACAAGTCAAAATACCTACGCGTGCACCATGGGGAATATCAAAAACCGTGTATGCGCTGCCTGAATCCATGTGCTCGCTGATAAAGCAGTGAAGCTTCCTGTGATGGGCGGTCTGCCCGTTCGACATGGCCACAACATATGTATTGTAGAACCTCCCCTCGTTGGAGCGCTCAATGAGCCCGGCACCAAGAGTCATCCCGTATTCTGTAGATAGCTCTACGAGCTTTTGTGTGGAAGGACCATCCGGAACTCGCTCTGAGAGGTCTTCGATATCTTCCCTGTCGAGGTTTCGCACATGCCAGTATCCTGTGATACACATCTCGGGAAAAACGAGCAACTGAACGCCCGCACTCGCAGCCTGTTCCGTAAACGAACGGATTGTCTCGATATTTACCTTCTTGTCTCCAGGGGCGTGATTGAACTGTACAGAACCAGCTTTTATATCTTTCATACAAACGATCCTCCCGTTACCGCGGTTGCGGCTGTGTTCAAGCTTTGTTACTCCATTATATCTGTTTGACCCGAATATTCGGCGATTGTCAACCTTACCTCCTGACCCAAAACTCCGGTGATAGTGATAAAGGGGTATAAATGTCACCTAGATGAGAGAACCGATGCGATCCAAACCGGGCACGAGCCCGATATGCTTCTGGCGGAGGAGTTGCCGTCTACCCCGAGGCCGGCCGCCGGGACTACGTGTACAACCTTGCCGATCCAAGCGAAACGAACAAATACTGGATCGACGAGTGGGTTCAGTTCGCCCGGAATTGGGTGTCCGAGGGAGTACAGATCATAGGCTGCTGCTGCGGTATAGGAGTGGAGTACATCGAAGCCCTGCGGGGAAAGATATGAGTTTGAAAAAATACAAAGCGGTCCGCACTCCATCGTAGCGTGACAAAACCGTCGATTTGACATATCCTCTGTTAGAGGGAGGGTGATGATGAGACGGTTTTACAAAACGACTCTAATGGCAGCGGCCCTTCTCGCTGCCCTGGCTATCGGCAACCTGGCGGCGGAGAAGATGATGAGCGTGTCGGTTAAGGAAACTCCGCTGCGGGCAACCCCGACCTTTCTGGGTAGAATCGTAACCGTGCTGCAATATACAGACAGAGTGGAAGTACTGGAGGAGCGCAGCGGTTGGGCAAGAGTGAGCCTGTCCGGCGCGCAAAGCGCGCAAAGCATGCAGGGTTGGGTTCACATGTCGGCCTTGTCGACAAAGAACATTGTGCTGCAAGCGGGAGACAGCAATGTCCAACAATCCGCCTCCAGTGGGGAGGTTGCCCTGGCCGGCAAGGGTTTCAACGAACAGGTTGAAGCCGAATACAAGCAGCAAAACAATCTGGATTACACTATGGTTGATCGAATGGAGCGGGTTACCGTCTCTATAGAGGAGATTGTGCTGTTCGTCGAGGCGGGAGCGTTGATCCTCGATGAGGGAGGAGCGCAATGAACAGGCTGACCGGAATGCTCCTGGTAGCGGGATTGCTCGTCCTACTTGCCGCCTGCACCACCTCAGGCACTTTAAGTATCTTAAGCTCCGCCCTGGGCGGGGGCAACGGCATGTCCGACGAAGAAAAGGCCGAGGCTGTCGTCAAAAGCGCAAGCGCCGTGGCAAAGTCTTTTGAGGATATCACACCGGAACAGGAGTACTATATCGGCCGGGCCGTAGGCGCGGTGGTTTTGGATCGATACAGGCCGTATACGAACCAGAAGGCCAACCACTATCTCAACGTGCTTGGCCGGACCCTATCCCTGGTCTCCGACCGGCCCGAAACCTTCGGAGGGTATCACTTTCTCATCCTCGATTCCGAAGAGATCAATGCCTTCGCCACACCGAGTGGTCTGATATTCGTCAGCCTGGGTATGCTCCGCTGCGCTTCGAGCGAGGAAGCCGTAGCTGCGATTCTCGCTCACGAAATCGGACACATCGAGCTCAAACATGGATTAAAGGCGATCAAAACCTCGCGAATCACCACGGCACTGACCAGCGCAGCTCTAACAGGAGTTGCCATAGCGGGAAGCAATGAAATGGCGGAGCTCACCACCGCCTTTGGAGATTCCATCACGGATATCACCTCGACCATGATCAACAGCGGCTACTCCCGTTCCTCGGAGGTCCAGGCGGACAAATCGGCCGTTAGGATACTTCGGGCTACAGGGTACAACCCCTGGGCTCTGGTAGAGATGTTGGAGGTCATGGATCAGCGATTGCAGCCGGGGGGATCGGATTTTGCCAAAACCCACCCCAAACCGGAGCTCCGGATCAGGGAAATAGAAAAAACATTAGCCAATATTGAAAGGAATCAACCGGTCTATCCCCAGAGGCAGAGCCGCTATCGCTCAGCCCTGGGCGAACTATGATCCGAGAGAACCATCGTGACTCGTGGTAGAAATGTTTTTCGAAAGCTCCTGCAGGGTATTCTGGTAGCCCTGGGCAGCACCGTGCTGGTGGGGCTGATCTGGCTGTTCGGCGGGCTCGACGGTTTTGAGACGCGGACCTGGGACTGGCGGGTACGTCTGCTGGCTAGACCGACCGAGGCGACCGAAGATATCGCCCTGATCTTTCTGGATCAGAATAGTCTTGATTGGGCGCAAGAGGCGAACGGGCTTTCCTGGCCCTGGCCGCGGGAGGTGTACAGCTACATAATCAGCTTCTGCAAACGAGCCGGCGTGAAAGTGCTGATCTTCGACGTTTTGTTTACCGAACCGTCAAAATACGGGGTGTATGACGATCAGGCCCTGGCCGATGCCATGTCTGATTTCGGCAACTTTGTTGGTACCCTCTTTCTGGGAGAGGAAACGGGAAGCGCCGGCACCTGGCCGCCGGATCTACCGAAACCTCGAGTGACCATCCTCGATCTTGATCGCTGGCCGGGGCATTTACAGGAGTCTGTTGGGTTTCCCAGAGCTACTTTTCCCATTCCGGAGTTCGCCCGCGCCGCCCGTTACCTTGCTAATGTCAGCGGCCGCCCCGATCCCGACGGCGTCTTCCGGCGGGGAGCCTTGTTCAATCTTTTTGACAGTACCGTGGTTCCCTCACCGGCTCTGGCCGCTTACCTGATCGAAGAGGGGGGAACAGACAGGATCCAGACCCGGGAAAAAGAACTTGTGATCGATCGTCTGACGGTTCCAATCGACAGGAGCGGCAATGCCATAATCAATTATCGCGGGCCCTCCCAGACTCACAGAACGTACAGCGCGGCGGCCATTATTCAGAGCGAAGTTCAACTGCTTTCAGGGGAAACGCCGACGGTGGATCCGGAGCTGTTGGCGGATAGATTCGTATTCTTCGGTTTCTCCGCCCCCGGTCTTTATGACCTCCGTCCCTCTCCGATATCGGAGGTCTATCCCGGAGTGGAGGTGCACGCTACCATGCTGGACAACCTGCTCTCCGGCGATTTCATAAGGGATGTATCGAACGTCAATGCCATCTTACTGACCCTCCTATTGACCGCGTTGGCTGGATTGGCGGCAACCTTCTTTTCCGGACCGGGTATGAGCGTTGCCGTGTATGCCTTGCTCCTGCCTCTCCCCCCGGTCTTGAGCCTGCTCGCCTATTCCTGGGGAGCCTGGTTGCCCCTGATCCTGGTCGAGCTGGCTGTGGTGATCACCCTGGTCGGATCGGGAGTGCTCAACTACGCTACCGAGGGGCGCCAGAAGCGCTACATAAAAAGCGCCTTCAAACAGTACCTGAGCCCGACGGTAATCGAACAGCTGATCGCCCATCCCGATCGGCTGAAACTAGGGGGAGAAAAACGGGAATTGTCGATTTTTTTCTCCGACCTCCAGGGTTTTACGGGAATCTCCGAAGGATTGTCTCCGGAGGAGCTGACCAGCCTGCTCAACGATTACCTGACCGCCATGACCGACATCATCCAAGAGGAAGGCGGAACGGTCGACAAGTACGAAGGTGACGCCATCATCGCATTCTGGAACGCACCGGTCGACCAGCCGGACCATGCTGTGCGTTCGGTTCGGGCTGCCCTCCGCTGCCAGGCCAGGCTGGCGGAACTCCGGCCCCAATTCAAAGACAGAATCGGCAAAGAGATGCTAATGCGCATCGGCATCAACACCGGTCCGGCCGTGGTCGGCAACATGGGCTCCCATAACCGATTTGACTACACGATGCTGGGGGACGCGGTGAACCTGGCCGCCCGTTTGGAGGGGATCAACAAGCAATTCGGCACGTATACGATGATCTCACGGGACACGGTCAATAGTCTGGAGGGGGCGTTTCCGGTGCGGGAGCTGTCCCGGGTGGCTGTTGTAGGGCGCAAGGAAGCGGTTACGGTTTTTGAACCCTTCCTGCCGGATGATTACAAGCACAGAGAGGAGATCCACCGCATATTTGCCGAAGGGCTTGACCTTTTCTATCGGGGAACCTTCAAGAGTGCCATCGAAGCCTTTTCGCAAATCGCCGAGAAAGACCCTCCGGCTGCGGCTTATATCAGGAAATCCCGGCAGCTCGGTGCCGACCCGCCCGAGAAATGGGACGGCGTTTGGATCGTGACGGAGAAGTAGCCCGCCATGAAGGTGATGCGCATCTGTGTCTCCGGACCGCTCTGCCGACACCTTAGGCCGAACTCTGCCTGTTGGGCTTGAGAATCCCCGGCCGACCTCAAGACCACATTCCCGGCCCGGAGGGTTCCTTACGCTTGCCCCACTCGACCGGATTACCCCATTCCGCCGCTTTCCAAGGCATGTTTTCCGACTTCACGAGGGGAAAAATCTCTTGGAAGTACTCGAGACGCTCCGGACCGGTCATGGGAATAAAGTTCTCTGCTACGGCCAGATCAGCTTCCAGCTCCGCCAAAGTCGAGCAACCGACGATGACGGTACTAAGGGGCAGGGACAGAGCGTAACGGAGGGCCCGATCCGCCGTTTCCGCCAGCTTCTTATAGGCGAAAATCTTCATCCCGACCACACCGACGCCTTTCGACCTGGCAACCGGCAGGAACTCCTCCGCGAAGCTGTAGATGAAGTGATCCAGGGCGGACACGGCCACCAAGGCCGTGTCGAAGGGGAAACGGCGCAGCGCTTCCACCAGGATCTGGGGATCCGTGTGTCCGCTGATGCTGATGTTTTTAACCAGCCCCTCTTCCCGCGCCTTGATTGCCGCCTGCAGGGCTCCGTCCTTGGCCGTCATTTCATCGAGCCGTTCAAAGCTGTGCAGGTTGTGCAGGCGCCACTCATCGACCTGATCGGTCTGCAGCCGCTCGAGGCTGTCGGACAGCTGCCGGCGAGCCTCCTCGCGGCTTGTCCCCCAGGTTTTGGTGGCGATCCACATCTCCTTGCGACGATCCTTCGCCACCAGCCCTACTCGTTTCTCCGATTGGCCTTCGGAGTAGATCCAGGCGGTGTCAAAATAGCGGATACCCCGATCGATGGCCGTATTGAGTATCTCTACGGCCTGGTTCTCGTTACAGCCTTCCTCATCCACGATGCGTTGAGCTCCGAAACTGAGGATGGGAAAGGATTCTCCGGTACTTCCAAATTGTCGGGTTTCCATGGTAGCTTCTGGCCCTACTAAAATTTCAATCCCATACCGAAACCCATTGCTCCCGGACCGACCGGAAGCATATACGCCTTGGGTTCGAAGGTGATCTTTCCTTCGGCGATGTTTTGTTCCGCCAGCCTGGCGGCGTGTTTGCTGGATACACCCCGAAGCACCACCTGGATCAACCCACCCCCCGCCAAAACACCAATGCTGGGGAGAAAATCCGCGAAGCTCTGATCCTCCCACCGACCCTTGATCGTGGCGTAGGAATCGTTGAAGTAGTTCAGCTGATTGAACCGAATTTCGTCAGGCAGCAGGAAGTAGGCGCCGAGCAAGGTCCCTGCACCCACGAGTAGGTCCGCGCTCAAGAACAGGACACCCATCCCCACATCATCGTTCATGAACTGCCCCAATCCGGGAAGCATCATGGACATGGCCCTGGACTTGGCGATGAAGGCCGATTTCTGGTAGGCGATCGATATTTCGCCGAGCAGTTCCTCCGCCTCGCCGATGGTAAGATCTCCAATTGCGGTGTTCTCTTTTCCGGCAAGAACCGCCTCCAGCTGATGCTTAAGCAACTCCTCCTCCATCTCCATCTCCATCCCCATCCACACCATGGAGCGATGATCCATGCTTCGGGAATGCCGCGGCGATCCGGCAAACAACGAACCCGCGACCATCACGATCAACAGAATAACAAGCCATTTCTTCATGGCAAACCCTCCTCGATATATTATCCAACCTTTGCAGACTGCGATCAACAATGTACTAATCGAGCCTGCAAAAGGAAAGGACGAATTGGTATCAAACCCGGTCCTGGATCGGGGCCGGCCTCGGCTTGACAGCCGGTTGGGATTTGCCTCTAATTGAGTTTGGAATGAGATACAGACCGATGCGCTTCGATCCGGAGTACCGCCCCTTCGTGGCGCCAAAATGCATATACATCGTACCACTGTCTTTGGATGCGTCTCGCTACCAGGTGCTGATCCCGACCGACCTTTCGAAAAATCTTCTCGATCTGCTGATACAGGACAAGCTGGTGATCCGTCAGTTCGACCGCTGTCCGAAGGAAGCAGCGGCAACCGTCACCGCCCAGCTCGAGCGTTGCTGCACCCAGGGGCCGTCCCGGTATTCCTCCCGGATGAACCAATTGATCGTGGTGGGTTCAGTTATGTTTATCCTGGGGATCATCAATTGTACTTTTCCCGATCCCCTGCCGCTGATCGACGAAATCTTGATGATCGGAGGCGGTGCCGGGTTGGGCATCGCCGGATACGTATCTCGCCGAAAGAACCTCCCCCTGCTTCAGGATAAGACCGGCAAAGCCGCCCGGCGGCTCGGCGAGTTGGAATGCCTTGATGATCCTCTGCTCACCAGGATCCACGAAGCAATCCGGTCCAAAAGCGCTCCCGACTATGATCGCTGCGGAAAAGAAGCTGTCGATCTGTTTGAGCTGGAATCGGAATGGCTGGTCAAATACCTCGACCTTCAACGTCTTATCGATTCGGAGGCTGCCACGGTCCAGGACCTGGGCTGTCTCCTCGATGTACTTTCGAATGCCCTTCCTCTTCCCCGCTTTCTCGCGGTGGAACAGAAGCTACGGCGGGATCCGGCAGACAGGAGAGCCAGAAGAGTTCGAGATGACCTTGTCGAACGCCATGGTCTATCGGCGGATGCGTTTACTGTGTACTCTGAGTTTTATCGCCTTGGCCGGCAGATAGTCTCCGAGCAGGCTGATCGGCTGTAGATGCGAAGACATTTCAATAAAAAAGTTGGGACCGAGGGGGTTGTTGCACGCGTGAGGACAAACTCCTGAGCATTGCAAAAGTCAGCCCGTTTCCCCTCGATCGCCAACTGGGAGAAGTGGGATGCCATGAAACGTCGTGCGCCTATGGCATCAATATATCTGCAACATCCGTGCCACTTTCTTAAATTCCCGGGGTGAATATATTACTCGTCCGGGTAAAGAATTATTGAGGCGGTTTTTTTCCCCTCTTTCGGCAAGCCGTTTTTTTAATTACAGAACGGAAAGAACTATGCTCACCTGTTACAAAAACGTGATTGGAGGGGAGTCCGCCGCTGCGGGCATCTGCAGTAATCTTGCCGGAAAAGTTTGGATCGCTGTGGCGAATCAACTCTGGAAGATCTCCGGCCATCCCCACCTTGTCCGCCTTGATGATCAATACTCCAGAGATCCCGGAGAGTACAGTGATGCGCTCGAGCACTCGAGGGATGTCCTCGGCGCTGTTCACAAGATTGCAGGCCAGGGTCGCGGCGGCATCGGCCAGGGCGGCGTCTGAAGCAACGACAGTGACCAGGTCGCAGTCCCCGAAGCTCAGGGAGTGGCCCATCAAACCGGAAGAGGAGCAGATCGCCAGGGGCATCTGCTCCGGGAGGAAGCGAAAGGCCAGCTTCCCTGAGAGAGGATTGTTCCCCGCGTACAGTGCCACGGTAACAACTTCGGGGGAAATCAGAAATATATCGCCGCCGTTTTCCACGATCGCTTCCCCGGCTCCCGCCGCCCTGGCCGCTTCGACGGCCAGTTGGGCCATGGTTCCGGCCACCGCAGCCATGGGTCCCACCCCGGTCGCTGCGGAGGCCGCCTGCATGCGCCGGGCCACCTCCGGTGCTTCAGACAACAGCGCAAGCGGTTCCAGGGCGGCGGCAAAATCGGGGTGTCTGGATATGTAGGCTTCCAAGGCCAACCGCTGCCTGCGGATCTCCCCGCGGATTACCATCGGATGGGTCGAACAAATACGGAAGTTGGCGCCGCGGTGGACAAAGCGCTGGTAGTGTCTCATAGCATCTGGTGGGGCAAATTAGAGAAATCCTGCTAAAACAAGAGGCTTTCGCATCTTGTCGATACGATCTGAATGCATGAGGATGAGCCGTTTCTTCTCTGAGGGGCCTTTGAACTGCTCATGCCCCTTCCCTCTCCCGCCAATTTCAACGACGATCGATCCTTCCCGCTCTCGAACAAGAAAATCCGGTATCTTGCTACCCCTTGTACTTTTCAGATAATTGAACTCCGCCTCTTGGATCCGCAACATGAGAGTGAAAAAATCCTCGCGCAACCCGCCAAGAGCGTCCGGGTAATCCCGATAGAGCAGCCGAACAGGAGGATACATCAACACCTTAGGCTCTCTCAGGACATTCGTACCCGCAGGAAACACGGGATTCAGCAGAAAAGCTTTCTCCAGAAGACGGATGTATTGTTCTGCCTTGTACTTGGTAATACCAACATTTCGG
>CAZBXU010000008.1:0-38956 GCA_964495755.1 uncultured Spirochaetaceae bacterium | reverse complement strand
GTTTAGCGTATCGTCGACCAGCACCAATGCTTCATCATACATATCGCTATCGAATGTGTTTTCGGTGGTCCCAGAGGAAGCGGGGTCCTGATACCCATGTCCGGAAAAATAGAATAGAAACAGATCATTCAGATCGGCGTTTTGAGCTACATAGGTGAAATCCGCTACCAGTTGAGCGTCGTAGGCCTCGTTGATCGCGGGAGGTCCGTTATCGGTAATCCGTAGAATCACTTGATATCCCTGGGCAATGAGCAAATCGGTGAAGTCACGAGCATCGTCGTCCGTGTAGTTTAGATCGTTGCTTGCGTCGGGATAGTCGGAAATCCCGAACACTATCGCGTATTTGTCGTAGTCCAGTTCCAGGGTGCAGCCGGACAGCGAAAACAGCAGAGCCAGTGCAGCCAGGGAAGATAGCAGGAGGAATAAAGCTCGTGAAACCGTGCGTCTTTGGAACATCACCTTCGTTTTGAAAAATACCTCCATAGAACGCCGATTCCAATGGATCCGGAGAACTCGAGGTCTTTTCGGAAGTAGTAGTCGATCGGCAGCACCAAAGCGATGCTGCTCCTTTCTCTCTTGGGGTTGTAGAACTCGAGGTACGGTTCGAGGAAGACTCCCGGGTAGAAGAAAAGGAGCGTCGTCCAGGTGTAGCGGTCGAAGTTGAAGGATGCGCCGGCCGAGGCTCCCAATTCCAGTTGCAGCGGTCGCGACGAGGCGGGCAGTTGCACCCCGTAGCCGGCGGAGAGCCGCAATCCCCAGCCCCAGTGGGGTCGGTAGCTCCAGCCTCCGGCCAGACTCGATGCCGTGGTGGTGTGCAGTTGCAGGCCAAAGCCGAGGGAAAGAGAAGCAAACAGAGGGATATCGAGCAGCGCGGTCACGGCTCCGAGTGCCTGGGCTTTAGGGGTGTAAAAATCAGGGGAGAATCCAACGGGATCGTCCGCCAGGGCTACACCGCCGTGGGTCCCTAGCCCCAGGGCAAGTCCATCGATGGCGCTCACAAGGTTCGGCAGAAATGCGGTAAGGGCTAGGAAGAAAAAAAGAAGTGTAGTCTTTCTGACCATATTGTTGTTAATATGTAGGCGAATCTTGTTTTCAATCAAGGGCAATCCATGAAGCGAACTACGACCGCAACCCTATCGGTCTTGATCTTGGTACTAAGTATAGCACCTCTGTCCCTCGTATCCTGTGAGAAGGAGCAGCCCGTAGAACGGATCGATCTACCCCCCACGCCGGTGCTTACCTTGAGCTCCGACTGGGCGGTGATCCGCTCGCCTTTCTTGCGCCTTCGTGAGGAGCCGCTCCAGAAGGCAAAAATCGTTGCCCATCTGCGTCAGGGTTCCGTTCTGGAAATCATTACCCGGACCGAGGCCAAGGAGACGATCGACAATGTATCCTCCTACTGGTTCCAGGTAAACTTCGGGGGGTTGCGGGGATGGGTTTTCGGCGCCTTCCTCGAGGTATTGGATTCTAAGTCCAAGGCCGAGAGCTTTGCTGCGGAGCTCGAGTAACCTCTGTTCCATGGATCTCAGCTTCTTCAGGGATATTCAGCCGGCCGAAGTGCTCCCGTGGGTTCTCCCTCCGGTGCTGGGGGCCGTCATCGGCTACGTTACCAATGCCATCGCCATCCGTATGCTTTTCCGCCCTCTTACGGAAAAGCGTGTTCTTGGGCTGCGCCTGCCCTTGACTCCCGGCATTATACCCAAGCAGCGCTGTCAGCTGGCCGAGAGCATCGGTCAGATGGTTTCCCGGGAGCTTCTCACCGAGGAAGCGGTGCGTCGGCAGCTGGCTACGGAAGGGTTCCAGAACAAGCTCGAACAGAATATCGACGCCCTGCTCGGCGATATCATCAGCACCCCTCTGGCGACGCTGCAGAGAGGAAACCAGGAATTGGTTTTCTCTTCGGTGGAGGGCTTTCTCTCCGAAGCTCTGTACAGCTTCTTCTCCTCCCGCAGCTTCATCCACGGAGTCCGGAACATCCTCAGCAGGGTCGTCCACTCTCTCGGAGAGAAGCCGGTGGGGGAGCTTATAGGGCGGAACGAGGTTGGACTACTGGTGGTACGGAGAGTGATCCCCCAACTCTTCGATCCGGAGAGCCGTACCAAGATCAGCCAAGCCGTCGAGACCTGGCTGGAGCAGCGTCGTGGGGGGGACCAGTTGTTGGGCAGCCTCCTCTCCGTGGAGCTTACCCAGGTATTGACCGATCTCGTTGCTACCCTGCTGCCCACGCTTTTCGATTCCCTGTTCCGATGGCTGAATCAAGACGATACCAGGGAGGAGATGAATAGCCGCGGCAAACGACTGCTGCGGGACATCCTGGAAAAACTGAACGTGCTGCAGCGTTTCCTGATTTCTGCGGGGCAATTCGACAGAACCTTGGAACAGAAGATGCCCGAGATCGTCGAAGAAGCGATGGCAACCTTGCATGATTATGCCTACGATACGGATACACTGGAAAGGCTCAAGGGGGTCTTGAAGCGGGCCCTCTCCCAGTGGCGTAAGAAACCGGCGCGTGAGATTTTTTCGGTTGTAGGGCCGGGAGTGGCCGGTGCGCTGGTGGATACACTGCTGTCACGAATCGCCGAGGAAGGGACCCAAAAGCGGATCGCCGCTTCCATAGACCGGATTTTGGCCAAGGTGAAGCAGCGTACCTTGGGGGAGATTCTCAGCCGGTATCTAGGGATCCCCGAGCAGGAGGCGATCGAGTTCGTATCCGTCAGAGTGCTGACCTATCTCTCCAAGAAAGAGACCTCCCAGGCAATTGCCGCGGAAGTGATCTCCTTCTCCCAGAAGTTCATCGAGGAGCATCAACAGGATTCCATCGCAGAGCTGCTGCATATCGAGGCCGCCCTGCAAAATCGGGCCAGCGCCTACCTGTCCGCCCAGCTGATCCGAATCATCGATGCCCGACTTCCCGCATTCATCGAAAGCTTCGATGTGCGTCAGTTAGTGATAGACAAGATCAACGACCTCGACGTAGTCCAGGTGGAGAAGCTCCTGCTCATAGTGATACAGAAACATCTGCGCTGGATCAACGTATTCGGCGGTATCCTGGGAGCCATTATCGGTTTCTCTCAACTCGTGCTGCGGCTTTTCCACTGAGATTGACCGGAATTGTTGATTTCGATTACTATGGGGCAAAGCTTTAACCGGGAGTCTTTCGTGACGACCAACCTTCTGATCGTTGATGACAACGAGGAACACCTCGACCTGATGGTCGATATCCTCAAAGAGGACAAACGCTATACCCTTTTCCGAGCCGCTTCAGGGGAAGAGGCGTTGGAGGAAATTGCGGCCAACGATATCCATATCGTTATCTTGGATGTGGTCATGCCCGGTATGGATGGGTACGAGGTCTGCAAGCAGATCCGCCGGAGGTACAAACTCAAGCCAATTCAGATCGTGATGATCTCCGGCTTCAACCACAAGAATGACCTGGATGAACTGCTGGAACTCGGAGCGGATGACTTCATCAGCAAGCCGATTACGGCGTTGGAGTTGCAGGCTCGACTGAAGGCGGCTTTTATCCGCCTTAAGGATCAGAGCAAGCTGTATGGAGCGCTTCAGGAGGATCAGCAGACCGACGGAAAGAATCTCTCAACCCTCGTTGCGGAGAACGTACAGCTGCGGCAGGAGTACCAGAAGGTGCGGCGCATCAACGAGGAGCTGGAGGAAAGCTGCCTGCAGCTGGAGCAGCTTGCCTCTTTGGACACCCTTTCCGGTCTGCTCAACAGGCGCACCCTGTTTCAACGCATCGAGATAGAAATCGAGCGCGTAATACGCCTCGGTTTGCCTCTAACAGGGATCATGATCGATATCGATCATTTCAAGCGGGTCAACGACAACTACGGCCATCAATGCGGGGACCTGGTCATTCAGGAGATCGGCGCCAAACTGACAAAGAGTCTCCGCAAGTATGACTACGCCGGCCGCTACGGCGGGGAGGAGTTCTACGTCATCTTCTCCAATACCACCTCCGACATCGCCGAATCCATAGCCGAACGTTTTCGTTCGGACATGGAGAAGACAAAGTTCGAGTGCGGTGAGGAGCGCTTTGGTGTGACCGTGTCTATAGGGGTAGCTCAGTTCAGTCCGGGGGGATCTCCGGACAGATGGATCAACCGGGCCGACGGCGCCATGTACCAGGCGAAGCAGCGTGGACGCAACCAGGTGGTTGCCAGCTGAAGCCTTAGAATGAGTCTTCAACACGTTCTGTAAACCAGCCGTAGATCGCTTTCAAGCGGTTGTAGAAGGAATCTTCCCTCGTCCTTTCCAATCCGAAGAAGCTCATCGTGTGGGCCCCGGCGGCACCGTAGAAGAGAATCTCCTTGCCTGCCGGAATTAGAAGGATGTAGGTTACGCTCTGCTCCGGCTTTACCATGGGCAGGAGGAAATAGCGCATCGTGGTCGTATTGCGGTTGGTTAACAGGAAATACTGTCCGGAGTATCTGTACTCCGAATGGTACATGTTTGCCCCGAACGTGAGGTCTTTCTGGAAGATATACAGCCTGCTGTAGGCGGGGATCTCCTCTACCTTAGGATCGGGTACACGCTCCTGTTTGTCCGGTCCGTCGATCGCGTAGGATTGGGCAAACAGGGTGCGCATACGTTTCCGACTGGCCGAGTAGTACTTGATCCCCTCCATGGTGCTGATCGAGCGCAGGATGTTGTAGATCTTGAGTCTCGAGCTTTCAGCATCAAAATCGATCGCCTCGTTCCTGTAACGTGTCAGGACCTCGGTGCCTACGCTCAGCTCAAGCTCGTTGATTCGTTCCTCGATTTCCGGCCTAAGGGATATTTCCGGGATCAACTGGAGCGGGGAGGCATCGGACAGGTTGTTTCTCAACTCCCCCTCGAGGGTCAGCCGCGCGAGGAGCTCCGGGGCCAGCAGAGTATCGATAGTGGATTCCGCGAACATCGGCGGCGCCCAGAGCACAAGCAGCACGATCGTTGAACAGGCCAGTTTCCTCATGGTAGAATCACTTTAGTACAAGCGCGATCAGCGCTTCAAGGTGCCTTTGGCTCATATGTCTATGACAAAATGTATTGTAGTTGCGGGAGGGGGAACCGGAGGCCATGTCTATCCCGTATTAGCGGTACTTGACGAGCTTTCCTCCTTTCGGGTCGTCTGGATCGGTTCGGGTTCGGAGCTGGAGCGGCGGATTCTGGAGGGACGTGGCCTTAGCTACTATGGTATACCGACAGGCAAGCTGCGGCGCTATTTCTCCCTGCGGAACATCGTTGATCTCTTCAAGATTGTCTTTGGTTTCATCGCTTCTCTGGCGATCCTGCTACGGGAGAAGCCGCAACTGGTATTCTCGAAGGGGGGCTACGTCTCCGTGCCTCCCCTTGCCGCCGCCCGTTGCCTGAGAATACCTGCTCTGACCCATGAGTCGGATCTGCGGCCCGGACTGGCTACCCGGATCAATGCCCGTTTTTCCGACAGGATACTTGTATCCTTTCCGACCTCAAGCGACTACTTCGATCACCGATTTCGAGCAAAGGTTGTCCACACCGGCAACCCGGTGCGCAGAATGGTTCTTGCCGGAGACTCCGCCAAGGGTAGAGAACTGGTGGGCTGTCCGGCGGGCACGGCGCTGCTTCTTGTGCTTGGAGGCAGCCTGGGCTCCGCTTCGATCAATCGCACCGTGCTGCAGGCACTGGACCGCTTGAGCACTGCCTGCTTTGTGGTCCACCAGCTCGGCTCCGAGCACTTTCGGGGCGGTTTGGTGAGCCGCGGGAATAACTACTATCCGGCCGCCTATTTTTACGAGGAGTTGCCCCACCTCTTGGCGGCGGCGGATCTGGTGGTATGCCGTGCCGGCGCCAACACTCTGTGGGAGTTGGCGGCCCTGGGGAAACCCTCGGTCTTGATCCCTTTGCCCCGACGGATCAGTAGAGGAGACCAAATCGAGAACGCTCGGTTTTTTTCCGATGCCGGCGCCGCCACCGTCCTCGAGCAGGAGGGACTCACCCCGGAGGGCCTGATCGAAGTCGTGTTGCATCTTCTGGGTAATGCCGATAAGCTTGAGCGCATGGCGAAGCGGGCATCGGACCTGGGCCGGCCAAATGCCGCACTCGAGATAGCCCGGTTGATACGGCGCGTGGCTCGATATTGAGGAGTGGCCGCGCCTTGAGTTTTGAAGTTATCGACATCGTGTTTGGACTTCTGGTCGTTATCGCCACGATCCGGGGAGCGTTCCGGGGTTTTGTGACCGAAGTGGGCGCCATGGCGGCGCTGATCCTCGGTTTCGGGATCGCGATCATCTTCTACAAACCCGTGTCGATTCGCTTGAGTACGCAGTTCGGGGAATCGATGTGGAATCAGCTGATCGCTTTCCTGATTCTGTTTCTCCTGGCCTATCTCCTGGTCAAGCTTGTTCAAAGGTTGCTGCAAAATGTAGTGGAACGGCTCAATCTCGACCGCCTCGACAGCGCGTTGGGTTTTTTTCTGGGCATCACCGAGGGATTGCTCATTGTCGGTGTGGTGCTGTTCGTTATTAACTGGCAGCCTTTTTTCGATCCCAAGAGTATACTCGGTTCGAGTTTTTTCGCTCGTATGCTTTTCCCCGTGCTTCCATCGCCGGAGCGTATTTTCGGTCCTCAAGTTTTCGTAGAAAATGTTTGAGAATATCATCGGTCAAACTTCGATCGTCCAGACCTTGAAGCAGGAACTGGAAACCCGTTCCTTTCCTTCGGCAGCCCTATTCTACGGTTCCTCCTTCTCAGGGAAGCTCTCCACCGCCTTGGAGGTGGCCCGTGTGCTGACCTGTGGCCAAAAGGGCGAGTGGAGCTGTTCCTGCCCGGCCTGCCGCAAGCAACGACTGCTCATTCATCCCAATACGATACTGCTCGGCTGGCGCTACTTCGACCTGGAAATAGCTGCGGCGGCGGATGTTTTTCGTCGTACCCGCCAACTTTCGGCCCAATATCTGTTCGTACGGGCCGTGCGTAAGCTGACCCGCCGTTTCGATCCCATCCTGTGGGAGGGGGAGGAAGCCAAGATCCGGCGAATTGAATCGGTATTGGCTGAAATCGAGGAACACCTCGATACTTTTGAACCGGCAGCTTCGGGAGAACATGCGATCAACTACGAAGGGTTGGAGCAACGCTTGGAGCGGATCGTCGCTTTGAGCCAGACCCTGGCCAAAACTTTGAGTTCGCACAACGTTCCGATAAATCAACTAAGACGGGCTTCCTCCTGGCTGCATTTAACCGCCCTGGCGGGGACGGTAGCGGAGTCCCGGTCCGGCTCGGGATCCACTTCGGGAACCAAGATCGTGATTCTGGAAAGTGCCGACAAGATGTTTGATGCTTCGAGCAACTACCTGCTCAAGCTTCTCGAGGAACCCCCCGCGGGGAGCTGCCTTATCCTGATCACGACCCGCCGCAGTGCGCTCATTCCCACGGTTCGTTCCCGGTTGCGCCCGTATCTGTTTGTTGAGCGCGGCAAACAGCAGCAGGTGGAGGTACTCAAACGCATTTTTCACGAGCAGAGTGAAGACTATTCTGATCTGCGGGAGTACTTCCTGTACTGGAAGGACGTGAATCCTTCCCAGCTGGAAACCCTGGCCCGTCGCTTTATCGAGGCTGCTCTGGGTTCAGAGGCGGAGTTGATCCTTGAGATCGAGGAGCACTTGAAACCAAAGTCCGCGCGGGGTTTTGTTTCCTCACTTTTAGAGGAGATCCTACGGCAGCTGCTGGTGCTGCTTCGGGAACAGGCCCTAAGCCCGTTTTTATTAAAGAGGTGGAACCAGTCGATCCGCTGGCATCAACAGGCCTTGGTCACCTTCAATCAACAACCAAGCCTCACCATTGAGAGTTTGTACTATTCCTTGAGGACGATCCGATGAGAAGGTTTTTGCAGAGAGCACTGGAAAAGATAGAGAAGATGGATCGAACCCAGATCCGTCAATTCGTTTCCGACATTGCCAGGGACAATGAACTTCTGGAAATGGTCATGGAATCGATGAGCGACGGAGTCATCGTGACCGATCGGGAAGACAATATCCTCATGGCGAATAAATCCGCGGAGCGGATGCTTCCTTTTTCCACGGACGATCTCATCGAGAAACCCCTGGATCAGGCGATCGGAGACAAAGAAATCAGGGAGTTCTTGAAGGAAAACCTCCATGGTTTGGATAGAATACTGGATCGGGAGTTCACCCTCGGAAACGGCTACAGCCGTACGTTGAGCTTGAGCATCATGCCTCTTGTACGCCAGGGTTGGATCACCGGCAACGTCATCCACATAGAAGATGTCACAGAAAAGCGGGCCAAGGAAGCCCGCCTGCGGCGCGCAGAAAGCCTGGCTGCCCTTACAACCCTGACTGCCGGAGTGGCTCACGAGATCAAGAACCCTCTGGGCTCTATCGGCATCCACCTCGAGCTGATGAAAAAGGAGATGAGCGGGAAGCAGCAGATTGAAACACAGAAAGTAATGGAGAATCTTCTCATCATCAAGGAAGAGGTGGACCGGCTCAACCGAATTGTCATGGATTTCCTCTTCACGGTCCGACCTATGAATGCCGAGCTGAGCTATGATGAATTAAACCGGGTGGTTCGAGAGCTGCTGGACTTCATGAAGTTCGAGATAGCCGGGGCGGGGATTACGGTGGACACGGACTTAGCAAAGGCTAATCCTCAGATCCTGATGGATGAGCGCTACATGAAGCAGGCGGTGCTCAATATATTGAAAAACGCGATATCCGCTATGCCTGACGGCGGGATGCTGCGGGTGCAGACGGTGCAGAAGGGCAACGAGTTGCTGTTGAAGATAAGCGACACCGGGGTCGGCATTCCGGACGAGCATATGGAAAAAATCTTCGAGCCTTACTTCACCACCAAGGATTTCGGATCCGGTCTGGGACTCACCCTCGTATATAAGATCGTAAAAGAACACATGGGAGACATCGAAATCAACTCGAAAGTGGGGGAGGGTACGAGTATCACCTTGAGATTCCCCGTACCTCAGAAGGAGAAGCGGTTGATCGGCTACAGTGAGGAGGCACAATGACATACAACATCCTGGTTGTGGATGATGAGAAGAACATCCGGGAAGGTCTTGGAAAAGTGCTCGAGCTGGACGGCTACAAAGTACGCCTGGCCTGTGACGGCAAAGAGGCGGTCCAGACCCTGAACCGGGGCGATATTGACCTGGTGATTACAGACTTGAAGATGCCGAATCTCTCTGGGGAGGAAGTATTGCAGAAGGCTACGATGATGTCCCCGAACCTGCCGGTCATCATCCTTACCGGACACGGGACCATCGAGAATGCCGTTCGAGCGATGAAGAACGGCGCCTACGATTACCTCACAAAACCTGTGAACATGGATCGGCTGTCCCTTCTGGTGCAGCGCGCTCTGTCGGCCAGGGAATTGATGCTTCAGCATCGAGCTATGCAGGAGGAGCTGCAGAAACGGCATCAGTTTTCCAACATCATCGGCAAGAGCGAATCGATGAAGAAGATATTTGAAGTGGTGCAGCAGGTGGCTCCCAGTCGGGCTACGGTCCTGATCACCGGCGACAGCGGCGTGGGTAAAGAAATGATCGCCGATGCCCTTCACTACAACTCTTCCCGCAGAGACAAGCCGTTGATTAAGGTGCACTGCGCCGCCCTCACCGAAACGCTTTTGGAAAGTGAACTTTTCGGCCATGAACGGGGATCCTTCACCGGTGCGGTGGCCCGCAAACGGGGACGCTTCGAGCTCGCTCATCTGGGGACGATCTTTCTCGACGAAATCGGAGAGATCAACCAAAACGTGCAGATCAAGCTGTTGCGGGTATTGGAGGACAAAACCTTCGAGCGTGTCGGGGGCGAAGAGACGATCGAGGTGGATGTACGGGTGATTGCCGCTACTAATCGGGAGCTCAAATCGGCCATCGAGAACGGTGAGTTCCGGGAAGATTTGTACTACCGTCTCAACGTGGTGAACATCCATATCCCACCGCTTCGCGAGCGCAAGGAAGATATTCCTCTGCTCATGGTTGCCTTCGTAAAAGAGTTCTCCGAGGAAAACAGAAAAAGCATCGAGGCCATTGAACCCAAAGCCCGGATGATCCTCTACAACTACTCCTGGCCTGGCAATATAAGGGAGCTGCGCAACTGCATCGAAAGCGCCGTGGTGATGAGCAAGTCCAACATCATCACGGTGGATGATCTGCCACCCCACATCAACACAGAATCCGACCAGGAGTTCGTACGAATCAGTACCGGCTCGACCCTTGCCGATATCGAAAGGGAGGTCATTCGCGCAACCCTGGCCCGGCAAAACGGAAATAAAACCAGGGCTGCGGAGGTTCTCGGTATCGGGAGAAAGACTCTGCACAGAAAACTACAGGAGTACGGATTATGAGCAAATCCATTTTGAGCCGTATCGTCTGGGGATACGGCATACTGATCCTGATTCTCATCCTGATTGTCTTTGCTTTTGTTGTTAACATCACCGTGGATAAGCTCAGCAGCGCCCAAAACCTGGTCGTCGGGAATATTCAGGCTGCAGCTGCCAGGTTGATTCAAAACGCCACCGGGCAGGTTTTGGCACCTTCGCGGGAAAACCTGGTTAGGCTCCAGCTCCTCCATCAGGAGTTCACGGATCTGGTAGGGGACGAGCAGCAAATTCCGGGGAGATTTTTTCTTCCTGAAGAACTGTCCCTGCGTTACGGAGCAATTCGTACCCGCATTATCGAGGAGCAGGCAAGGATTTTTTCGGCTATAGAGCAGAGCCGGGGAGAGGATCCGGAGGTGCTGCAGAAATATATTGCCGGCGGATTCGGTTTTATCGAGGAACTGCGCAACCACAACCGTGCGATTGAACAGTTCCGCGGGCGTTTGATCACCATATTGATTTTTTTCTTCGCCGCTCTCGTACTGGTCGGAACCGGGGTTGTGGTTGTTTATTTCTTTTTCTACCTTCCCAATCTGACCGGTGATTACAAAGCCCTTATTGCCTTCAGCCGGGCGATCCAGCGGGGTACCGTGCAGAGCGAACCGGCGCTACCGGAGAAAAGGAGCGATGAGCTGGGTGAAATCATCAATCAGCTGCTTCAATTGAACGCACTGAAGATCGCCCTGGCACAGATCCAGGACCAGGCCGTCGGCATCCTGCAAACCTGCGTGGAAATGGAAGGGATCACCAACACCGTTTATGAATCCGAAAACCAGCAGGCGGATTTGTTGGAGGAAGCCACAACCAGGTTCAGCGAGATCGTTTCGGCGATTCAGACCGTATGCGACCAGGCGCGAAACAACCACCAGGCGGCCACGGAGAGTGGGAGCGATATCCAGAGCTCCTCGGCAGCTGTCGTTAAGTGGGCGGATGATATCAACCTCCTCGAAGAGAAAACCACCCGGGTCGAGGAGATTACCGCCCTGATAGGCGACATTGCCGATCAAACGGATCTTCTGGCGCTGAACGCCTCCATTGAAGCAGCCCGGGCCGGAGAGTTCGGCAGAGGGTTCAGCGTCGTAGCCACGGAGGTGCAAAAACTCGCCGATCGCAGCGCGCGGGCCGCCGATGAGATTTCCGAACTGGTTCAGTCGATTCGTGATGCAGTGGCGCGGATCACACTGCGTAGCAACGAGACAAATCTGGCCATCGGCTCGATACAGCGGGGGATCCTGCATATTGCCGAGACAACAGGGGATGTGGTGCGGAAAGTAGAAACAGCGGCCGGCAGCGTGGACCAGGTTAACAATTCGATCGATTCCATCATGAATCTCAGTTTGGAAAGCCTGAACAACACGGATAATATTGTCCGGGCTTTTCAACGCTTGAGGGAAAGTGCGGAACGTCTGACCAATATCATCGAGGGTATCGGCCCGCAGCGGAGGGTACAGCTACCCGCTTTTCGGGAAACCCCGGGCTGAGCTCTCTTCAGCCCCTTTGTCCGCCTCCCCTGAAGCAGCCGACCGCTGTCGCGTGTTCACGTAGTACAGAAGTCCATAGCCCAGAAGACTTCCGGCCCAGACGACCAGAATCAGGTAGACATTGACCTCTCGGGGTAGGATTACCGTAGTAATTGCCACGACGCTCAGGTAAAGACTGAATCCATAGAGGACCCATAGGATCTGACGCTGATTCAATCCCATGTTGAGGAGCTTGTGGTGGATATGCTCCTTGTCCGGGTGAATGATCGATACTTTGTTGCGCAGTCGCCGGATCACGGAAGTGCTGATGTCCAGGATCGGTATGGTGAGAAGAGTTACCGGAACCAGCAGAGTTCCGAAAGCGGAAACCTTGGAGATGCCGCCGACCAGGGGGAAAGCGGCCAGACAGAAACCCAGAAACAGGCTGCCCGAGTCTCCCATAAATATCTTCGCCGGTGGCAAGTTGAACACAAGAAATCCGAGGATCGCCCCGAACAAGGCGAAGCAGAGCACCGAGGTGACGGCGGCTCCCTGGATCAGGGCGATGATGCCCATGGAAAGGGCTGCAAAGGCACTGATCCCGCCGGCCAAACCGTCCATTCCGTCGATCAGGTTGACGGCATTGCTGATACCCACGAGCCACAGCACGGTAACGGGGTAGGCGAACAGTCCCAGGCTCAAGGCCCCCAGATAGGGCAGGGTAATGGAACGGATGAGAAATCCTCCTGCGGTTACGATGATAGCGGCGAGCAGCTGCAGGAAAAATTTCAACAGGGCATTGATAGGGCGAAAATCATCGTTCAACCCGATTGCCTGGATCAGGGAGACGCCCAGGAACAGGGAGACAAAGCGCAGGTGGTATCCAACGGTAACGGCGCCACCGGAAATCAGAGCAACAAGAATTGGGGTCAGGAGGGCGGCGCAAAGAAACGAGAGATACATGCCGGGACCGCCGAGTCTGGGGATCAACCCGGTATGGATCTTCCTGTGATTGGGCAGATCGTACCATTTGAACCTGTGGGCTATCCGGAGGATCGTGGGGATCGCAACGAGGTTGAGCCCAAGGGCTAAAGCTGCAGCGATCACGGCTGGGAAAATCATACCTTTTCCAAATATATCACAATTATTTTATTTTTAGCATCCCACGGGAAGACCCGGCGTCATCTTAGCGTTTTTTGTACTGTCCTTCTATACGGGCGAAAGCCTCGTTTATCGCTTGAGTTACCTCGGTGGCCAGGGCTTGTTTGTCCGCCTCCTGGCTGAAACGATCCGGATGGTACTTGTGCAGCAGGCGTTTGTACGATTTGCGTACCTCGCTCAGAGGGGCTGCAAAGGCAACCCCGAGGGTTGCATAGTCCCCCCTCAGCTCCTTATCCACCCCCTCTGCGCGGGCCTGAGGCTCCTGGGAATCGTTCCGCTCGTCGTGAATCCCTCCGCCCTTCAGATACTCATCCAGTTCTTCTATTGCCGCCCGCGTATCCGGGTCCTTCGGGTCGTAGTATCCGGCGGTCGATGAATCGCCTTCCAGAAGGGAGCGGAGTAGACGCCCGAGTCTGTCGAAAAACTTGTCCATATCTTTATACAGCAGCAGGCTTAGAATCTCAAGGTAGAGATCCTCTGCGCAGCCAGGCGAGTATCCTCTATCGAAGGTACCAGGGCGAATCGTACATATCCTTCACCGGCATTCTCGCCCCGTACGTTGGGTTCGGAAATCCAGCTTCCCGGTGTGGTGACGATGGCTGTCTTTTCATCGAGCAGCAGCGTGGCGAAGTCCAGCGAGCTCATCCCTTCAGGAACCTTCTGCCAGATGTAGAGAGTGGAGTCGGGCGTACAATCCGGCAGCCCCGCAGCGACCAGAGCCGGGCAGAGGATGTCTCGCTTCCGCCGGTACTCCTCGCGAAAATCCTGTACGTGCTTCTCGTCCTTCAGGGCTGCCACCGCCGCATCCTGTATGAAGGTGGCGGTTCCGGAATCGATGTTCGTTTTCACCTTTCGAAAGATGGCTACCAATTCGGGATCTCCCATGACCCAGCCTGCACGATAACAGGTCATGGCGGAACGCTTCGACAGGGAGTTGAATACCAACACTCCCTCTTTGCTCACGTTGAGAATGGAAATCGGCGGATCGCTGAAATAAATCTCCGAATATGCCTCGTCGGAGGCGATGATGATGTCGTATTTACGGGCGAAATCCAGGGCTTCCCGGTAGAACTTCTCATCTGCCATGGCCCCGGAGGGGGAGTTAGGGTAGTTCAGCCATAGCAGCTTCGCTTTTCCGGCGACCTCTGAAGGAATCTCGGAAAAATCGATCAAGAATCCGTTTGCTTCCCGAATCGGAACCTGGTAGGGCACTCCTTCTGCGAACAGGGTACCCCGAGTATAGGGTGGATAGCCCGGAGAAGGGCAGAGCACAACATCCCCGGGGTCGACGACCCCTTCGTGGAAGTTGAACACCGCCTCCTTCGAACCGATAGTGGAGGAGATCTCGGTTGCCGGATCGATCTGTACTCCGTAGCGCATCTGCACCCACTGGGCGATTGCCTCCCGGAACTTAAGCGCCCCTATATAGCTGGGATATCCGCTCGATTTCCGAAGCTCCAACCCCTCAGCCGCGGCCCGGCGGATCAGTTCGGGAGTGGGAGCCGTGGGATCCCCGACTCCAAAATCGATAGGGGCGATGCCTTTCGATTTCAACTCGTCAACCTTATTGTCCACCTCCGCGAAAGCGTAGGCGCCAATGCCTTGTAGGCGCGAGGATGCTTTACTCTTCATCTGCCTTCAGTCTCCTCGTAATAGTATGTACCCATGAATACATAGTCTGCCGGGCCGGAAGCAAAGAACCTGTTGTTTTGATCCGACCATTCCACCAGCAGGTTTCCTCCCTCCAGATGCACCTGTACCTCCCTGTCGGCAAGGCCGTTGAGCACCGCCGCACTTACCGCGGCATAGGCGGCACCCTCGGAGGAGAGTATCTCCCCGAGTCCAACCTGCCAGGTGCGCAGGCTCAGAGCTTCTCTGCTGATCACCCGGACCATCGAGATCAGGGTGCCCTCGGCGAATCTCGCATTTTCCTCCAGCTCTTGGGCCATATCGGGATAGTCGAAGCCGTAGTCTCTGGCAAAGATGATGGCGTGGGGAGCATCGATAAACACGGGAGTGTAGTTGATTTCTGTGGAGCCCAATTTGATCGGACGGTGAAAAGTTTCTCCGGCTCGTTCGCTCAAGAGCTGTTCCTCCTGCCAGTAGCGAGGCGGGTCGTTTTCAATCAGGATATTCAACGAATCCAGTACTTCAACCGGAGTGATCCGGTTCCCGCTCTCGACACGGAAATTTTCGGAAGTGACCAGGCCCGAATCGAAGGCGTAGCGAGCCAGACAGCGGAGGGCCAGACCGTCGCTGCCCACCTCCTCCCCATACGGGTCGTAGAGAAGCATCCGCAGCTTCTCCTTATTGCCCTGGGCGATGAGCAGCAGCCCGACGCCTCCCACCCCGAAACGCCTGCTCGTTATCTGGGCGGCCATGTCCGGGAGAGCCTCTAAGTTGAGAATCGTGTTTTTAAAGGTGTCTACGACGATGTAGTCATTTCCGCAAGCCTGAAGCTTGAGGAACTCAATGTCCATTAAGTTGACATTCTGATGGATTTATTAAGATTCAACAAGATGGAAATCCGAATTCGCCCTGTCCAAAACCAGGCTAATTCGCTACACTTCCATCCCATCAATATGAAGGTGACTTTGTGATGGATTCGCCGTGAAGGTTCGGATTATTGGAGATGCCCCCGTTGCCGCGGTGCTGACGGGTCTGCTTTCCGAAGAGAAACATGAAGTGGTGTGGAATCCAGGACCCGCGGGTTCTCGACGGCTGAAACTGCTGAAGAGGCGAAAAGAGGTTCGTCTGGTCCTTCCTCAGGGGTGGATGCGCACGGAGGCGTTCAGTTTGAGTTCCTCGACGAAGGTCAGGGCGGAGGAGCTCGGCGTGGTTGCGATATCGATGCGTTTCCTGGGCGAACGTGTCGGTTCGAAGGGATCCACCCTGCTGTTTCTCGACTGCGGTCCCGGAGTGCCGGAAATCCTCGCCGCTCCGGGATCGACGGTTTTTGAGGGATTGAGCCTTCTCGATACCTTCGAGCTGGACCCGGGCAGCGTTGAGGCGGCAACCCTACACCCATGGCTGGTCATCGAGAAAAACCCGCTGTTGCATGAGCTAAAGCTCTGTTTGAAAAACCGCAACATAAGCGTTCTGGAGGTCGACGAGCTTCTGCCCTACAGGAACTCCCTCTTCCTGTGGAAACTCCTGTCTCTGCCGGTAGCCATGTGTCATTCCACCCTTAAACATTTTCTCTCCTACCGGGAAGGCCGGGAGATCGCTGCCCACGTCTTGGATGAAGGCATGGGGGTGTTCGCCCGCAAGGCGTTGGAGCTGAAGAGACTACCGATTATGGATCCTCGAGATCTGCTGCAAAAACTGGAAAAGAAACCCGAGGAGTTTGACAGGGTTCGAGATCTTCCGGACAGGTCTTTCCCATCGGCCCTTCAGTACGTCCTCTTGGGCGAGGGTAGTGTTGCTAGGGGGATCAACGACAGATTGATCCGCATGTCATCACAGACGGGGGTGGATCCCAAGTGGAATTGGAGTCTATCCCGGAAGTTGAGCCGGGTGCTCCGAGTCGGGTTCTACAGGGATCCTGTCGACCTATACAATGCTATATCGCAATCTTCTATCACAACTGTAAGGAAGATTGCGATGTATTCTTCCAGCCGAAAATCTTGTTAAGAAAAAGATTTTCGGCTGTCATCATAATAGGCTGAAGCGATATGCAGATCGAGCAACGGTTTACCCCCGAGTCGCTCCGACAGTTGCGGGGTGCAATCAAGGAGGCCTTCGGAAATGAAGTTTTAGTTGCAGGCCGTCTTGACCAGGACCGCCGCGTCGCTTCGGTTACCGTTGGTGCACGGGGAACCGCCCAGGCGGTATTGGCACTGCGGCCCTATCTCGACAGCGGCGATGTGGTGATTCACAACCACCCCTCAGGAAATCTGGAACCCAGTGCCGCGGATTTCCGGATTGCCTCGCAGCTGGGCGACCAGGGAATCGGTTTCTACATCGTTGACAACACCGTCGAACAACTGTACGCCGTTGCCGAACCCGTCAGTCTCAGAGAGTTATCGGTCTTGGACACGAAGGCTCTCGCCGGACACCTCGAGCCGGGAGGGGCCTTGAGCCGGATCTACCCGGGGTATGAGCCCCGCGAGGCTCAAGTGAGGATGCTCGAGTTTGTCTGCCAGGGTTTCAATCTCAGCGACCTACGCATAGCCGAAGCCGGAACAGGGGTCGGTAAGTCTCTGGCTTATCTGATTCCCGCCTTCCAGTGGGTTCTATCGAATGATGAGCGGGTGGTGATCTCCACCGCCACGATAAATCTCCAGCAGCAGCTGGTGGACAAAGATATCCCTATGGTCAGCAAGATCTTCGGTCAGGATCCTGGGTATACCCTGGTCAAGGGAAGGGGAAACTATCTGTGTCTTACCAGAGTCCAGGAAGCCCTGGAGGAGTTGACTCTGTTCGATGAGGATGATGAAGAGCTGAAAGCTATTCGCAGCTGGTCGGCCGGCACGGCTACGGGGAGTCGCAGTGAGCTTCCCTTCTATCCAAGTGACGAGCTCTGGTCGCGGGTTTGTTCCGAAGCGGATGCCTGCCACGGGCTGCGATGTTCAAACCGGGAGGGTTGTTTTGTTCTTAAGGCCAGAAGAGAGGCGGCTGCCTGTCGGCTCCTGGTCGCCAATCATCACCTCTTGTTCGCAGATCTATCCCTTCGTTTGTCCGGATTGGGTTTCGATTCCGCCGCGGTGTTGCCCCCCTTTCAACGCATCGTTTTCGATGAAGCCCATAATCTTGAAAAGAGCGCGACCTCCTACTTCTCCGAATCCTTTACCCGCTTTCAGGTGGCCAAGTATGCCGGCAGGCTGTACAGAGAGAGGAAGGGCAAAAGAACCGGATTGTTGCTCGCACTGGAGAGAGTGTTCGGACGAAGTGAATTAGCCGCGGAGCTGCGAAACCTGATCGGAGCTTTGGCGGACAAGATGAACCTTCTCGATGTTACCGCGCGGCAGTATCTCGGCGCACGAAGCACATTTCGTCTGGCAGCCCGCAACCCCGAACCCGGCCTGGCCGAAATGCTGCTCGAGCCTCTGAACGATGTGGCGGTTTCGATTGCCTTGTTGCAGGCATGCTTCGAGAGACTGGTTGACGGCTGCGAGGAGAATGAGGAAGAAAGCTACCTGGTGTTTGAGAGCAAGCTGCAGATACGGAGGCTGACGAGGGTGGCGGAGATCTGTCAACGATTCTTGCGCTACCGGGACAACCGGGAAGATATCTACTGGTTGGAATCCCGCAAGAGTTATCGAGGCGGGTCCTACATCCGCTTTGTGATAACTCCTTTGGATATTTCATCGGTCATGAAGGATGCGGTGTACGATCCATATTCGACCGTTGTATTCACCTCAGCCACACTCACCGTCGATCACCGATTCGACTACTGGAAAAACCGGCTCGGATTCGCTTCTGCCACCCACAGGGACAGTGCCGAGGAGGTCTTCCCCTCTCCCTTCGACTATGAAAATCGGGTATTCCTCGGTATTCCGAATGAAGCCCCGGAGCCGGACCAGGAGGAGTTTCCGCATTTTTTAGCCGAATTTATACGGGAGGGGTTGTTGATTTCGGAGGGGCGGGGGCTGGTCCTTTTTACCTCCTATTCCCTGCTCGATACCACCTTCGCGAGGACTCGGGCTGCGCTGGCCGAGGCGGGCATTCAGGTGATGCGACAGGGGGAGGACGAGCGCTACCGGCTGTTGAACCGTTTCAGGGACAATACGGGCAGTGTTCTGTTTGCCACAGATTCTTTCTGGGAGGGGATCGATGCTCCGGGCAAGGCTTTGGAGGTGGTTGTTATAACCCGCCTTCCCTTCCGGGTTCCCACAGATCCCATCCTCGAAGCACGAACTGAAGCCTTGGAGGAACGGGGACTCAACGCTTTTTGGGAGCTTGCTCTGCCCGATGCGATCATCCGCCTGCGACAGGGTTTCGGACGGCTGATGCGCAGGCATGATGACAGCGGGGCCGTACTCATCCTAGATTCGAGGATTGTTCGAAAGCAGTACGGACGATTTTTCCTGTCTTCTCTGCCCCATACCCGAACCGTAATTTCCTCCACCCAGGGAGTGCTTCAGGCATTTGAGGATTTTATCGTGTCCATGCGGAAAAATGAAGAGCCCTCCTCATAGGGGAGGGCTCTTCATTTTTAATCCTCAGATTATTGGATAACAGCCAAGATATCAGACATCTTCACGATCAGCTGTTCTTCTCCGTCGACTTTGATGGTAGAACCAGCATATTTGTCGTAAAGCACCCGGTCTTTCGCCTTTACCTTTATCGATTCGTCATCTCCTACTGCTACCACCACACCCTCTTGGGTTTTTTCCTGAGCGGTCTGGGGAATGTATATACCGCCTGCCGTCTTGGTTTCCCCTTCGACCATTTTCACGAGCACACGATCGCCGAGAGGTTTGATTTTCATCTTCCTGTTCCTCCTGTTTCTTCCTAGCTTTGCGAATAAGTTTAAAAAGTAATATAGATAGTTATTTTGAGTTGAATATACAGAATTAAGCCGGGAACCGTCAATAAAAACTTGATCACAATTTTACATAATTTTTCTGAGCGGGAATGGTTGCCGGTTCGGCCCAACTGTAGGTATTTTTTAGGTATGGATAGATGGCAGGGTGATTTTCATAGAGGTATCCGATATCTTTCCGGGCATGATCCGGCCAGCGCCGTATTGTTTTTATCCCGGGCCGTGCAGAACTGCCCGGTCAGCCTCGGCGGCGAGCTGACACGATCGCTCTACTATCTGGGTATCGCTTTGCGCAGGGTCGGCTACGGCAACTCCGCCATACGCAGCTGGGTGGCCTCCCAGAAGATGAAAAAGAGAAGACACACCCGGGCTCTTTTAGACAGGTTCTGCAACGGCTATGGGATGGCCAGGCAGGGCTGCGAGGCCCAGGATGACTGGCAGGCTTTCTACTCGATCCAGCTGTCCCGCTACCTTCGGGGTTTTGAAAAACGAACTCTCTCCAAGGGCAGCGAGCGATCCATGATTTACGACATCATCCAGGAAGCCTGGAAAGAACTTCAGCGTGCCGGTCGGTTGGACGGATGCAGTTCGGAGGAAAAATACGAGATCTTTCAGAACGCGAAGATCGATTTTCCTCTTTTCTACTCCGGCCGGCTGCGGGACTCCATAGTCAGGGTAAATTTTGACAAGGGACGAAAGCTCAGGTCGGGAGATCCTTGCCCTTGCGGCAGCGGTCTGCAATACTGCTGCTGCTGTGGGCGCAATTCCGGGGAAGACGAGCTTTCGATTGGGCTATTTTGATACAGCTTTTAGGTTTTTTTGAATAATCGGGGCATTTTGACTCACTTTATACATAACTGAAAAAATCAGATTCAATAGGATATAAATCTTTATACCGTATATATTTATACTCCTATATTTTTTCCGTTTGGCACGTATTTTGCAAATTAATCTATAAAATGTGTGGAGGATTTTATGCCCGCAGCAACTAAAATGATTCAGACGCAGAAAGACGCTCGAAGCAGCGATGAGAATATTCTCTCAATTTATCTCAAAGAGATCAATAAGGTCCCTCTGCTGACCCGAAAAGAAGAGCAGGACTACGCCCGCAGGGCGGCAAAGGGAGAGACACTTGGCAAGAACAAACTGATTCAGGCGAATCTTCGATTTGTGGTCAACGTAGCCAAGAAATACCAGAATCAGGGACTACCCCTCGCCGATTTGATCAGCGAAGGAAACATCGGCCTTATGAATGCGATCGAGCGATTCGATGTTTCCAAGGGGTATCACTTCATCTCCTACGCGGTATGGTGGATCCGCCAGGCCATTCTGAAGGCGATCTGCGAAAAATCAAGAATGATCCGTTTGCCCCTCAACCGGGCCAACGAGCTGGTACAGATCGAAAAGGCGCGGAAGGAGCTGCAGTCGGGATCTCGGGGCGACCCGGAGATACAGGAGATCGCCAAAGCCCTGGACATGAACGAGGACCACGTAGCAGACCTGATTAACATCTCCCGGGATATGGTTTCCCTCGATACGCCGATCTACGACGAGAAAGATTCCTCGATCCTGAGCGACTTTGTCGAGGACAAGGGGCAGAAAGCCCCGGAGGAATCGGCAATCGACCGCTCCCTTCGCGAGGATATCAACGTTGTGCTTAGTACCTTGAGCAGTAAAGAAGCGGATATCATACAGTACCGCTTTGGATTGAACGGAAAGCGCCCTATGTCGCTCAAAGAGATCGGTAATCGTTACAAGCTCACCAAAGAACGGATCCGTCAGATAGAGAAAAAGGCGTTGAAGCGGCTGCAGCATCCCTCCCGCAGCCATTCCTTACGCTCCTACATTGCTTAGTTCCGCGGACGCTCCGTCGGCGGACAAGCGAATTGACAGAGCCCGACATTTCAATTAGAGTTGATCACGTTCTTCCAAGACAACAAAATCTATTAAGGTGGTAATTCATGGCTGAAACGGTAAAATACGTTTACTTCTTTGGCGGCGGCAAAGCCGAGGGTGGAGCCGTTATGAAGAACCGGCTCGGCGGCAAAGGTGCGAACCTTGCCGAAATGACCAATCTGGGCATCCCGGTGCCTCCAGGATTTACGATTTCCGCCGATGTCTGTGACCTGTTCTACAAGAAAAACAGAAAATATCCTGCGGGACTGGACAAGCAGGTAGAGACGAACCTGAAAAGGCTCGAATCCCTTATGGGCAAGAAGCTCGGCGACCCTAGAGATCCGCTCCTGGTTTCGGTACGCTCCGGTGCGGCGATCTCCATGCCTGGAATGATGGACACCGTCCTCAACCTCGGCTTGACCGACGAGGCTGTAGAGGGCCTGGCCGCTCTGTCGGGCAACGAGCGCTTTGCCTGGGACGCCTACCGCCGCTTCATCCAGATGTTCGGCGACGTTGTCCGGGAAGTACCCCACCATTCCTTCGAAGATGCTCTGAATGCGGTCAAGAAGAAGAAGGGTGTGGAGGAGGATGTCGACCTGGATGCGGCGGACCTGAAGGAGGTGGTAAAGCGCTACAAGGCGATTTACAAGAAGCATACCAAGGAGAATTTTCCTCAGGATCCGAAGAAGCAGCTCTGGGCATCCATCGATGCTGTTTTCGGTTCCTGGAACAACCCCCGGGCGATCAAGTACCGCCGGATCAACGAAATCAAAGGTCTGCTCGGTACCGCGGTTAACGTTCAGACGATGGTCTTCGGAAACTTCGGAGACGATTCGGGTACCGGCGTGTGCTTCACCCGCGATCCTTCCACCGGAGTCAATGAGTTCTACGGTGAGTACCTGATGAACGCCCAGGGCGAGGACGTGGTGGCCGGTATTCGCACCCCTTTGAACCTCAAACACCTGGCCAAGAGAAATCCCAGGATCTACAAGCAGCTGGACGGCGTACGCCTGCGGCTGGAGAAGCACTATAAAGATATGCAGGACATGGAGTTTACCATCCAACAGGGAAAATTGTTCCTGCTGCAGACCCGCACCGGCAAGCGCACCGGGCTGTCCGCCGTGAAGACTGCCGTTGACATGGTAAAGGAAAAGTTGATCACCAAGGAGCAGGCGGTGATGCGGGTTTCTCCCGACCAGCTCGATCAGCTTCTGCACCCGATGATCGATCCCAAGTTCCGTAGGAGCCTGAAGGCATTGGCCAAGGGCTTGAATGCATCTCCGGGTGCGGCCAGCGGGCAGATCGTTTTTACCGCCGATGAGGCGGAGGAATGGGTCAAAGAGGGGAAGAAGGTGCTGTTGGTCCGTAGAGAAACCTCTCCCGAAGACATCGGCGGGATGCACGTCTCCCAGGGCATTCTGACCTCAACAGGGGGAATGACCTCTCACGCCGCCGTGGTTGCGCGCGGCATGGGTACCCCCTGTGTGGCAGGCTGCAAAGATGTTGTGATTACCGGTACCGTCGCCGCAATAGACGGCAAGAAGTACAAGGAAGGGGACTGGTTGACCATCGACGGTTCCTCCGGTGAAGTCTTCGAAGGCGATGTAAAGCTCGTTCGGGCCAAGGTCAGCGGCGAGCTGGGGGTGTTCCTCGGCTGGGCCGACCAGATTCGGCTGGCCGCTGTCCGTTCGGGAATCAAAGAGAAGGGTTTCCGCGTTCGAACCAACGCCGATCTGCCCCGGGATGCCAAGGTGGCCCGGGACTTCGGGGCCGAAGGCATCGGCCTGACCCGTACCGAGCACATGTTTTTTGACGAGGGACGTCTGGAGATCTTCCAGGAGATGATCGTGGCTGAAGACCTGGAGGCTCGGAAGAAAGCCCTGAAGAAGCTTCTCCCCCTCCAGAAGCGCGATTTCAAGGGTATTTTCAAGGCTATGGACGGACTCCCCGTGACGGTTCGGCTGCTCGATCCGCCCCTGCACGAGTTCGTTCCTAAAACCAAGGAAGACACAAAGGCTTTGGCAGACAAGATCGGAGTGTCCGTAAAGAAGCTTCAGGCCAAGATCGATTCTCTCCACGAGCTCAACCCGATGCTCGGACACCGGGGCTGCCGCCTCGGCGTCACCTATCCCGAGATCTACGACATGCAGGTCCAGGCGATCGCCGAAGCCGCCTGCGAAGCGGCCAAGAGTGGGGTGAAGGTACTCCCGGAGATCATGATTCCGCTGATCGGTGTAGATATCGAGCTGGATATGCTCCATCAGAAAGCCAAGCGGATCGTCGAAGAAGTCATAGCCAAGAAGAAGGTCAAGCTGAACTACAAGATCGGCACCATGATCGAGATCCCCCGAGCCGCTCTGACCGCCGACCAGGTTGCTCAAGTAGCGGAGTTTTTCAGCTTCGGGACGAACGATCTGACCCAGATGACCTTCGGCTACTCCCGCGACGACGCAGGGGTGTTCCTGCCGGAGTACGTGGAAAAGGGTATTCTAGAGAAGGATCCTTTCCAGACCCTCGATCAAGGGGGCGTGGGCCAGCTGGTAGAGATGGGGGTTCAAAAAGGCCGCTCGACCCGCCCCGATCTGAAAGTGGGGATCTGCGGCGAGCACGGCGGCGATCCCAGCTCTATCGACTTCTGTTACCGGGTGGGTATGAACTACGTCAGCTGTTCCCCCTACCGCGTACCGATCGCCCGACTGGCGGCGGCCCAGGCCGTGGTGAACAACAGGAAGAAGTAGGACGGCGAGGTCTGCAGCATGAAAGTCAAGCTCAAGGTCGGTGTGGTGGGGGCCACCGGTATGGTGGGTCAGCGCTTCGTCAGTCTGCTCGCCGATCACCCCTGGTTCGACGTTGTCTCTGTATCCGCCAGTGCGCGCTCGGCGGGAAAACCCTACGCCGAGGCGGTGAAGGGCCGCTGGGCAATGACTTCAGCGGTGCCTGAACAGATCGGAGCTCTGACAGTGCAGAATGCCTCCGAGGTGGAGCAGATCAGCCAGGAGGTGGACTTCATCTTCTGTGCGGTGGACATGCCCAAAGATCAGATCCATGAGCTCGAGGAGCGCTACGTCCGGGCAGAGACGCCGGTTGTCTCGAACAACTCGGCTCATCGCTGGACTCCCGACGTCCCGATGGTGATCCCCGAGATCAATCCGGAGCACCTGGCCGTGATCGAGAGCCAAAAGAAACGCCTCGGCGTAAAGAACGGTTTTATCGCGGTGAAGCCCAACTGTTCGATCCAGAGCTACGTGCCCGCCCTGCATCCCCTGAAGAGCTTTGTTCCGCAAGAAGTCTTCGTCTGCACCTACCAGGCGATCTCCGGCGCCGGGAAAACCTTCAAGGACTGGCCCGAGATGGTGGATAATGTCATCCCCTACATCGGCGGGGAAGAGGAGAAGAGCGAGAGGGAGCCGTTGAAGGTGTGGGGCGCCTTGAGTAACGGTGAGATCATCAACGCAGAAGGACCGGCGATCACCAGCCAGTGCATCCGCGTGGCTGCCAGCGACGGTCATCTGGCGGCGGTGTTCGTTTCCTTCCAAAAGAAACCCGCCAAAGAGCAGATCCTGGAGCTGTGGGCTGCATTCAAGGCCCGACCGCAGGAGCTGAATCTACCCAGCGCCCCCCAGCCCTTCCTCAAGTACTTCGAGGAGGACAACCGGCCCCAGACCAAGCTGGACCGGGAGTACGAAGGCGGCATGGGTGTCACCATTGGCCGGCTGCGTGAAGACCTGATTCTGGACTGGCGCTTCGTCTGCCTGTCCCACAACACCCTGCGCGGCGCCGCCGGCGGCGGCGTGCTGACCGCCGAGCTGCTCAAGGCTGAAGGGTATCTTCAGGCCAAGTAGGGGGAACGGCCGTTCCGGAGGGTGATCTCCGCCCTCGATACTTCGGTCATCCTCGATGTGCTGACGGGGAATAGTGACTTCTCTGATTCATCGATGCGGGCGCTTAGAAAAGTGCGCGCCGAAGGCAAGCTAATTGTATGTGAGTGTGTAATCGCCGAAATCTTTCCCGCTTTCTCTGATCAAACGGAAGTAGTTGAGTTCATGCTGGACCGGCAGGTCCATTTCGTTCCTTTATCTCATCTGCGGGATTATTTTACGAATTTAGTAATGATTGACCCGTCCGTCGGCACAGAGTAAGGCCTATTCGCTGTCGTCAGCAGGCGCGGCGCAGCATAAGTGTAGCTTCCACAAGAATGAACCCGCTGTCATTGTGCTTTCCTGGAATATTAGAACCAAAACGGATAATTTTCCACGGAACCACAATGCTCGAACCCCACTACCTGGCTGATCGGGTCATATCGCCCAGTGAGTCAGTTTGACCCACTCTACTGCCCCAACTTGCTTCTCATCTCCGCAAACAGACGACTGGCGTCTTCGTTGCTGAGCTCCTCGTCCTCCCGATGGTACTCGAGCAAGTCCGCGGGAAGCTCGTTGAGAAACGGTGAAGGCTCGGCCTCCTGCTGGTTTCCGCGGCGGCGTCGGGTTTTGCAGGAACTCAGGTACAGGCGCTGTTTGGCTCGGGTGATGGCCACGTAGAACAGGCGGCGTTCCTCTTCCACATTGTGCTCTCCTTCTTCAAGGGAACGGGCGTGGGGGATCAACCCTTGTTCCAATCCGGCGATGAATACGGTGTGGAACTCCAGACCCTTAGCCGCGTGTATGGTCATCAGGTTGACCCGTTCGTGTCCGCTGAGGTCCTCCAGGTTGTCTCTGGACACCAGAGTGATGCGGTTGAGGTAGTCGTAGAGGTTTGGATCCAGATTATCCGGATTTTCCTCGTAGGTGGATATCGAATCCATCAACCCTTCGACATTGCCGTACTTCCATCGGACAACCTCAGGCCGGGAATGTTCCTGCACCAGATAGCTCCAGTAGTCCAGTTCCTCCACCAGTTGACCTAGAGTCGAGGCCAACTGCCTGCTCTTCAAGAACCTGGATCGAAAGGACTCGATCAGTTCGCTGAACTCCCCCAGTACTACAGGTGCTTTTTCAGGGAGGGGGGCAATCTCGGCGCCGGAGGCCGCTGAGGTGTGCAGAGCGTTGAGGGCAGAGTACAGGGAGCACTCCCGGCTGCGCGCCGCGGCGACGATCGTCTCCACCGTCTTTTTACCGATCCCTCGTCTGGGCGTGTTTATGATCCGCAGAAGGTTCATGTCGTCGTCCGGGTTGGCCATCACCTTCAGGTAGGCAAGGATGTCCTTGACCTCTTTGCGCTGGAAAAAGCTCATCCCTCCGGAAACCTGATAGGGTAGATTCTGTCGTACAAAGGCCTCTTCTATCGCCCGGGTAAGACCGTTGGTGCGTACCAGTACGCCGAACTGATTCAGGGGAATGCGCTGCTTCAAGGCCAGGCTGCGAATCGTCTCGGCAATGAACTCGCCCTCCTTCTGCTCATTCTCCGGAAAATTAAGTACCACCAATTCTCCGTCGGCCAATCCGGACCACAGATTCTTTCCCTTTCGATTTCGATTGTTGTGGATAAGCCGGTTGGCCATTAGGAGAATTTTCCGGGTGGATCTGTAGTTCTGTTCGAGCTTGACCTCTCGAAACGCAGGGAAATCTCTCTCGAGCTGGAGGATGTTCTCGAAGTGAGCGCCCCGCCAGGAGTAGATCGACTGATCGTCGTCGCCGACCACGCAGAGATTTTCTGAAGCTCTGGAGAGCAACTTGATGAGATGGTACTGCTGCTGGGAGGTATCCTGGAACTCATCGACCATGAAATATCGGAACCTCTGCTGCAGGGCCGAGCGGACCTCAGGGGACTGCTCCAGCAGCCTGATGGGCAGACGGATCAAGTCGTCGAAGTCAACGGCGTTGAACAGTTTCAGTCGACTCTGATACTCATCGAACAGGGGCCGAAAGTGAGCCGTTTCATCCCCCCATTCAGCGGTTTTAGACTTTATTCGGGAGAACAGCGAGGCGACTCTGTGCGGATCAAATCCGTCCCTGTTGTTTCGGATCAGACCCAGATCCCGGGCGCTCTCTTTGATCAGGGCCTGTTTGTCCGTCTGGTCATAGATGCTGAAGTTCCGGCGATAGTCCAGATGATGACCGTGCTCTCTCAGCACCCGCGCCCCGAAGGCGTGGAAGGTTGCCACCGTTAGGTTTTGCAGCTTCTGGGCACAGAGCTCCCGTACCCGGCTCGCCATCTCCTGAGCCGCTTTGTTGGTAAAGGTGACGGCCAATATTGCAGACTGAGGAATACCCTGGCTGAGCATGTAGGCAATCCGGCAGGTGATGACCCTGGTTTTGCCGGAGCCCGCTCCGGCAAGGATCAGCAGCGGACCTTCAATGCTCTTTACGGCATGAAGCTGCTCGGGATTGAGAGATTCGGTCAGGCGGGACATCTACTTGATGAAGAAGTAGAAGGCTCTGAGTCCGAGTGTGAACACGATGGAGACGATGATACCTGCGATGATGACACCGACGAACACGGCCAGAATCGTTTTGCGTCGATCCATCCCCAGGATCCAGGCCCCGAGCGTCCCTGTATAGGCGCCTGTTATAGGAAGGGGAATCGCCACAAAAAGAATCAAGCCTGCGTAACCGTACTTTTCCACCTTGGCATGCACTTTGCGGCGGGAGCGCTCCACGATGTGGTCGAATAAACGCCGATAGGGCTCCCACCGTTCTAGAAGCTTATGCAGGCTGGAGAGAAAGAGGTAGACCAACGGTGCCACAAGGGCATTGGCCCCCACGCAGATAGGGTAGGCTACAAGCAGGGGAACCTCGTTGGAAAGAGCGAAGGGAAGGCCGCCACGCAACTCCGAGATGGGAAGAAGGCACAGTGTCAGTGTTACCAGGAGCGTGCGTAAGCTCGTTAGGCTATCCTGCCTTAACAGCCTTGCTGCTTTCCCATAGCCCGTGGATATTGCAGAAGCTCAGAGCGTACAACGTGCCCGAGGTCTTCAGGGTCAGGGTGGCGCTGACCGCCGGTTCTGTAAATGCAGGGCCTTCGTTGGCGCCTTTGGCGGATTCGCCGTGGGCACTGAATTCGCAGTTTGCCAATTGATAGCTGAACTTGTCCTCATCCGGTTTGAAAAAAATCTGGATCCAGCGGATGTGATGTTCCGTTGTGTTGGGGTGGGCGATTTCTTTTCCCACGGATACTGTCACCTGGAACTTCTCCCCCGCCTTTACGGAATCGGAACATTCGATAACGGGAGAATGTTTCTCCTGTTTCCAATCGGCGCTTTGAAACTGATCACCAAGCTTTGGCATGTAGCTCCTCCTGTTTTCTGATATTGACCAAGATAACACCAAACAGGAGGAATGTAAATAAAGTCGCACTTGCAGCGGTGAAGTGGAATTGCTACAATCCAAACCGAAACCCATGCACAGCAGCACTCGGCCCCACAATGCTCACCTTCTTCGGCTTCATGATGAAGAGGAGATTACAAAAAATCTTGCGCAGTTCGACGCGAATGCCTCAAGCTTCCAATACGGTATAGTCAAGCTCAATGCTGTCGATATACGAAGCGCTGCCCTGCTTCGTACACGTATCGAAGCCATTGGTGGCAGCCTGGCTTCGACCGACACCGTTGCGGGGGAGGGCTCTTCTCCGGACCAGCTTGACGTGGTGATAACGGGGAGCTATGCCGTGCTCGGCAGGCTGACCGAACGGCTTGCCGCGGAGGATCCCCGGCTTGTTGAGATAGGTCGGGAAATAAGCCGGTGTCTCCGGCCCGAACCCCGGGTAATGGCCTGGGGGAATCGGGGCTTGGATTTTCGCAGGCGTATCTACGTGATGGGGGTATTAAACTGCTCCCCCGATTCCTTTTATCCAGGATCTCGGGTGCCGGAGATCGGCCAAGCCTTGGAGCAAGCCTGGTCGATGATCGACGCGGGAGCGGATATACTCGATATCGGTGGGGAGTCCACCAGGCCGGGATCGGACCCCGTAGAGACGGCGCAGGAGATCGAACGGGTGGTACCTTTGATCGCGGGAATCCGAAAGAGAGCGGATGTGCTGATCTCCATAGACACGAGGAAGACCGAAGTAGCCGAAAAAGCCCTCGATGCCGGTGCCGATATGGTCAATGATATTTCCGCGCTGCGGGGGAATCGACCCTTGGCCGAGTGTATCGCAGCCCGGGGAGTTCCGGTAATCCTGATGCATATGCGGGGTGAGCCGAAAACTATGCAGGAGAATCCCTACTACGAAGACACAATAGCCGAGGTCATCGAAAGCTTGAGCGGCTCTGTAGAGTTCGCTCTATCATCGGGGATCGGAGAGGATCGGATTATCATCGATCCCGGTATCGGTTTCGGCAAGCGCTGCCAGGACAACCTGGCGATCATCCGCGGACTGAGCTCTCTACGCTCCCTTGGCTATCCCGTATTGATGGGGCTATCCAGGAAATCATTTATCGGCACGGTGCTCGATAAACCCGTGGGAGAGCGGTTGATCGGAACCGTGGCGGCGAATATGCTGGCATTGATGAATGGCGCAGATATCCTTCGGGTCCACGACGTCGCCGAAGCGGTCGACACCGTGAAGATCTTCGAAGCCGTGCGGCGGGGATAGACATGGACTGGGTTTCAGGCCACTGGTTTGCAAGGGATTACTTTATACCCTTTCTCGATATCCTCCTTCTGGCCTATCTGATCTACAAGTCCTACCAGATCCTTGTCCAGACCCGGGCGGTTCAGCTGGTGAAAGGTGCCCTGCTGATGGCACTGATCTACCTGCTTGCGTTTTTTCTCCGTCTCAATACTCTTCTGTGGATCCTCAACCTACTCGTGCCCGGCTTGGTCATCGGCATCGCCATAATCTTCCAGCCGGAATTACGTCGGATTTTCACGCGAATCGGGACTCAGACCTGGTTCCGTCTGCGTCCCCGGGTGCGTCCTTATCACCTCGACGCGGTGTTGAACGCTGTGGAAATGCTCGCGGTCAAGCGTTGCGGCAGCTTGATCGTCTTCACCAGGAACATCGGCCTGAACACGATCATCGAGACGGGGACCCGTCTCAACGCTAAATTGACTTCGAGCCTGATTCTGACGATTTTTACCGAGAATACACCCCTTCACGACGGCGCAGTGGTGATCAACGAGGATCAGATCATAGCAGCGGGTTGCTTCCTGCCGATATCCGAACAGCCGGATATCCGCAGGTCCTTCGGTACACGGCACCGAGCGGCACTGGGTCTGGCCGAAGAGACGGACGCGGTGATCCTTGTGGTCTCGGAAGAGAATGGGGCCATATCTCTGGCCTACGATGCCAATCTGCTCTACGATCTGTCCCTGCAGGAGATCTCTCAACGCTTGAAGCAGCTTATCGAATATCAGGGCGAGGCAATAGAGGAAGGTGAGTTTGAAACCTAGACGATTCCTCGAAAGCATTTTTTCCAACTGGCCGGCAAAGATCATCTCTCTGGCCGCCGCCGCCCTGTTGTTTCTCTTCTACAGGGCCAATACCATGGATGAACGCTTTTTCAGTGTTCCCCTGAGAGTGGATCCCCCTGCCGGCTTGGCGATTTCCAAGCCTTACCCGAAGAGCGCCAGAGTAACGCTGCGGGGCAAGGAGGAAGCCATCTTCTCGATAATCGAAGAGGAAATAGAGGTCTATGCCGATTTTGGCCGGTTCCAATCGGAGGGTCAGTATCGAATACCGGTTCGGGTCGCCCGTCAGGGTACTTCGTTGAATATCGAACCTCTCGATATACGTGTGGAGCCGTCTGAGATCTCGATCACCCTGGAGCAGAGAATCGAGAAAACCGTTGCCCTGGAGCCGGTGATCAGCGGGAGTCCCCCGCTCGGCTACGACCTGGTGCAATACACGATCGTTCCTGACAGTGTCCAGATATCCGGACCCCGAAGTATCGTGAACACGGTGGAGGCGATAGGGCTGGAAGAGATCGACCTGGACGAACGAACCGAGGATTTTACAGAGCAGGTGAGGATTCTGGATGAAAACTCCCTGATCCACTACCCCCGCGAGCGAACCGTTGCTTTTCGGGGAATTGTCAGGGAAGCTGTGATTATCAAGACCTTCGAAGATGTCGACATTATCAGCATTGACCTTTCTCTCGATCTGAGACTGGCAGAGCCCCTTCCCAGAGGCAGCATCCGGATCCAGGGGAATCAACGTGCGATTGAGGCGTTGTTGCCGGGACACCTTCGCTTGGTCATCGACTGTGGAGAGATAGAAAAACCGGGGCCTCAAACTCTGTATCCCCAACCGGATATTCCACCTGTGTTTGTGGTTCTGAAATTCGAACCTCAGGAACTGGATCTGACATTTATACTCGCCGGTATGGAGGAAGAGCAGGAATGATCTTGGGAATTGGTATTGATGTCGTACACGTATTCAGGCTAAAGCGCTGGGAAAAGATTCCAGGACTTCTCTATCGTTTCTTTCACGAAGACGAGCTGAGAATCGCCCTGCTCAAAGGCGAGGAAGGGATCCTGAGTTTAGCCGCACGCTTCGCCGCCAAAGAGGCTTTCGGAAAAGCCCTCGGTACCGGGCTGCAGGGATTTTCCCTGAAAGAAATAGCGGTGATGAACGACGAGCTCGGCAAACCCCATTTCCATCTGTACGGACGTGCCCAGGACGCTCTGGAGGAGCTCGGCGGGAAGGAGGTATTTGTCTCGCTGAGCCATGAACGGGACAATGCCCTGGCGATGGTAGTGATCGAGGGGGACTGATGTCGGACGAAGATCGAGATGCGAAAAAGACGACCTTTTTCAGTAAAAATCCTATTATGTGTCCTGTATGTGACACGAGCTTTTATAAAGAGGATCTGCTGTCCGGAGGTGGGCGGCTAATCGCCGGTGAACTGACCGAGGAATTGCACCGCACCTATGAACCGTCGAAGAAATACGGCGAGCTGTTCCCGCTGGTGTACACGGTATTAGTCTGCCCCAGCTGCTACTATGCCGCCTACCCGCAGGATTTTCATGAGGTCAATGAGGAGTTCATCGAAGCGCTGAAGGAAGAGACGGACAAGCGGGTGCAGAGTGTATCCCTGGTGTTCAAAGATTTGGATTTCACCAACTACAGAGGCCTTAAGGAGGGCGCGGCCGGCTATTTTCTGGCCATGATGTGCTACGATCTTCTGGATAGACACTACTCGCCGACCTTCAAGCGGGCACTCTCGGCACTGAGGGCAGCCTGGCTGCTGGACTCCCTTCACCGGAAAGCTTTTGGTGAGAATTACGACTATCTGTCCCGTCTTTTCTACCGTAAGGCTCGGTTCTTCTACATCCAATCCGTAGAGATGGCTCAGAATGGTCAGGAACCCCTGGAGGCCAAAGTCAACTTCGGCCCGGACCTGGACAAGAACTACGGATATGACGGTCTGCTGTATATCACAGGTCTTCTGGAGTACAGGTACGGTCCCCGGCAGTACAAGGAGAAACGACTCAAGTCCCTCGAGAATGCCAAGCGAATCGTGTCCAAGCTCTTCGGTACGGGGAAGGCATCCAAGAACAAGCCCTCGGCCATCCTGGATAAGGCACGGGAACTGTACGATGAGATGAACAAAGAGATCAGACAGCTCCAGGAACAGGGTTAAGACCATTGCCGGTTCGAAATATCCGAGTAACTCTTGCCTACGACGGGAGTGATTTTTCCGGCTGGCAGGTTCAGAAAAACGCCCGCACCGTTCAGGGAGATATCGAGGAGGCGTTGCAGCGGATGCACGGTCATCCTGTACGTATCCAGGGAGCTGGAAGAACTGATTCGGGGGTGCATGCCGGCGGGCAGGTTGGAAACTTCAAGACAGACCTGGATTCCATAGCCGGACCGCGTTGGCACATTGCCTTGAACTCGTATCTGCCCCCGGATGTCCGAGCTTTGGACAGCCGAGAGGTGGATTCCACCTTCAATGCCAAGAGTTCCGCCAGGCAACGGGTGTATCGCTACTATGTCTATACCGGTACCGTAGGCCTGCCGCACCTGCGCCGCTACTGCTGGAAGCTGAGATGGCGGCCGGATCTTCGAGCGCTCAACGCTTTGGCCTCGGTATTTCTTGGCGAGCACGATTTCACGACCTTCGCTACCGCGGGGGACGTCAGCAAGTCCAAGGTGCGAAGGGTGGACACGGCCTGTTTTTTTCCCGAAGGTCCATTCCTGGTCTTCAAGGTCGCAGCCAGTTCTTTCGTGTGGAAGATGGTGCGGAGTATACTGGGAACGATTCTGGGGTATGAACAGAACGGTTTGAGCCCGGCCCAACTTGCCGGGACTCTGGAGGCTCGAGACCGATCCCGGGCTGGAATGAGCGCACCGGCGCGGGGACTGTTTCTAGAAAGGGTTGTTTACGATGGGGACGAACGAATCTGAGGTGTATAATCTGCTCAACCTGGCCGAGGACTACGTTCTCGACGGCTTCCGCCACGATCATCCACCTCGGCAGCACTTGACGGAGCGGATTTCTAAGCCCCTTTCTCCGCAGGCAGCCCTGGATAGCATAGCCGAGCAGATAGCCGCCTGCACGCGCTGCGCCCTGCACCGGGAGCGGAGGCGTACCGTCCCCGGAGAAGGGGTAAGCTCTCCCCTGGTCATGGTAATCGGTGAAGGTCCGGGACTGGAGGAGGACAGAACGGGCAGAGCCTTCGTCGGGCGGGCGGGGCGCTACCTGGACCGCTGGCTCCAGTCAATCAATCTAGACCGCAAGTCCAACTGTTTCATCGCCAATATCGTCAAGTGCCGGCCGCCGGGAAACCGGGACCCAAGCCTTGAGGAATCCGCGGCCTGTCTGCCCTACCTGAAGCGGCAGATCGAAATTCTTCGACCCAAGGTGATTTTGACGGTCGGACGGATCTCGACACAGATTCTCTGCGAACGAACAGAGGGAATCGGAAAGCTGAGGGGTGTGGATCTCGAGTATCTGGGGATTCCCCTGGTGGCGACGTACCATCCGAGTGCGGTTCTGCGGAACTCCGATCTGCGGGCTGCGGTGTGGCAGGATTTGAAGCGGTTGCGGGCGCTTCCCGGCTTGAGCGACGGCTTGGACCCACCCGAGGGCGCCGGTTCACGGTAAGTATGGTCGAGGTCGTATTCAACCTTCCAGTCAACCAGAAATTCACCTATTCCGTTGCCGACGGACTCGATATCGGTCCGGGCTACCGGGTTTTGGCTCCCTTCGGATCCCGCCGGCTTACCGGGTATGTCGTCGCTACAACGGAGACACCTCCCCCGGGGGTCAAGGAGATCAAACAGATCGAACGGGCCGTGGACAAGCGAGCCATCTTTGATTCGAGATTGATCGATCTGGCTGGGTGGCTTTCCGACATGTACCTCTGCTCCTTCGGAGAAGCCCTGGCCACCGTCCTTCCCGGGGGTCGGCGGGAGGTCGAGCCGGAGGAGATGGGTGGAGAGTTGGCAATTTCCAAAGAGGTGACCCTCTCCGCCCACCAGAGGAACGCTATCGAACAGATCGGCAGGGCAAGTCGGGGAGTGTACTATCTGCACGGTGTCACCGGATCGGGAAAAACGGAAGTGTTCCTGCAGGTCAGTCGAGAAATATTGGGCAGGGGCAGGGGAGTGATCTATCTGGTCCCCGAGATCTCCCTCACCCATCAGGTCGTCGATGTTTATCAAACGTTCCTAGATCGACCGGTGGCGGTCCTGCACTCCGGCCTGACCCCTTCGCAGCGGCTGAAAATGTGGCTGGATCTGTTCGACGGAACGGTCGGGCTGGTCATCGGAGCCCGCAGCGCCGTGTTTGCTCCTGTAAAAAACTTAGGTCTAATCATCATCGACGAGGAGCACGAAGGCTCCTACAAATCAGGGACCACCCCCCGCTACCACGCCCGCCAGGTGGCGATGCACCGCTGTCGCACGGAAGATGCGGTCTTGCTGATGGGTAGCGCGACTCCCTCTCTGGAAGCGTACCACTACATGCATTCGGGTAAGCTTCAGCACTTCAGCCTGCCGGAGCGTTTGAGCGGCGGCAGCATGCCCGCCGTGAAGATCCAGGATCTGAATGGAGAATCCGTACCCCTGTCCCGATCGCTGATCCGGGAGATACGCACGACCCATGAACAGGGGCGTCAGAGCATCCTCTTTCTCAACCGCCGCGGCTTCAGTTACTTCTTTCACTGCCACAGCTGCGGCTACGAGATGAAGTGCAGAAATTGCTCGGTCAATCTCACCTATCACAAACAGAACAACAGCATGGTCTGTCATTACTGCGGGTACCGAAGCCCCCCTGTCGATGTCTGCCCCGAGTGCGGTTCCATAGATGTGGGTTATTCAGGATTCGGTACGGAGCGAATCGAAGAGGAGATCGAACGGCTGTTCCCCGATCTGACCGTACGCCGGGTCGATACCGATTCTGTACGGAAAAAGCACGTTCTCAAAGAGATTCTGAATGAATTCCACGCCGGCAAGATCGACATCCTCCTGGGAACCCAGATGGTGGCCAAGGGTCTGAATTTTCCGGGAGTCAAGCTGGTGGGCATCATCTCCGCAGACACGGGTCTGCAGCTTCCCGACTTTCGAGCCGCCGAGCGCACCTTCAACCTGATCGTACAGGTCTCCGGCCGGGCCGGACGTTTTCACCCCGACGGCAAGGTGATCGTGCAGACCTACCTTCCTAAAAACGAAACGATACGACTCGCGGCTCGGGGTGATTTGGAAACGTTTTACAATAAGGAGTTAGAGGCCCGAAAGATGTTGGGGTTTCCCCCTTTCACACGCCTGATTCGGCTTGTGTTCCGTGCCCGGAGTTCCGCAAAATCCCGCAGCGCTGCGGCAGGCTTTGCGCAGATCCTCTCGGAGCAAGAGGAAGCCGGAACCGATGTTGAGATCCTCGGTCCCGTAGAATGCCCCCTTTCGGTGATTGCGGGAAATCACAGGAATCATCTTATTTTCCGTTCTAGGAATTTCAAACATGTTCACGCTCTGGTCCGGCAGAGCCTGCAGCGATTCCAGACACCCTCCGGGGTATATGTGGAAGTCGATGTGGACCCGGTTTCGCTGTTGTGAACCGATTTGTTGACTTTCCACCATTGCTTTAGTAATGTTTAGCCAGGACATAGGAAATGTTGAATATAGTCACTCTTGGCGATGAACGTTTGGGAAAACACTCTATTCTCGTCCCTGATTTCGACGGTGAGATCAAGAGTCTGATCGAGCAGATGTTCGAAACGATGCATGCAAACAAGGGCATCGGGCTGGCGGCTGTCCAGGTGGGCAAGCTGATCCGACTATTCATCACCGACGTGCCGAAAGACGCCCCCAGGGTGTTTATAAACCCGGAGGTGATAGAAACCTCTGTCGATCAGGGATCCTTCGAGGAAGGCTGCCTCAGTATCCCCGAGGTCAACACGGATGTTATCCGTCCTATGCAGGTGCAGTTGCAGGCTTGGAATATCAAGGGCCGGCCTTTTTCTATGGATGCCGATGATATGCTCGCTCGGGTCATCCAACACGAGCTCGACCACCTCAACGGAATGTTGTTCATAGACCGGGTCGATCCGAAGAAACGGGAGCGGCTGGTCAAACAGTACGAGAATATCAGTACCGGCTGATGCGCATTCTGTTCGCCGGCAGTCCGGATTTTGCTGTGCCCTCCCTTGTATCGCTGCACGAGGAGCATCCAATCACCGCCGTGCTTACCAATCCCGATAAACCCGCAGGCCGGGGCAAACTGCCCGAGGCTACTCCGGTAAAAACGCAGGCCCTGGCTCTAGGCCTACCCGTTCTCCAACCACAGAGCTTCGACCCCCCTGTTCTTGAAAGGGTCGGCGCCCTTGGCGCTGAGCTGTTGGTGGTGGTCGCCTTTGGCAGGATCCTAAAAAAAGATTTCCTCGATCTCTTCCCTCGCGGAGGAGTCAATGTCCATGCCTCACTCCTGCCAAAATACAGGGGACCCTCGCCGATTACAGCGGCCATCCTGTCCGGGGAGCGGGAGACCGGTGTGACCGTTCAGAAGTTGGCCGTGAAGATGGACGCCGGTGACATTCTGAGCGTACGCATCCTGAGATTGACCGGGAGGGAAACCACAGGATCGCTGTCGGACACCCTTGCCCGTACGGGGGCGGAGCTTCTTGACGCTGCGGTGAAAGAGATTGAGCAGGGCAGGTCGAATCCGCTTCGTCAGAGCGAGGAGGAGGCGACCTACTGTCGCCTGGTGAGCAAGCAGGACGGCAGGATCGATTGGACCGCGGATGTGCACACCATCGAGCGCATGATCCGTGCCTACGATCCCTGGCCGCGGGCTTACTCCTTCTACAACGGCAGGCGTCTGAATCTGCTCTCCGGCGGCGTGTATCCCGAATCCATCGACACAATGGGAAAGAAGCAAGGACTTGTGCTTGCCACCGACAATCGGTATGGTATTCTGGTGAACGCAGGAGGGGGTGTGTTGTACGTTTCCGGTCTGCAGCTTCAGGCAAAGAAGCCGCTGGACTGGCGCTCCTTTCTCAACGGCCAAAAAGATTTCGTCGGTGCACAGCTGGGAGAATAAAAATGAGCAGCACAACAAAGGGTCCATCCTGGACCGATAAGGTTTTCCCGAGCCGGAGAGATCCTCCCGACAAACGCAACTTCAAGTTGGTGATACTCCTGATCGTAGCGATGTTTCTGCTCATGGTCTTGATCGGACTCGTCACGTTTTGGCTTTCCGTGCACGGGGCCGAGGAAGTCCTGGTACCGAATGTGGAGAACAAAGAGCTGATATCTGCATTGATCGAGATGCAGGAAAAGGAGCTGTACCCCCGGATCCAGGTCCGTTATTCCTCAGATTACCAAAAGGGGATGGTCATCGAGCAGAAGCCTTCCTCCGGAACGATCGTTCGTGTCGGTCGCCGGGTCACCCTTACGGTCAGCCGGGGCCCAGTCATCGACAGGGTCGAGGACTACGTCGGCCAGAAGGTGGAGGAAGTCCGCATTCACCTTCAGACCCTTTTTGCCTCCTACCGGGCGCTGCTCAAGATAAAAGAGCCGGTGTCCTACGTCTTCGATCCCGAAGCGGCGGGAACCATTCTGGCCCAAAAGCCCGAGCCGGGCACCGTAATCGACAGTGTGACCGACCTGGAGCTGGTGGTCAGCAGGGGTCCCAGGGGAGAGCTGGTAACCGTACCGGAGTTTATAGACATGGAATTTTATAACGCCATCGCTCAACTTTCCAGTTCCAATTTTCCCTTTATCTTCGCCGTGCGAAGGGCGGAGGGGGACGAGGGAAGAGGAGTCATCGTTTCCCAGACACCCGAAGCGGAGAGCGAGGTCCCCTACGGATCGGTGATGCAGCTGACCATGACCAGGCCCGAAAGAGTCCCCCGCGGCAAAGTGTTCGGGGTGTTCGAGTACGTCCTTCCCGATTATCCGATCATGGTGGATATCAGCCTGGATTCCATCTCCGCCGAGGGAAACACCACCCTCCTGACCATGAAGCATCCCGGCGGTCCGATCTCGATCCCCTACATCGTGGACGAGAAGAGCGAGTTGGTCCTGTACATCTTCGATCAGGAGGAGATCCGGCGGCAGGCCGGAGTCGGGCAGTGAGCAGCCTGAGTTGACAGCTCAATTCTGCGCTGCTATATTCTAGTTGAACAGCAGGCGAGCGTCGTATAATGGTTATTACCCGAGCTTCCCAAGCTCGTGACGAGGGTTC
>CAZBXU010000007.1:0-39189 GCA_964495755.1 uncultured Spirochaetaceae bacterium | reverse complement strand
CAATTCAGGTGGAATGTGAAGAAAGAGATCGGCGGTAGTTCCCTGCTTACCGCCGGCATCCATTCGCTGGACACGCTGCTCTATCTGACAAAGGGCCGGGTGGAAGAGGTGTTCAGCTACGCGACGACCAATCCGCACGAGGCCTATGCTCCCTACGAGTATCCCACCACCACCGTTACCCTCATGAAATTCCAAGACGGGAAAACCCTCGGCAAGATCGCTTCTGTTATCGACGCCATGCAGCCCTACGTATTCAATATGAACATCGTCGGCTCACACGGCGCCGTGAAAAACGACCTGTTCTTCAGTAAAAAGGTGGAAGGACTCTTAAACTGGACCAAGCTCGATGTGCAGCTGGTGGACTCAGGCGATGTCGCCCACCACCCCTATGCGGAACAGTTCGCCTACTATGCCGAGTGCCTCGATGCGAACAAGGATGCCTCGAACAACGCGGAAAACGCCTTTGAGACCCACCGGGTGGCCTACGCTGCGGATAAATCGGCTGAAACCGGAAAGCCGGTCAGCCTGAGCGAGTTTGCCTACTGAGCGGATAGCCTACTGCGCGGCAAGCAAAGCTGCGGAAGAAGCCGGTAACGGATAAGGTGGCGCCAAGGATCGAAGAAATCCTTGAGGAGTGGAAAACAAGAACCACGAAGAAGCAGCGCGTTACTGGAACCCGAGTTCGCCGACAGTTGGTGGAAGAAGGCAAGCGGGTGGTACCCTCGATATCACCATCAATTGTGCATCTCAAATTCGCAAAAGGGTACGGCACAAGGGGTTGGACATTGGAATAGTCGGTTGACAGGAAAAATGCCACACCAATCCGCCGCTGCAGTTTATCGTCGATTTTCTCTCGACCCGATCCGGCTGTACACATACTACCGGCTGAGAAACTCACTCAGAATTGGCTGGAGCTTCTTTCTGGATTTGGATAGATCACCCTGCACAAAAAAGGAGATATTCCCTTTCCCTTTGAGCTCTCGCAGGTCGACGGGTTTCAGCCCCAGTCCCATGGCTTCCAGGTGGGCGATGACCTTTTGCCTTAAGCTTTGGTCCGGAGAAAACACCGCCAAGTCTCTGTGAAAATCAGGATCGGTATAGGCATTCATGGCCAGTAGGAGATCCAAGCCCCTCTCCTTCAGATAGGAGGCAAATCCTTCGCTAATATCGGGATCCTTCTCGATCCATGCCTTTAGCGGTATGAGCACAGATCCGATGCCGCATTTAACCGAGCCCATCTGCCACTCCTTGTAGTCTTTGCGCAGCAGATCGTAGGTCCCCAACGATGAGACATTAAACTTCTCAAACTGCAGTTTGTCGAACAGAGCTTTTTGATCCGCTGCGGTCCGCTTCAACAAAACTCCGGCGATTTCCTCATCCTTTGGGGTGACCCGCTTAGCCTCGGGATCCAGATTGACCGTGTCCAGCAGAATAGTGCCCAGGAGCAGCTTCCCTGTGCCCTCATCGATAAATTCCGGTTTGTCCTGTATGATTTTCTCTGAAATCAGGGAAGCAGCGGATCCTACTGATTCTATCGTTCGAGATGCAATTTGTGGATACAAGCCCTCATCTTCGTGGTGGTCGATGATCGCTTCGACCAATTCTTGGTATCTGCTCTGAGACGAGGCCAGTTTGTTATGGTCAACCAGGGTCAGGTGAAGCCGATTGGTCTCCTGCAGGCGATCGAGATCGACCTCGTCAGCAAACAGCAGGCTCTCAAGATCAACACCGGTGGTATCAAATAGGTATACCGCCTCCGTTCGGAGTTTGAAGTCAGCTCGCGGAATGTTGATGAGCGGTAAAATCACAGGACTATTTTCATCAGCCGTAGCTTGGCCGGCATAATAAGCATACATTACCGAGGATGCCATGGAATCCAAATCGGAAGCTTCATTACCCAGTACGAAATGCATCGCACGGTCAGAGTCGAGGGCTTTTTTCTTCTCGGCCAGATAGGTATTCAGCGAATCAATTTGTGCAGACATAAACCGGTCCTTTTCGTTTTCGAAATCTTTGTGCACACTGCCGTTGCTGTCAATACAAATCACCCACTTTATCTATGAAAGTTTTCTATTGAAAAGATAAATACGATTTATTGGATTATTAAGCCAGCCTGTGGTATTGTCGCCATGCAGTATGTCGCTGGTACTGCTGCCGACGGATATACCATTATAGCGGTCACTAAATCCAAGGCGGGCAATCCGATCTGGCGTATTGGGAATTTAGCTTCTAACTTTTCTAGGTGGTTTTTTGAGAGGCCGGATGCAGGTTATGGCTCCAGTGGCCGAAATCGCCGGCCTGAGGATGAATCGTTTTCTATTTCTATTCGCTCGTCTATTTTGGTCAGATGAAGCAAATTGCGGATTTTTTCCGAACAGCCCGCAAGCACCAATGATCTCCTGTTGATCTGCAGGTCCATATTGAGCATATACAGCTTCCCGAGGATCTCGTGACCCATATGGTTTAAATCAGAACAGTCTATCGTCACTTTGTGATACGGAGCGCGCAGAACTTCTTTGAAAGCTTCCTCGGCTTGCTCGGGAGATACATTCTTGCTCAAGGTTACGAGCACTTCATGCTTCGAAATCGCATCAACGGATATCATACGGTCAGTTTCGTGCAATGCGCGGGAAAAGAGAATCGGTGATATTCCTATTCCAGGGTTCAAAAATCCTGAGTAGAGTGGTCGTTGACGCGAATATTCCTTGAACTGCTTTCAAATCTCCGTCAACCGATTCTCCTTGACAGCGGATCGGAACACTTATAGGCTCAAGCAGCAGAAAGGCAGGTGCATGAAGCTATTGGTGACCGGAGGCACGGGCTTTGCCGGCAATGTACTGCTCGATTTGCTTCCTCAGAGGCTTCGCTACTCCAGGATCACTGTTCTCGTGCTTCCCGGAGATCCCGGTCAGACAAATATCCTGAACAAGAAGATCCAAGATCTCGAACTCGTCCACGGAGACATTGTCAATCCGCGGGATGTCGATAGGGCGATGGAAGGGCATACCCACGTCATCCATCTGGCTGGATTGATCTCCTACTGGAGGAGAGAGCGGGACGAGCTGGCTCGGGTCAATCAAGCGGGCGTTGAAAACGTGGTGAATGCCTGTGTCCGGCACGGCGTCCGGAGGCTGGTCCACATATCCTCGGTGGGGGCGATAGGATTTTTTCGGGACGGGCGGTTGGCCGACGAAGAGACGGAGTTCAACTGGCCGAAGAGCTTTCCCTATATGACCAGTAAGTACGCCGGACAGCAGGTGGTGGAGAGGGGGGTGCGTGAGAGAGGTCTACAAGCGGTCATCCTGAATCCGGCATCCCTGATGGGTCCGGGCGATCCGATTCCCTCGACACCCCACAATCAACTGTACAACAGCATCTGCAACAAGACCTTGTTCGGCTGTTTTTCCGGCGGTCTGGCGATTACGGATGTGAGAGATCTGGCCCAAATCATCATCAAAGCACTGACGGCCGGCAGGGTGGGTAAAAAATATTTGATCGTGGGCTCCAACGTCGAGTATACAGAAGTTGTGAAGGCGATCGGTGCCTACTTCCACAGGAAAGTGTACCCCTTTCGGGTGCCCTCCTTTATCCTGGCCGCGGCCGGGAAGGGGATGGAGCTTCTCAGTGAACTCACCGGGAAGCGACCCCTTCTCACTTACTCGTACGGGAGATTGAGTGGTTGGTTCAGCTACTATTCAAATAGGAAGAGCAGGGAAGCCTTCGGGCACGAGTATCTGCCCTTTGAAAAAACGATTGCCGATGGCTGCCGGTATTTCGAAGAACGGTACTGCTGAGGTGGGAAAGATGAATCTGAACGGCAGGACCGTGCTGGTAACCGGGGCGGCAAGAGGACTGGGGAAACAGCTGGCCCTGCACCTTGCGAACGTAGAAGGGGCCAACCTGATCCTTGTAGACAGGAACCTGGCAGGCCTGCAGGAAGTAGTCGATGAAATCGGTATGCCCCGGTCAGGCGGTATCAAAACCATCCTCAAGGACCTCCTGGCTGAAGACGGCCCCCGGTCTCTGTACGACGACCTGGGGAACGAGGAGGTGTTCGGCTTGGTGAACAACGCAGGATTGACCTACTACGGCGAAACGGAAAGCTCCAACCTGGATCTGTTCAGATCGATCATCAATCTGGATTTTCGCGTGGTCGTCGAGTTGAGCCTGCTGTTTCTATCTAGATTCAAGGCCAAGGGGGAGGGGTTCATCCTGAACGTGACAAGCCTGGCCTCGTTCGTACCGATACCGTATCAAGCTGTTTATGCCGCGGCCAAGGGCGCGGCCCAGAGCTTCAGCGAATGTCTCTACCAGGAGAACCGCGGCAGTCCCGTCATCATCTCCACCTTTGCCCCTTCGGGGATCATCACCGACATGATCGAAGAATCCGGATTGACCGGACACATGCACAAACACAGGTATTCCTACGTCAGTCCGGAACGTGCCGCCACGGAGGCCGTTCGAGGGCTGAAGCGGGGAAAACGGCTGATCATCCCCGGGCTGACCAATAGACTGATCTATGTGTTTATGAACCTGCTGCCACGGCGCATCCTCATCGCGCTGGCAAGGGGAATATACAAATACGACAAGTACCGCGGATCGGATGTAAGGAGAGAATGACGATGCCATCCGTGCTGATCACGGGAGCCAATGGATTTATCGGCTCGCACCTCTGCGACGCCTTCGCGAAGGCGGGCTATCAAGTATTTGGGCTTGTGCGGAGGACCTCGGATCTGAGGTTTTTGAAAGACTCGCAGGTTGATCTCATCTACGGCGATCTGACGGATATTGAAGGAATCGCATTTCCGGATTCGGTGAAGGCGATCGTTCATGCAGCCGCACTGGTTTCCGACAACGCTTCCAAGAGCCGGTGCAGGGCCCAGATTTACGATACTACGGTAAACCTGGTTGAGTGGGCGATACGACGCTGTTTGCGGCTCGAGAAGTTCATCTACATTTCCACCGCTCTGACCATAGGCTATTGTGCTGATAACATCTCCGAGGACAATCCCGGGAAATCGGCGGAGTATGTGCCCTACAACTACATGAAAAAAATGACTGAAGGCTTTCTCTTGGAAAAATTCAGGCGGTCCGCATTCCCCGTGGTCATTATGCGGCCGGGGGATGTGTACGGGCCTAGAGATAGAACTTCCTGCGAGCACATGCTGAAAGCCGCAGAGAGAAACGTCCCCCTGATTGTGGGCAGGGGTGATAAAAAATTCGGATTCTGCTATCCCGGCAACCTGTGTAAGGCGGTACTTGCCGCCGTTGAAAAACCCAAAACGAATGGTCAGGCCTATACGGTGACCAATGCCGTATTTCCCACCTGGCGGAACTTTTTCTCCAGCCTGGGGCAGGGAGTCGGAAAGCCGCAGCGCCTATACGTTCCGGTATCGATCAGTCTGGCCGCAGCGATATTCTTGGAACTGATCAAGCGCGTGTTCCCGGGATTCAAGCCTTCTATCAATTTTTACAGGATACGGCGCATCACCACCCAGACGACCTACGATCTGTCAAAAACCGTCAGGGATCTTGACTATGAGCCGGACGATGACTATAGAAGTCAATTCAAGGCGATCGTCGATTGGTACAAGCAGGATCGCTGGGAAACACCGGCGGTCAGCGAACAGGATTTGAAACCGTGACACAGCTGAAACAAGCGTTCTTCCACGCATCGATTTCTCCCATCTCCATGCAGATCCTGCTCCCCTATATCGCGGTAGCTCTTACCGTGCTGATCACCGCGTTCTATCACTCCACACTCAAAAGTCGCTATGGGGACGCGAAGGGTACTTGGCTCTATTTCCTGTTGTTTTTCACCTTTCTGGCGGCGGTACCTACGCTTATCGTTGTTTTGGTGGAGACCGATCCGCTTCAGGTCCTCACCGATTTGGGCGTGGGTCTGGGCAACTACAGAATCGGCGTGGTACTGATGCTCGTGGGTCTGCCCATCACCGTGCTCATCGGCCATTTCGTATCGAAAACACCCGAAATGAGAGAGTGGTATCCATTCTCCAAGGAAGTCTGTGCCAAAGACAGCACCTTCATTGCCTACCAGTTGGGCTATCTGGTGCTGTACTACACAGCCTGGGAGTTTCTCTACAGGGGCGTGTTGTTTTTCCCTCTGCTGAACAGCCTCGGATTCCTGCCTGCCTTGGCGATCACCACGGCTCTGTCGACCCTGCATCACATCGGCCATCCGAAATCCGAAATCCTGGGCGCTCTGTTGGCGGGGGTTGTATTCAGTTGCATCGCTCTGCTGACCCGTTCGATACTCTATCCGATCGCAATTCATGCGATGGTGGGTGTGAGCGACGACACCTTTATCTACCTGCGGAACTACCGGGGCAGATCCGCCGACTGAACCGGAGGGTGAGGCTTCCGCAGCTGAATCATCCGCTTTAGAAAAACACCTGAGTATCGGAACCGCCCTTTTTCTTCAAGTTCCGATAAGTGTCCGCCTTCTCCTCGAGCTCCTGTTCGATCCGCTTCCGGGTGTCCTGAAAGATCGTTTCGATTCCGTAGGCGACTTCCTGGAAATCCTCGTACATCATATTCTCTTTGGCGTAGTCAGCGTAGCGGAGGGGTTTGTAGAAGGTGACAAAGTACAGCGTATCCTTGAAAATCGTATAAGGGTATACCCCGCCTTTCCGGTCCTTGAAGTACTTGAAGATCATCTTGTCCGGTTCGATCATCAGATGAACCGGATAGATGTCCGCCTCGGCGCGGTGGGCGATTCGGATTCCCCCCGTTCTCGGCTTGACATCCTCGCCGAAATCAACGCCGTACCCTTTGAGGGAGTAGATCAACGGATTATTTGCTTCGATCAGCCGGCATGACTCCCTGATCATCTGCTCACTCTTTCCGGGGTCGAGTTTGGGAAAATCGACCTTGCGGAACAGCCAGCCTGCGATCGGGTGATCAAACGGATCCTTGTAGACAACCACATAGAAGTTGTTTTTTGAAATGTGTACCAACATGGGCAGATCGTAGGTGGTCGGGTGGCTCACAATGTATATTCGCCTTCGATCTTGGTTGTTATCCAGATTCTGCTGTCCCGACATCACGACCCGACAATGTATTCTGGCCCAGATATCTGAATAGAACTTGAGAAGCTTGAAATAGCCGGCGTGGCTCATCTAATGATCTCCCGTCGCGTTCTGAAGATAGAAATCGATGCATGCCTTGATGGAGTGCTCCAACGAATGGTTCGGATGATAACCGAGTTCTCTGCTGGCTTTGGCATGGCTGAATTTATGGATAGCGCTGCCCGACAAAACCAAACCTTCGCTCAACTCACCGTCAACAGGCAAGAGCCTCAATACTCCTGCCAGCATGTAGCACACTGCAGCAGGGACAGCGACAAAGCTGTCGGAAACTGCTCTATTATACTGAGTTCTCGCGACCTTTGCGATGCGTTTCATGAACTCTCTATAGTGCAGGTTATCCTCTTCCTCGCCGGTGATTATGTAGGACTGCCCGGGTTTCCCGTGCACATAGGACAGCCAGATTCCTTCGGCAACATCCTCGGCGGACACGAAGGACGTGCAGCCGGGTAGGGTGAGCCTCAGCTTGCCGGAAAACACGAGATAGACCAACCTGGTAATAGAAATGCCAACATCACCCGGGCCTACGGCGGTTCCCGGGAAAACCACGACCACGGGAAGATCATATCTTCTGTGATAATCCACCGCCAGCTCGTAAGCCGCCAGCTTCGAATCGAAGTAGGACACTCTGGAGTGAGGCAGGAAGCGGTAGTCGTTTCGCATGCACGCCTCGACCGCTTCAATGGCTTGTTCACGACTGTGGAAGGAAATCGGATTCCGGAGGCTATCGTAGATACTGTTTGATTCATCGGCCAGGGACTCTTCAGCTCCGGCTGTGCCCAAGACATTGATCGAAGAAACGTAGACCAGCTTTTGAATGTTGTTCTTAACTGCCGCATCGAAGATGTTCTTCGCTCCGAGAACATTCACATCCCAGGTTTTCCTGGCATTCCTCCTGGAGTAATCCACCACGCCGGCCAGGTGGAACAGGACGTCCAGGCCGCGGGTTTTCTCGAAAACCTCCTGTCTTGAAGTCACATCCAGGTGTTCGAAGGGAAGATCCAGATGTTCGGTGAGCGGATTGCTCCTTCGGTTGGAGAAGAAGGGAACCACTTCCAGGTCCTCCGGCCGAAAATCGTCCAGGTAGTTCACCAGATTTGCCCCAAGAAAGCCCACCGATCCTGTAATACCCGCCTTCATTTTCCCGTCTCTTTTAAGGCAACTCTCCTTCTGCCGAGTGACAGGATGGCAGGCAGAACGATGATCGTGCCGATACAGGCGGCGGCCAGGGTGAAGGCGACCAACCAGCCGAAGTACACGATGGGTTTGAACATGGCGAAGCTCAAGATCAGAAGGCCGGCGAGAATGGAAAAGGTCGTGAGCACGATTGGCCGGCCGGTGATGGCTAATGTGTTTCCGATCGCCGTATCTATGTCTAGCTTCCCCGAAACGATTTGCCTGCGAAATTGGATCAGGAAGTGAATCGAATCATCCACACCCACACCGATGGCCACACTCGACACCATAATCGTGATCATGTCGAGGGGGATTTTAACCAGGACCATGAAAATTACATTGAGCATGATTCCAGTTACCAGGGGGACGAGGGCATACAGGCCAAAAGGTATGGATCTGAAAGCAATCGCGGTGATGCAGAGGATCGCCAGAACAGCGATCAACATGCTTTTAACAGAATCCCGCTGAAGTATGTTGGAGAGGGAGAGATAGCGAAGAATCGGTCCCCAGCGTTCGGCTTTTATCTCCGAAGGGATTTCTCTCGACTGGATGTCGTCGATGCGAGCCAGCACTTTCTTCAATCCTATCTCGTCGATGAACGCAAGCTTTGCGCTGTCGTATATCCTCACGGTGACGGTAAGCTTTGAGAAATCGTCATTGGCAAAGAACCCGACCATGTTTTGCTCTTCCGAGGCGATCAGCTTGAAGTATCGTGACAGAAGCAAAACAGGAGCCCGGGAGGAAGGGATTTCGTAGCTGCCGTACATGATTTGGTTCAGGTACTTGAGGTATTGGAGGAAGGAAGAGATGTAGCAGATGTCGGGGATTTCGGCCAGACTGTTCTCAAACCGCGATACCTGTGCCAGTACCTCGGTATTGAGGAAGTAGTTCTTCCGATTCTCGGGAGCGGACAAGGTGATCGAAATTTCCTCGAACCCGCCGATTTTTTCCGTAAAAAAGCGCATGTCCCGGACTACCTGAGCCTTCTCCGGGAAGTAGCTCATCGCCGCGGTATTGTACCTGATCTCCCGTAGGGCGAATACGAAAACAACAGCGGTAATCAGGAGGAAGGCGGCGATAAAGTACCGTGCCCGCAGGGAAAAACCCCCCAGCTTGGTCATTGCTTTGGCCAGTGGACCTTCCAGAACCTGTTTGCTCTGTTTTTCCTTCGGTTCTTTGAGCCGATAGAGCATCGCTGGAAAGAAGAAGAGGGAAAGCACGGCGCAGGCAAGAATTCCAAAGCTTGTAGACAGGGCGAACTCTCGGGTCTGCCTCATGCTGACGGCCAGCAGACTCAACAGTCCCGAGATGGTGGTCACCGCTGCCAGAAGAATTGTCTTGTTGACGTGGGCGATGGAAGAGGTAATCCATTGCTTGCCGGCGCCTGAGCTTGGGCCCTCTCGGTAGTACTGATTGAGGATGTGGATGCTGTAGGAGCTTCCCAGAGCCAGGACGAGGGGTGGAATGACCACACTGATCATGGACAGGGGAAAACCTACCAGGGACATGAAGCCGAGGCACCAGAGCGTCCCCATCAGAACGATCAGCAGGGGCAGGAGCACCGCTCGTTTGGCCCGAAAGCCGAGATAGAATGTCACCAGGATCACCAAAACAGCCAATAGGAGCAACCTGGACAGATCTTTGGAGAGATAGGATTCGGTGGTCTTCATGAAGGGAAGCGTGCCTGTCGTGTAGGTACGATAGTAAGGGTCCAAATCGGAGAGAATCCCCTCGATCCGGTTCATCAATTCGGTGTAGTTGTCTGTATTGTTGACAGAGAAAAACGAGACCAATGTGGTTCTGTCCTTGGATATGACCAGGTTTTCTGCAAAAGGGGTCTGGTCGATGTTTTTCCGAAACCTCTCCAGATCTTCCGCGGTTGCAGGCGCCTTACCGTCGTTGGACATCGGTTGGACCCCGAGGCGTGTCCCGTTTTTTTTGAAGGTGATGAGATTGAAGGGAGTGATCCCGGTTTTGATTTCCGGTAATCGCTCTAACTTCTCGATCACCCGGGAGAGAGCGTTCAGTCCGTTCAAAGTAAACGGGTCCGGAGCTTCCACTGCGAACACGAAATAATTTTGGTCGACGTTTTCGCCGCCGTGCCGGCTCATCAGTTCCGTGATCTCTTCGTTGTCGGGCAGCAGGCTCTCCAGATCCGGGTCGACCTGGATGTTGATCAGGGCCGCCCCGAACAGGGCGGTGATCAGCAGGCAGACAATAATTACGGCCAGAGAACGGCGGCGTACGAAATCCAGGATTCTGTAGATAGGTGGTTGCTTCTCAAGCATATTCCGTTTGAATAGCCTTTGCGCGGCTGTGGCTCATTTATCTATGTGTTAGGACAGCGATCTGTCTCTGCACCGTGAGCCTGATTCGTTGTGTGACGGTCTTTTTAATATAAACCACATCCTCTCCAACAGTCTACAGGATTTGCAGGACAGCCCCCGTTGGGGTAAAGTAATGACGGAGGTATGATCAATGATACTCGGCGTGATGTCTGATTCCCACGACCATCTCGGGAATATAGCAAAAGCCGTGGCGGAGTTCACCGACAGAAAGATCGCCGCCCTGATTCATGGGGGGGATCTGTGCTCTCCCTTCGTCTTCAGGCAGCTGGAGAAGCTCAAGCCCTTTTGCCCCCGCATGTATGCGGTGTTCGGCAACAATGACGGAGATCGTGTATTGCTGACCGAGAAGGGCAAGGGGTTCTGTACGTTTCGTGACGGCGCCCTGACCCTGGAGCTGGGGGGGCGGCGTATCGCGATCATGCACTACCCCGATGTGGCGGAAAGCCTGCACAGAAGCGGGGATTTCGATCTGGTGATCTACGGTCACAGCCATCAAGTGCGGGTAGAGGGCAAGGATCAAGTTTTGCTCAATCCGGGAAGCTGTGCCGGCTACCTCGCTGACAGAGCTACGATTGCTGTTGTAGATCTGGATACTCTCGAGGTCGAGCTGATAGATCTGCCTTAAGATGCCGACTAGATGGGGTCTTCCGCTTCTTGAAACGAAGCGATCATGGAAGCGAAACCCGGATCGAGCCAAATCTTATTGTTCCGCAACTCAGCGGGAGAACGGGAAGAGGTCAAGATCAGTACTGACCGCAGGGTATTTTCGAGGTGATCTAGATAACGTACCACCGCCTCTGCACCTCCGGACACGACCTGCCGAATCAGGGGCAGAGCCAATCCGACGGAATGAGCTCCAAGGGCGATGGACTTGGCCACATCCAGGCCGGTTCGTACACCTCCGGAGGCGAGGATCTTTCCGGTGTGCTGCTTCAGGCAAGCGAGAAGGACCGCGGTGGGGATGCCCCAGTCGGCAAACTCCTCTGCCTCCTCCCGCTCATCTTCCGGGACGCGATAGGCTTCGACGGTCACCCAGTTGGTTCCACCGGCGCCGGCTACGTCTACGTAGGCAACACCGCTGTCCAGAAGGTCTCGAACCCTCTGCGGGCGAATCCCAAAGCCAGTTTCTTTCACGATGATCGGCACCGGAGCTCCGTCGCAGAGTCGTCGGATCGAATCCTTGACGCCCCGAAAGTCTCGATCTCCTTCAGGTTGAAAGAGCTCTTGACCGGGATTCAGATGTACGACCAGGCTGTCCACTTCGAGTTTCTTGACAAGCTCAAACAGTTTTTCATGCTCCACATCCCTGATCTGCACACCCCCGATGTTCGCCAGAACGGGGATATCAGGGGCGAGGGCTTTGAGATGAAAGTGCTCGAACAGCTCGGGATGATCGAAGAGGATGCGGATCGAACCCGTGCCCACCGCATACCCCTTTTGCCGGGCCGCCTTGGCCAGCTCATGGTTGGCGAAGAAACCCTTATCCGAACCTCCGGTCATGCAGGAGATAAAAATGGGAGCGGCTACGGTCTGGCCGAGGAACTCTGTTTTGAGATCGATTTCGTCTTCGCTAACCTCGGGCAGGGCATCGTGGATGAAATGCACGCCTTCGAAAACGGTGCTGTTGCCCTCAACAGAGAACCGGGACGGGTCGGCGCAAATCGACAGGTGTTTCTCTTTCCGCGTACTCACGATATCTATCTCTACTTCGTCGATGTCTTATAGCGGTTGATGGAGTTGAGATAAGCCCGTGCGCTGGCCTCGACGATGTCGGTGGAAGCTCCCCGACCGATGTATTGTCTGCCCTCGATTTCCACACTCACAGAGACTTCGCCGATTGCCTTTCTCCCAGGGGTTACGGCATGAACGTTGTACTCGAGGAGTTTTGCCGAAATGCCGGTGGCCCGGTCGATGGCGTTGATCATTGCATCGACGGGTCCGTCTCCGGTGGCAGCCTCCTCCAGGTCCATGTTTTCTGTTTTGATACGTACCGTGGCTGTGGGTATTGCCACGTTGCCGGACTGAAAGTTGTAGTAGGACAGTTCGTAGGTATCGAGGTGCTCGCCGATTTGGTCGCGGACGATGACGTAAAGGTCGTCGTCGAAAACCTCTTTCTTGCGGTCCGCCAGATCGAGGAAGTGCTGGTACGCCTTATCCAGGTTTTCATCCGACAGGATCATCCCCAGTTCCTCGAGGCGGCGGCGAAAACCGTGCTTTCCCGAGTGCCTGCCCAATACGAGCGTGCTGGCCGCTCGACCCACATCCTCCGGCTTCATGATTTCGTAGGTGGCCCGGTGTTTGATCACTCCGTCCTGATGGATTCCCGCTTCATGGGCGAAGGCGTTTTCCCCAACGATCGGTTTGTTTCTGGGAATGGGAAAGCCGATGATATTGCTCAGCAGCCTGGAGGAATGATAGATCTGATGGATGTCGATCCCCGTGGTGTAGGGCATCAGGTCCTGCCGGACCCTGAGAGCCATAACGAACTCTTCCAGAGAGGCGTTTCCAGCCCGTTCGCCGATGCCGTTTACCGTTACCTCCACCTGGCGGGCGCCGTTCCTCACCGCGGCTATGGAGTTGGCCACAGCCAGGCCGAGATCGTTGTGGCAGTGTACCGACAGCACCGCCTTGTCGATGTTGGGAACACTCTCCATGATATTCCGGATGAAGGCTCCGAACTCTTCGGGAACGGAGTAACCGACGGTGTCGGGTATGTTGATGGTGTTGGCTCCGGCCTCTATCACCCTCTCCACCAGACGACAGAGGAAGGGCAGCTCGCTGCGGGTCGCGTCTTCCGGCGAGAACTCCACCTCGTCGACCCGTTGGCGGGCCCAGCGGACCGCCTGGCAGGCCATCTCCAGCACATCCTCCGGCTCTTTATTGAGCTTGTGCTTCATATGGATAGGAGAACTGGCGATAAAGGTGTGAATACGTTTACGTTCGGCATCCTTGATCGACTGGTAGGCCGCTTCCAGGTCTTTCTCCACAGCCCGGGCCAGGGCGGTAATCGCCGGACCTTTTACCTTCTCGGCGATCATTTTACAGGCGTCGAACTGTCTCGGAGATGACACGGGAAATCCCGCTTCAATCGCATCCACCCCGAGCCGAGCCAGCTGGGTCGCTACCTCGTATTTCTGCTCGATGCTCATCGAGGCGCCGGGGGACTGTTCCCCGTCGCGCAGGGTTGTGTCAAAAATATAGATCTGTTCCATTGATTTGTGTTTCCCTTTCTCTCATCCACTTGACTAGGCTATGGTAATCTTGAAATCATCGTTCAGTTTTTCCGAGGCGCCTTTTCTCTGTAGTGTCGGCTCCGTCGCCTGCTTCTTTCCCCGTTCCATGGAAATGAGCCCGCTGCGAGCCACTTCGCGGGTCGAGTAGGGTTGGAGCACCGCGATGAAGTTGTCGATCTTCTCCGAAGAGCCCGTGACTTCAAGAACCATGGAGTCGATACCCACATCCAGCACCCTGGCGCGAAATACATCGGCCACCTGGAAGATCTCTCCCCGTTGGTTCGGTTTTGCCCGCACCTTGATCAGAGCCAGCTCTCTGTTCAGGGAGGGTAGGGCGCTCAAGTCATTGACTTTGATCACGTCGACTAGCTTGTTCAACTGCTTCTTGATCTGGTCGATGATGTTGTCGTCTCCCTTGCAGACCAGGGTGATACGGGAAACTTGAGGATCCGTGGTAACACCGGCGGTGATGCTCTCCAGATTGTAGCCCCGGCCCGAGAACAGACCGGCGATCCGTGAAAGTACGCCTTGGTGGTTCTCTACAAGCATTGAGAATACGTGGGTCATCCTTGCCTCCCTTCGGAGAAGATCATCTCGGTGTTTCCGGCCCCGGGAGCGACCATCGGAAAAACATTGAATTCCCTCTCCACAATGAAATCGATGAAGATGGGTCGGTCCTTGATTTTACCCGCCTCGTTCAGAGCGGGCTTGACGTCTTTTTCCTCGAAAACGCGCAGGCCCACGGCCCCATAGGCTTCGGCCAGTTTGACGAAATCCGGGAGATACACGGGGCAGTGATCGCCGGGGCCCTTGCACTCCGGCGGGCAGTCGGCTCCGCTCATCAGGCAGGTCGAGGAGTAGCGTTTGTCGAAAAACAGCTCCTGCCACTGCCGCACCATCCCCAAATAGCCATTGTTGAGTATGGTCACAATCACCGGAAGTTTGTTGTGTACCGCCGTAGCCAGTTCCTGGATGTTCATCTGAATCGAACCGTCTCCGGCGATATCGATGACCCGTTTGTCCGGATTGGCGATCTGGGCGCCGATGGCGGCGGGAAAGCCGTAGCCCATCGTACCCAATCCCCCCGATGTCAGCAGGCTGCGGGGGTGGCGAAAGGTGAAGAACTGAGCGGTCCACATTTGGTTCTGGCCCACCTCGGTGGCGATGATCGCATCGGGAAAAACCTCGCAGATCGTCTGGATCACCCTGTCGGGGCGCAGGTGCCCGAAGGACCGACGATCCGCTGCTTCTTCTGCCCGGGCTGCGCCCGCCTTGTTCGCTTTGGGTGCGTCGCTTCCTCTGACCACGTGCACAGCGAGGGGATGCTCTTCTTTCCACTCGTCTATCTGCTTGATCCACTCGTTGATTTTCGGTGCTTCGAGCAGCGGCATGAGCTGCTCCAACACCAGGCGGGCGTCACCCACGATGGGAACCTCTACGGCCACATTGCGGGAGATCGACACCGGGTCCTGATCTATATGAACGATCTTGGCTTCCGTGGCGAACTTGGACAGGTTGCCGGTGGCCCGATCGTCGAAACGATTTCCGATTCCGAACAGGAGGTCCGCGTTGTTGACGGCCATGTTGGCAAGGTAGGTGCCATGCATCCCGAGCATACCGAGACACAGCGGGTCATCTCCGGGCAGCGCCCCGATGCCCATCAGGGAATGTATCACGGGAACTCCGGTCTTCTTGACGGCTTTGCGAAAGATCTCGACAGCGTCGGCGATGTGGATTCCCCCACCGACGTAGAACAGCGGTTTTTTCGCTCTTTTAAGCTCCATCGCGGCCTTCTTGATCTGGTTGGGATGGCCTTTCAGCACCGGATTGTAGCCGCGGATGCTCACCTTAGCCGGGTACTCGTCGTCTCCCTTTTCGAGGAGGACATCCTTGGGCAGGTCGACCAGAACCGGGCCCGGGCGTCCCGAGTTGGCGATGGTAAAGGCCTCCTTCAGAATCCGGCCTAGGTCCTTGCGATCGAGAACCAGATAGTTGTGCTTGGTGATCGGCCGGGTGATCCCGACGATATCCGCCTCCTGAAATGCGTCGTTCCCGATCATGGAGCGGGACACCTGCCCGGTGAAGCAGACGATCGGCACCGAGTCGAAGTTGGCCGTGGCGATCCCTGTAACCGTATTGGTGGCACCCGGACCGCTGGTGACCAAGCAGACCCCGGTTTTGCCCGTAGAGCGGGCATAGCCGTCGGCGGCGTGCACCGCTCCCTGTTCGTGACGGGTCAGGATGACCTGGATCTCCGTTTCTGAGTACAGGGCGTCGAAAACTGGAATTACCACCCCGCCCGGAAATCCGAACAGGTGCTTGACGCCCTCCGCCTTGAGGGCTTTTACAAACAGCTCAGCTCCGTTTATCTTCATGCTTCCCCCCTGGTTTTCGAGTGCAGGCCCCGATAGGGAATGCGCTCCGTTCCTGTGGTTACCACCCTGCTGTTTAGGTCCTTGCTCACACTGTACTCCTTATCAACCGGTCAAGAGGCGCGGGCTCGAATCTACCCCTTGCCCTCGCTTTCCTCCCGGAACGCCCATTTTCTCCGGGCGCGTTAAAAAAAAACCGTTTTCCAGGAAGGAAAACGGTTTGTTGCCGTTTATGACCGCTTCACCCTCCTGGGTTTGCTGCAGGGGCTGCAAGGATAAGGACTGGGATTAGAATGGTGATGACCGAGATGCCCTGAGCCTGTACCCGGAAATCTAGAAAAATCATGACTATCCTTTACAGTATCCTTCCTTTTTTGTCAATATTATAGTAGTTTTTTTCTCTACTACCCCAAACGTTCCTGGGATGGTATTGTTGTTCGACGATCTTTTTTTTCATGGAGGGGGAGAATGGGAAAATGGTCCACAGCTCTGGCAGGCTTTGTCCTGGTTGTGGTTCTGTTCCTGATTCCCATGGAACTGATCGGTCAGTCCGAGCAGATCTTGACGGACTGGCAGTGTTCCTTCACAGCCACGGAAAATGACACTCCGCCTCAGGACGGTTGGTTGCCCTGCCGGATTCCAGGAAGCTTCGATAGGTTTGTCGGAGATCGAGAGGGGTATCTCTGGCTGCGAACAGAAATTCTTCCAACCGGACCCTCCGTGCTCATTCTTCCTCCCCTCGGCTTCTCCGCAAGGGTGTATCTGGATGGTAAGGTTGTGGGCACAGGCGGAGCCGGGATCGTTCGTAGAAGCGGTGTCACGGCTCCTACCCTATCAGCCAGGGCCTACACACTCCCCTTTTCGGTAGACGAATCGACCGGCGGCCTGGCGAGGTTGTATATTCGAATCCGGCACTTTAAGTACTCCTGGCTCGACGGCACCGTCGAAATCGTACCGGCGGAATTGCTCGGGTTGCGGGTTTTGACCAAGAATATCTCAGGGGTCGGTGTCAGTGCCGTTCTCATGCTGTACCTGCTATTAATGTTTTTCTTCACCGGTTATGTGTTTGTTCTGGAAAGGAGACTGTACACCCTGTACCTGGGCCTCAGCGGTCTGTTCCTGTCTGCTTCCGTGTTCTTGAGCCTGGTTCTCGGAGAAGCTCTACCTGCTACCATGGTACTGCGTCTGTTCCCCGTGCTGCTTTCCGCTGCAATCTTCCTTGTGCTTCTGGCCTGTGGTGATTTATTACGAACTCTGAAATGGCGCTTTTTGGTCGCGGTCAGTGCGCCTTTGGCGGTCATCGGCATTGCCGGATCGGTGATCGGCGGCATCGAGAATCTACTCCTCTGGCGATCCATCCAGGTGGGCTCCCTCACGGCGAGTGTGATCTTTGGGGCGATCCTTTCCGGCTTGAGCCTAAAGAAGCGGCCGGAGGAGGGAGTACCGTTGTTTTTGCTGTTTCTTGGACTGGTTGCGGCAACCGCTTATCCGCTGCTCCAGCCGGCATCGCATCGTTGGCTCTTCCAGCAGAACAGCTATTTTCTGGCTGTCCTGGCGGTCATGATCACTTGGATCATGGGTTTCGATCGCTACAGGCAGACCCGGAGATCCGTCTCAACGACGCAGGAACTGGTAGACCGTGTAGAGGCGGATTGGGATTTGGTGGTACGGCTGAAGGAGGGCAAGAGCCGTCTGGAGAGCGGGAATCTGGAGAGTATGGTTTTGGCCAACCGTCTGGTTGAAAGCGCTCAAAAACAAGCCTTTTCCATCGGACAGATCATGGGTTCGATAGAAGAGGGAGCCCGGGCGGAGAACCAGGTAGTGGAAAAGGAGGGACAGATCCTCGAGTTGACCACAGAGGTTGACTCGCGTATCGGAGATTTTAACGAACAAATCCGCGGGGCTCTGACCGAGTTGGAGGAGCTGCGGGAAAAATCCATCACCATCACCAAAGCGGTTTCTCAGATCATCGGTATCGCTGACAAGACAAATATGCTGTCTCTCAACGCCTCTATCGAGGCTTCTAAAGCGGGGGAAGCGGGGCGAGGATTTGCCGTGGTCGCTCAGCAGATCCGAAAATTGGCCGATGTGACCCGTACGGTTTCGGATCAAGTAAATACATTGATGCGGGAAACAAACCAGGCTGTAGCAACGAATGTACAAATGGCTCAGGGCATGGTGCAGGGGTACAGGGAGATCATGGAGCAGAGCGAGAGGATTCGCCAAATGATCGAAGCGAATGCCGAAGCTATGGAAGATGTCACCCGATCGCACAAGGAGATCCAAGACGGGGTGGCTGGGGTCGACCGCACCATTCGAACGATCCTCGAAGTATCCAGAGATCTGCGGGAGATGACCAGCAGCCTGTCCAAGACCTTTTCCTGGTTCGATGAAGTGCTCAAAACGGGGGGCATCGAAGCCGAAGCAGAGACTCCTTCCCTACCCGAACGTGAAGTCTCCGGTCAGGAAGGTGAGGCACCGCAGATTGAAGGGGCCGGGGAAACCGCTGCGGTGGGCGAGAGTGCCGGTCCGGCGATTGATGACTCGGAGGAAGAAGAATCGGAGGAGGCGGCAGAGCTGGTAGAAGCGCTGGATGAAGAGGAGGAGGAACCTGCGGAGTTGGAGGAAGTTTTTCTCTCAGAAGACGTGGAAGAGTTGGGGGTCGCCGTTGATATCCTCGAGCCGAAGGAGGAGTTGGACTCTGTCCAGATCCCTCCGGAGGAGATTGAAGATCTAGAGCCGGTGGATGATGAAATTGAAGAGCTGGAGGAGGTCCAGCCGGACTAGGGGGAGCCGAACAGACAGAACCACTCGGCTTCCGCAACTATCTGATCTCCTACAAAAGCCTTTCCGCTCTGTTTCAGTGTCTTGGGACTGACCCGGAGGTTCTTGATGACCATTTTCACCTCATCCCCGGGTCGTACCTGCTGACGGAACTTGACCTTGTCCACCGAAGCGAGAAAGAACAGGACATCTTTCTCCACCCTCCCGGTCAAACGGATACCCGCCCCCCCGCACTGGGCCATGGTTTCGATCAAAATGACCCCGGGCACGACCGGATAGCCCGGAAAGTGGCCCTTAAAGAAGAAATCTTTGTCCGTGAACCTGCGGTAGCCGATGACTTCCTCGTCGTCGTACTTCTCGATTCTATCCACAAACAAGAAGGGTTCCCGATGCGGAAGTAATTCTTCAATTTCAGACATGGTGTTCTCCTTCAAATAATCCCCAGCTGTTTGCCCGCCTTCTTGCATATCTGCAGGACCTGATCCAATTCCTCGTCTTTATGAATGGCCATATAGGAGGTGCGAAGCATAGATCGGTCCGGTGGAACCGCAGGGCTGATCACAGGATTGGCGTACACTCCGTTGTCGAACAGTACCTTCCAGAAGGTGAAGGTTTTTTCGATGTCTCCAATGACGAGTGGGATTATCGGTGTCTCTGCGACCCCTACATCGAAGCCCAGAGTCTTGAACTCCCTGACCATCATGGCGGCAATGGTCTGCAGCCGCTTGGTGTGTTCTGGTTCCTTCTCAATGATCTCGAGGGTCGCCTTGACCGCAGCGATCATTGGGGGAGGCATGCTGGCTGTAAATATCAGCGGGCGGGCGAAATGTTTGATATAGTCGATGACCACCTCTTCTCCAGCCACAAAGCCGCCGATGGCTCCAAAGGATTTCGAGAAGGTGCCCATGAGGAGGTCTGCGCACTTCCCCAGACCGTAGTGCTCTTCGGTCCCCCGGCCGGTGGCGCCGATGACCCCAAGGGCGTGAGCCTCATCCAGGTAGATCCGGGCTTTGTACTTGTCAGCAATTCTTTTCATCTCGGGGAGCTTTACAATATCTCCCTCCATGCTGAACACCCCATCGGTTACGATCAGTCTGGCCTCCTGATCGGAAATCGCGGCCAGGGCTTTCTCGAGGGCTTCGGAGTTGTTGTGCTGGTAGCGATGCATCTTGATCGTACATCCGGAAAGACCGATGGATAGCATGATGCCATCGACGATGGACGCGTGGTTGTAGCGGTCGCTCAGGATGTGATCCCGTCTGCCCAGTAGGGCTGAGATCGAGCCCAAATTAGCGAGATACCCCGTAGTAAAACACAGGGCGGTCTCGCGCCCGACAAAACGGGCCAGCTGGTGCTCGAGTTCTTCGTGAAGTGCAAAGGTACCGTTGATCAAACGGGATCCCGAACAGGTGGTACCGTACTTTTCGATGGCTTTCTGAGCGGCTTCCTGTACACGAGGATCCTGGGCCAGGCCGAGGTAGTTGTTCGACCCGCACATGATCACCTCGCGGCCCCTCATCTTCACCTTGCTGCCCCAGTTTTCCTCGATAGGAATGAAGTAGGGGTAGTATCCACTCTCTCGAGCGGCTTGGGCTTCCTTGAAGCCGTAGCACTTTTCGAATATATCCATAACTCTCCAGCATATTTAGAATAAATTATGAACGCTCATTATTGCACTCAATTGTTGCCGTGTAAAGGTAGAAATCGGTTTCACAAGCCGGAGTGGGGTCAAATGCCCTGGTAGGTGAACCAGAAGGTGAAGAATCCCGTTGGATTCAGCACACCCGTAATTGTCACCGCGGCCAGGGCAAGGAACAGGAGGAAAAAGGCTGCCCGTCCCGGCAGCAGCGGAAAGCGTCCCGCGGAATGTGCTTTCCTGAGATAGGAGATCCCAGTCAATACTGCGGGGATAAAAAAGACAGCGGAAAACACCAAGCGCACCTGCCAGGGGCTGGCCGCGTTCCAACTCTCCAACCAGCCGGCCAGGCGAAAGAGAAGGATGTTGAAGCGCTGCAGACGTCCCAGAGCGATGAGAAGGCCGATAAACACGAGGAATGCGCCGCTCACGATCCGCAAGGTGTCGAAATGGCCCTTCATACGTTCGCGCTGTTTTAAAAACTGGGAGAAGAACAGTCCCGCCAGAACAAAGGGCAGGCCCAGCCCGAGGGAGTAGACGGCCAGGAGTGCCGTGCCCTGCAAGATCCGCCCGCTGCTCCCGGCCAGAAAAAGAATCGAAGCCAAAATCGGCCCGACGCAGGGTGTCCATCCGGCGCCGAAGGCCATGCCGAGGAGAAGCGACCCGACGGAACCCGTCGGGGAAGAACGCATATGGAGTTTTTTTTCAAAGCTCAGGAACTTCCAAAAGTTGAAGACAAAATTCAAGCCCAGAAGGATCACCAGGCTGCCGGAAACGATGTTCACGATTTGAGTAGCTCCGGTCAGGAAACCTCCCGTACCGCTGAACAGCACGCCCAGCAGAATGAACACCGTGGAGAAGCCGAGCACGAAAAGGACAGTCCGGATGAATACCTTCGATCTTTGCCTTTGCTTGTCGCCGAGCTCCTGAACGGATACTCCCCCCACCAGCGACAAATACGACGGGATCAGCGGCAGGACACAGGGGGACAGAAAGGAGAGCACTCCGGCGGCAAAGGCGATAAAAAAATTGATGTTACCCGACATCATGGCAGCAGATCCCCCACGAGGGAAATGATCTCAGGAGTGTGCCAATTCCGGGTTCCCACCATCCTTCCCAAGATGTAGCCCTGGGGATCGATGATGTATGTTGTGGGGATCGCTCGGACACTATAGGCGGCTCCGACCCGACCGTCCGTATCCAGCAGCACCGGGAAACTCATCCCGATGTTTTCCACAAAGTCTGCAACCTGCTCCCTCGCCTCCTGACTGTTGACAGCCACGATGAGAAAATCTTGGTTCTGCAGTTCCAGGTACAACTCCTCCATGGAGGGGATCTCTTCCCGGCAGGGACCGCACCAGGTTGCCCAGAAATTGAGAAATACTAGTTTGCCTGCGTAGGAACTTAAGTTGTGCTCCTGCCCGGACAGATCCTTCAGGCTGAAGTCCACGGCGGGTAGGTCCGCCGTTGGAGTTTGAAATCCGAGACTGCTCAGCCTCTTGCCCATAGCAGTTTCGGGGGCGGAAACTTCCTGCGGGGCAGGTGGCTCCTCGACCGGCGTTCCAGATACTTGGTCGGATTTCCCGGAACCGCAGCTTACCAGGATTACGGCCAAAAGAGGAATAAAAAATATATATTTTCTCATATCACAATCTTCGATTGTAACTGAAAGGAAGATTGGCGATGTCTTCTTCCAGCCGCAAATCCTGTCAGAAAAATAAGATTTGCGGCTGACATCATAATAAATATCAGAGTACCACTCCTTCGGATATAATAATGTTCTCAGGGTCGAACCGGCAAGCCGGAGTCCACGAAAAGGGTGAACACCAGAACTGTTGTGTTGTACAGCCCGTGGGCGATTGCCAGGGGGTGAATGTTCTTGAGTCGAATAAAAAGAATAGAAAAATACAGTCCCTGGACAGCCGCAACGGCAAATCCGGCGAGTCCCTGGTACACATGCCCACTGGCAAAAAGAAGTGTGCTCATCCCGATCCCGGCAGCCACCGGCAGGGACGCTTGAGAAAACCGGGTTAGCAGATAGGAGCGAAAGAACAGCTCTTCCCGATAACCGGTGACCAGGCAGAAAAGCAGTACCACGGGCATGAGCCGGGGATCCCTGAGCTTCCAGCGAAACCCTTCGGAAAACAGCGCCTCTCCCCCTGCGGGAAGCAGGGCAAGGATGAGTCCCATAATCAGGAGCAAGGCGAATATTCCGGCAAAGATCACCAGGGCGTACAGGAGATCTACTGGCCGCAGGGCAAGCAAACCAAAAGAAGTCCAATTGTCCTTGCGGAGTCGGAGAACGTAGAGAAGCAGCAGGATCTGAGGAACCGCCATGATTAAGAACTGCAGCATGTACGGTCCCAAACTTGTTGAATTCTGGATTATGTCCTGATCGGGCCAAAGATATCCGGGCAGGTAGAAGACCAGGAAGAGCAGAACCATTTCGAGGATGTTTTTCTTCGCTGAAGATATGGGAATTGTACTTTCTCCTCTCTTTATATTACAGTTGGCCGCATTCCTCGACGTCGAATTACCTATATTTATTACATTAAGTATATCAGGTTGCTATCGATAATGAAATTATGTGGTGGATAATACTTCTCGTCGTCGCCGCCATACCGATCGGGGTATTTATCTACCTGCGGGTTGTCGGCCACGGCAGTTTCCCCTGGCTTCAGTTCTACACCAAAGGAAAAGAATCCGGATTCAGCTTTCGTGAAGTGGGGCTGCTGCGAAAAATCGCCGTAGAAACCCAAATCGAAAATCCCACCGCCCTTTTTTGGAGTATCAAGCAGTTAAACAGATCGATCAAGGAGATGATCATCAAGCTCCGCTCCACGAATCTCATGGGGGATGAGGAGTCGAATCATCTGCTGTCCAAGTTGTACGACCTGCGCAAGCGGGTGGAGTTCGATCTGCCCCGCTACAGGCTGGGTTTAAAATCGTCCCGGGATATCGTACCCCGTCAGAGGATGCGGGTCACCCTTCCCGGTGCGGGTCCCTTTGCCACCATGGTGATCGAAAACCGTCCCAAGTACCTCGCTCTATCACGGCCGCAGGGCTCGGGCCTGCCCGATGGTTTCACGTGGAAGGGACAGCAGATCGGTCTTCACTTCTGGCGCGTCGAAGATGCAGGTTATTTCGTGCGAACAAAAGTGCTCAATGATTTCATCGGACAGAAGTATCCGATCATCCACGTAGCCCATACCGACGATGTCACCCGTAGTCAGCAGAGACGCTCGATCCGGGTGAAGACCAATTTACCGGCCACAGTGTATCCTCTCAAGTCGATCCAGGAGGCGGATGAGCTGGAAGAGAGCGCCAAGGGCTTGCGCTGCCGTCTGATCGACATCTCGGAGGATGGAGCCTGCCTGATGATCGGCGGCCGCACGAAAGCGGGATTACCGATTAAGGTCCAGTTCGAGCTTGCCGATCGAGTCGTGGTGATATGCGGATTGGTAAAGGGGGTCAGCTATGACCAGAAGAAAAATCTCTCTCTCCTGCATATGCAGTCAGCCCCCCTGAGCGTCAATACGCGCAACCATGTTCTGACCTACGTGTACAATATTTTCGGCGAGCAGGAGCCGGCCAAGGCTCAGTCCGGATCTACCGTGTGAAGCTTCATCACGTTTGTGCCCCCGCTTTTTGCGGCGGGGATCCCTGCAGAAATAACCATCAGGTCGCCTTTTTTAGCGTACCCCCTTTCGATCAGGATCTTATCTCCCGCGGCGGTGGTTCTTAAGAAATCTTTTTCAAATTTCGGAATCAGAAGGGATTCAATCCCCCAAACCAGGGACAGTTGATGAAAGGTGGTCTCCTCAGGAGTAAGGGCTAGGATCGGTGTGCATGGGCGGTACATCGAGATCAGTCGGGCCGTTGTTCCGGAAATCGTTTGAGCCACGATACAGTGGGCGCCTAGACGTTCCGCGGTCTGGCAGACCGAGTGGGCGACGGCAAGTTGGGTGGAGTAGACGCTGTCCTGCTCCTCGGCCCGCACCCAGCCCCGGTCGAGGCCGAGATTTTCTTCTACATGGTCGGCGATGCGGCGCATCATGCGCACCGATTGAACTGGATAGGCCCCGACCGCGGTCTCGCCGGAGAGCATGATTGCATCGGAGCCGTCATAGATCGCATTGGCGACATCTGTCACCTCGGCGCGGGTGGGCAGGGGATTGCGGATCATACTGTCGAGCATCTGGGTGGCGGTGATGACGGGCACCCCGACCAGATTCGCCTTTCGAATAGCGGTTTTCTGATATACCGGAATCATGGAGATGTCCGCTTCTATCCCCAGATCACCCCTGGCAACCATGATGCCGTCGCTGGCCGCGATTATAGAATCCAGGTTTTGCAGGGCGGAGCCTCGTTCCAGCTTGGCAATCACCCCGGGTGCTGATTTTGATTTTTCAACAACTTCCCGGACAGCCTCGAGATCGGCGGCGGTCTGCACGAAAGACAGGGCGACAAAATCCACGCCTTGGGTAAGTCCGAGGCGCAGGTCCTCCAGATCCTTCTTCGTCGGCGCTCCGAGACTAAGGATGAGGTCGGGGAAATTTACGCCTTTGTGGGAATACAGGCGTCCCCCATGAAGGACCCGGCACTGCAGGCATCCTCCTCTGTGACTCTCGACTTTCAGCTCCAGCAGCCCATCGTCCAGGAGTACCCTGGATCCTTCAGGAACGTCCTGCAATAGGGCGGGGTAGTTGATGGGAATCGGTTCTCCCTCCTTATATGCACACTGTTCCGTGTCGGATCTCAATAGAATCGTATCCCCTTCGGGTAGCGATACTCCCTCCCGGGGCAAGTCACCGACCCTGATCTTGGGGCCGCCGAGATCCTGCAGGATTCCCAGATTTTTTCCCGTTTTCTCCCGGAGGTCCTTGATCGTCTTGATGATCTTGGTGTTGGAATCATGGGTGCCGTGAGAGAAGTTGATCCTGGCTACATTCATCCCTGCTTCTGCCAGAGCGCCTAAAACCTCCGGCGAAGAGGAAGCGGGTCCGATCGTGCATACGATTTTCGTTTTCTCGGTCATGGAGCTTGAGGCATTATAGCGAAATTGCGCTTGCAGTTCAAAGGCACCAGATTTTTCTTTAACCGGGGTATATCATTGATTTTCGTAAGGATTATCGTATAGAATAGTCGGTGACTATCTGTAGTCTCGAGGAGTGGGAGAATGAAAATAATTCGCTGGATGGCGCTGTTTCTGGTATTTTTTCTTCTTGTATCCAGTCTATGGGCGCAGGAATCCCAGGATCTGCTTCGATCCTTCACCCGGAATTTTGCCATCGCCAGTCTTGATGTGAAAATGCAGATCATTCAGGATGCCGGGAACAGCGATTATTCCGGATTGGGGCCTCTGTACCGGCAGGCAATTGACTATGTGTTGGACAACTTCACCCTCATCGATACCGACCAGCGCTTTCGGCAGCTCGCCGTTTTGGCCGTCGATCAGCTCGAGTCTGCCGGCTACACCGAGGGCAAGCACTCGGTTTGGAAGCTTTTCGACACCGACAATGATACGGGAGTGCGCATCAGCTGCCTGAACGCTCTTGGTACGCTAGCCCAGGGGGACGAGGAATTCATCACATACATGAACCTGTGGCTCCAGAACCAGAATACGGTGTTCCAAACCGGCAGGGTCCCGGACTTGTACGTCATTTCAGCGGCGGTGCGGGCGCTCGGAGAGCTTGGAAACCAGAGCTCCTTCCCCGTACTGTTCACCACGATGACCGTGGGCTACACGGACGACATTTCCCGATCGGCCCGGGAAAATCTGTTCTTATTGGACGGGGAGCTCAAGGACAGCATGATCGGAATCCTGAAGGAGGGCGATCTGGCGGAAAAAAAACCCGCCTTGGAAATGTCTCTGGAAACCGATCGTCTCAGCGAGAAGGATAAGGGAGAGATCGCCCAGTTTGCCATGGATGTGGGCCTGCACACCGCGGCTGTGGACAATCCTTCCCGGCAGATCGCTCGGGACATGCGCTATATTGCAACGAGGGCGCTCGCGGAACGAAAATGGGCCGGCGCTACGGACTTGGCCATCGAGCACTTCGACACGGTTCTATCGGAATACGATCGTGGACTCACGGACAAACGCCGGGTGGTCGAAGCGATCGACTGTCTTGGTGCCATGGGCACCCACGAAGCGGCGGTACGATTAACCCAGTACCTGGTGCTGCTCAACTCCTACACCGAGAGATTGCAGGAGTTTGACAATATCATCGTATTGGCCGTGGTAGAGAACCTCGGCGGTCTTGGGGACAAGTCTGCCTTCGATGATCTGCTGTATGCCCAATATCTAAGCTATTCAAGCGAAATCAAGAAAGCCGCTCGGGATGCCTTGGAAAACCTGAAGTGGTAGCTCCGGACCGGTCGCTTCACCGGCGATGAATCGGGGTAGAATTTCTTACTTTTTTTTCTTCGCCCTATCCCTATGGGTCACCCTCTTCTTCTCGGAAAACCTTTCCGGATTCATCTTCCCGGTCCTGGGTCTTGGTTTGTTTGCCCTTGCCGTCACGGTCCTGCTCGTTGAGGATCCCCGCTGGAAACAGAGGGGTCTTGTGCTCGGGTTTCTCGGATTGGGTGCACTGATCGGCGCTTTCAGGGCGCCGGATGTTGTTGACCCTGTCAACCCTGTTGACCCTGTCAACCCGATTCAGACCTCGAAGTTCTTCCTGGGGCCGACCTCCTATACGGCAATTCCGCTGGATCGGGTAGGGGAGTTTCACGGGATACTGAGTGGGGATAGCACGGCTGTGCCGCACTCTTCCGAAGTGCTGACCCGCTACCCGGTGAAGCTCGAGCAGGTGGTGGACAGAGCAGGGGAGCTGCGGGCTTGCGCCGGAGGGGAGGTCCTGGTTTGGGTTCGCGGCGGACAGATGATGTTCAAAGGTCAGGAGATCATTGTGGAGGCCGAACCCGCGCTCAGTCGAGAACCGGGCCGATTCGCCTACGTCTGCTGGGCGGATCGGAACCAGATCGATGCGGGAGGATTCCGCCGGCCTGTTGATTCTCTGCGGGCAGGGTTTTTTTCTGGGATCCAAGCGTGTATTCTGAATCTCGAGCCTCCTGTCGCAGCCCTGCTGTCTGCGCTGCTGCTCGGACGGAGGGAAGAGCTACAGCACTCTCTGTACCAGCAGTTTCGTTACAGCGGAAGTCTTCACCTGCTGGCTCTCTCCGGCCTGCACCTGGGTATCCTCTATTTTTTCCTCTCCCTCCTGCTGCGTTTCCTGCGGGACCGACGAGCAAGAGGGCTGGCCGCTTCCGCCCTTCTCCTTGGGTATGTCTTCCTCGTAGGCTGGCGCCCATCTCTTGAACGGGCCGTGGTTATGCTCCTGATGGCCAGCCTCGGCTACGTTCTCGATCGGGAGCTGGATCCTTTGAACCTCCTCTGCCTGGCGGCTTCGATTCTCCTGGTTATGCATCCGTACTATGCCTTCGATCTCTCCTTTCAGCTTTCCTTTGTTTCTCTATTGGGTATCCTGCTCCTCGGACCGTATCTGTACCGACTTTGGCAACCCTATCTGCCGAAGGTGATCGGGTGGCCTCTGGCCATTTCCCTGAGCGCTCAAATCGGTACTGCTCCCCTCGTGTTGTTTCATTTTGGTGCCGTCTATCCTGTCGGAGTACCGGCGGCCCTGGTATTGATCCCCCTGATAACCCTGTTTCTCGGTGCCGGTCTGCTCTTCGTCGGATTGAGCGTCCTGCCGATTTCCATAGGCACCTTGTTTGCCGAAGCCCTGCTGCTGCTGTACAGATCGATCGCCTTTTTCCTGCGAATCTTTGCTCGCCTGCCCGGCCTGCATCTGCAGTGGAGACCCCTGTATTGGGGTATCCTGGCTGTACTGCTCATTCCCTTCCTGCTCGAGCTCCCGGCGAAAAGGAGGAACCGGATATGCTGAACTACAATTCTCCTACCGAGATACGTCGTGTTCTGGAACAGCTGGGTGTGCGGTTGCAGAAGCGATGGGGGCAGAGTTTCCTCGTCAACCGGGGTGCGCGGGAGGTAATCGTGTCGCTGGTTGACCCTGAAGCGGAGGACAATGTCTGGGAGATCGGACCCGGGTTGGGAACGTTGACCGCGCTCCTGTTGCCGAAAGTCCGGTCTGTCGCGGCTTTCGAAATCGATAGGGGACTGGTCACCTATCTGAGAGAAAACTTCGGCAACTGGAACAACTTCGCCCTCGTTACCGGGGATGTGCTGAAGACCTGGCGATCCTATCTAAGGGAGCACGGAACCCCGAATAAAATCGTAGGAAATTTGCCCTACAGCTGCGCCTCGGCACTGATCGCGGCACTGGCGGAAAATCGCGTCCTTGCCGAAAAGTTGGTATTTACGGTACAGCGGGAGTTGGCAGAGCGGATGAGCGCCCAGCCGGGGAACAAGAATTACTCTTCCTTTTCGGTGCTCTGTCAGACCGTGTATCGCATCAGCGAGCGTATGCAACTCAAGCCGGGATCCTTCTTTCCCGCCCCCGAGGTCTATTCAACAGTGGTGGTTCTTGAGCCGAAGCGGGAGGTGGAAGATGTACCGGATTGGAGTTTTTTCCTCGTCTGTCTGCGGATGCTCTTTCAGAGCAGACGGAAGACGATGAGAAACAACCTGCTGGCGGGCGGGATCGCCAGCAGGGATCGAGCCGACAGGTTGGATGAGATTTTTGAGAAACTGGGCATCGATCCGGGACTTCGGAGTGAGAGGCTTTCCCCTGAAGCGTTGATGGAGCTGACCCAGCACTTGGCCGCGGAGCTACAGGATCTTTAGCTGTTTTAAAACCTCGGTCAAGGCCTTCTTGTTCTCCGCGCTCATCGGACACATGGGCAGCCTGTAGACCTCCTCCACAAAGCCCTTCATGGCCATGGTCGCCTTGATAGGAATCGGGTTGGTCTCGAGGAAGATTGCTTTGAAGAGGGGGAGCAACTCGTAGTGCAGCTTCCTGGACCGATCCCAATCTCCCTTCAAAGCCGAATGGGTGAGATCCTTCATGCGGTCCGGAACGGCATTGCTGGCCACAGAGATCACACCTTTTCCCCCTAGAGCCATGAGGGGGTAGGTGAGATTGTCGTCCCCGGAAAGAACAGCAAAATCCTTCGGCTTTTTGGCGATCAGGTCCATCATCTGGGAAATGTTGCCGCTGGCCTCTTTCACGGCAACGATGTTCTTATATTGGGCCAATTTTAGCATGACCGGGTTCTCTATGTTTTTCCCGGTCCGGCCGGGGATGTTGTATACAACCATGGGCAGATCGACCGCATCGGCTATGGCGGTGAAGTGCCTGAAGAATCCCTCTCCCGTTGGTTTGTTGTAGTAGGGTGCGACCTGCAGGCTGGCTGTCGCACCGATCTGTTTGGCCTTCTCCGTCATATGGATCGCCTTGTCCGTGCAATTCGATCCGGTACCGGCAATCACCGGGACCCTGCCCCCGGTCTGTTCGACGACGATGCGGATCACCTGTTCGGTTTCTTCGGGGCTGAGGGTCGGGCTTTCTCCGGTTGTACCCACGGGAACCAGGCCGTCGATTCCCTGGTCGATCTGGAAGTCGACGAGTTTCCGCAGGGCTTGCTCGTCAAGCTTCCCGTCCTTGGTGAACGGGGTGATCAGTGCCGTAAAGACTCCTTCGAACATACTCGTCCTCCTTTTCGCTTTCCAGGAAGGTTTATACTTGCCCGCAGTAGACCTGCAGGCAAACAGCATACAATTTCATGTGGGGATGGATCAAGGGTTGTTCTTGCTTTGAAAGCACCCATCTGCTACTATGCTCGAAAGCCGAGAGGAGGGTGTCATGGTTCGGATGATTGTCCACGGATGTTTCGGGCGCATGGGCCGGGTGTTGACAGAGACCGCTACGGCAGCATCGGACATTCAGATTGTCGCCGGGATCGATGTGACGGAGACCGAGGCGGAGCCGGATTTTCCCGTGTTTTCCAGTCTCGAGGAGTGCACCACCGCCGCTGATGTAGTTGTGGATTTCTCTTCCCCCAAAGCATTGCCCTCTTTGCTGAAAGGGGTGGAGAAAAAAAAACTGGCTCTGATCATTGCCACCACGGGTCATACTTCGGAAGACAAAGCCTCGATAGCCGAGAAATCCCAATCTATACCTATCTTCATGTCCGCCAACATGTCGCTGGGTGTCAATCTGGTCTCCGAATTGGCCCAGAAAGCAGCCTCAGTTCTCGGCGGGAGCTTTGATATTGAGATCATTGAAAAACATCATAATCTAAAAAAAGACTCTCCTTCCGGTACCGCCCTGCTGCTGGCCGACGCGATCAACGAGGTTTTCCTCAATAAAAAGCATTTTGTGTTCGGTCGCCACGGACCGGATATGCTGCGGCAATCGCCGGATCTGGGCATCCATTCCGTGCGGGGCGGAACCATCGTGGGTGATCATGAGATTTTATTTGCCGGGAGGGACGAGCTGGTGGAGCTCCGCCACTCCATTGCTTCCCGGAAGGTATTCGCCCAGGGAGCGCTTGAGGCCGCCCGGTACATCCTGGGAAAACCTCCGGGACTGTACAGCATGAAAGAGATGATAAGCGCTGCCAGCGCCGTTACTCGACTGTTCCTCAGCAACGAGGAAGTACTGGTTTCCCTCTATCACGTTGCTCTCGATCCGAAAAGCATCACGGGAATCTTCGAAGAGATCGGTCGGGCAAACATCACCATCGATATGATCAGCCAGACAGCCCCGGTTGATGGCGAGGTGAACATCTCTTTCACCGTGTTTAAAAAGGACATCGAGAAGACATCCGAACTCCTACAGGCATTCCAGAGCTCGATGAAAAACCTGGAGGTCAAGGTAACGGAACGGATCACGAAGATCGCCGTTGAAGGACCGGGGATGGAAACTCAATCCGGCGTCGCCGCCCGGGTGTTCGGAACTCTGGCCGAGGCGAATATTACGATACAGACCGTGACCACCTCGGAAACAAAGATCGCCCTGATCATTCCGGAGAAGGATGAGGGCAAAGCCGTTTCCGCGATCAAGACGACCTTTGGCCTCTAGATCTGTTTCCCCGCCACAGAGCGATATCGGCATCTACGGCCTGGGGCGTTTCGGTTATTTTTACGCAGAGCTGCTGGCCCGCTTCTGTACGGTGAAGGCGTGTTCCCGGAATCCCCGGGCAGAGGTCCCCGCGCGGGTAGAGAAGGTCACGGAAGCACAACTATGCGAACTGCCGGTGATCATCCTCTGCGTGGCGATCTCGGGGGTCCAAGAGGTGCTGCGGCGCCTGGCGCCGCGCCTCAAACCGGGTACGTTGGTCATGGACAGCTGTTCGGTAAAGGTTCTACCGGCGGCGTGGATGGACAGCCTCCTTCCTCCCGAAGTCAAGATCCTGGCCACCCATCCGATGTTCGGGCCCGACTCGGCTCGGAAGGGTATCGAGGGACTGCCCATGATCCTGCATCCGGTGCGCCTGTCCTCCTCGGAGTTGGCACTGTGGCAGGATTTCTTCGAAGGTATAGGCTTGTCTGTACAGAGAATGGATCCTGAGGAGCACGATCGGGAAGCCGCCTTCACCCAGGGATTGACCCATTATCTTGGCCGGGTCTTGGCTCAGTTGGAGCTGCATCCGTCTCTGATCGCTTCTCTGGGGTATCGAAAGCTTCTTGAGATCATCGAACAGACCTGCAATGATTCCTGGCAGCTTTTCTTCGATCTCCAGCAGTACAATCCCTATACTAAAGACATGCGAAATCGTCTGGCCGTTTCCCTATCGGAGGTGAAGAACCGGCTCGACGAGCACGGGGAGTGTTGACACTGCCAAGGAGCTTTCGATACCATTTCAACTCAAAGAGGAATACAGATGAGAGACGTGCGAATCAATCAGATTGACGAGAACGAAATAGATACGGTATTGGCAGAAGATATCGATTTTTCCGGCGTGCTCACCTTCAAGAAACCATTGATGATCAAGGGTAACTTTAAGGGGGAAATCAAGGCTTCCTCGGATCTGTATATCGGGGAAAAGGCCTTCGTAAAGGCGAAAATCGAGGCTGACTGTGTGTCCGCAAAAGGACGGATCGAGGGTGATGTTGTTGCCCGATCTCGGGTAGAGTTTTTTTCTACCGCCTCGATGCAGGGGGATCTCAGTACCCCCGACCTGGTCATGGAGAGTGGCTGTAAGTACAACGGTGAATGTTCGATGAACGAGGGTAAAAATGAGAATTAGTGTCCTTATCGTTTTTACGCTTCTACTGGTCGGTCCATTCTCTGTCTCGGCCCAGGACAAAGTCGATGCGGTCGAGTTGTACAGAACCGGGGACTACGTGGGAGCGATCGAGGTTTGTCGTAAAGAGCTCGAGGAGATGCCGAACCGCATGGATGCCCATGCCGTGTTGGGATGGAGCCTGGTGAACCTGAAACGCTACCAGGAAGCCCTGGAGTCCAGCCAGCAAGCGTTCCAGATCTCCCGCTATGATCCGCGCGTCATCGAAACCGCCGGGGAGGCGCTGTTCTATCTGGGGCGGCAGGTCGAAGCCCTAAGGTACTTTGAGGAGTATGCAGCGATCTCTCCGACCGGGGGAAGAATCGACTCTGTGTACTATTTCATGGGGGAAATATTTATTCAGCAGGGTAGGTATAACAACGCCGATATTGCTCTGTCCACGGCTCTGTACCACTCTCCGAATGTGGCGGATTGGTGGGCCCGTTTGGGCTATGCCAGGGAGAAAAGCGAAGATTTTCAATGGTCCCTGGAAGCCTACAACAAGGCCCTGGCCTTGAATCCGAATCTTGCAGACGCGGTCAGAGGACGGTCCCGGGTGGAGCAGCAGCTTTGATCAAGGGATGAGAGCCTCGCTTCACACCTTCGGGTGCAAACTGAATCAATACGAAACTGAAAGCCTGGCTTCTGAATTCAGAGGTCAGGGTTTTTCTCTCGTTTCTCCGGATGAAGAGGCGGAAGTCTATATAATCAACACCTGCACCGTGACATCGAAGAGCGAGCAGAAGGCCCGGCGCTTGATCCGAAAGATCTCCAGACAACGACCACGGGCACTTCTTATCGTCACCGGGTGCTACGCTCAGCTGAACCGGGATGATCTTGCAGGTCTGGGTGAGAATGTTCGGGTCGTATCCCAGGAAGATAAGGCGGGCTTGATCGAGCTGCCCGCACGCTTGAAGCAGGGCAACGGGACGGCCAGGGGCGCATCGGCCCGGGCTGCGGTCGCCCTGGGTGGGCTATCCGCGGCAGCGGGAGATCCCTTCCGATTTCGAGTTGACCGCTTCAGCTACCACTCCCGGGCCTTTCTCAAGGTGCAGGACGGCTGCGACTACCGCTGCACCTACTGCCGGATACCCCTGGCCAGGGGCAAATCGGTGAGCCTTGATCCGGAGGAGGCGGCCAAACGGGCGAGGGAGATGGAGCAGAGAGGCTACAGAGAGGTGGTGTTGACCGGGGTGAACCTGACGGCCTATCGATACGGGGAGATCGGGCTCCCGGGACTGCTGTCGAGATTGCTCGGCGGTACTCAAGCGTTGCGTCTGCGCCTGTCTTCTCTTGAGCCGGAGATGATCAAGCCGGAACTGGCGGAAGTCCTCGGGGATCGCCGGATCTGCCCGCACTTCCATATCCCCATTCAGTCCGGTTCGAACACGATCCTCTTGGGGATGCGGCGGAGGTACCGGGTTGAACAGGTCGTTCGCGTGGTAGAGTTGCTCCGGGAGGCAAAGCAAGATCCCTTCGTAGCCGCGGATATCATCGTCGGCTTTCCCGGCGAGACGGATCAGGATTTCCTCGCCTCGTATCGACTTGTCGAGACACTTAAGCTCAGCAAGCTACACGTTTTCCCCTTTTCCCCCAGACCCGGCACAGCGGCCGAGCATTTGAAGGATCATGTGCCGGAGCGGATCCGGGACGAAAGGGTGGGAAAACTGCTGTCCCTATCCGACACTCTGCACGAGCTCTACGCCGGCAGGTGGGTGGGGAAGAGGGTGGAGGTAGTATTGGAGCGGGAACGGTCCCAAACCGACCCAGGAAACTGGCAAGGGTTGAGCGAGAACTATTTGAGGGTGCTTGTTGAGGGAATTCCCGATCAAGTAGGGACGCCGGGGATTTTGGCGGAAGCTCTGATCGAACAGGCCGGGAATCCTTGTCGCGGTCGATTCACTGGAACTGTACCGGGCTAACCTACCGCCGAGTTGTCCCACACAGACCTTCAGGAAGCTATCGGAAACCTACCACAAGCACGGCACGTGGCGGGAAACCGGCGCATATTGACAAGGACAGGAGCCATTGTTACATTAGCCATGTTCTTCCTGCGGGCCGCTAGCTCAGTTGGCAGAGCAACAGCCTTTTAAGCTGTGGGTCGCCGGTTCGATCCCGGCGCGGCTCAGGTAGTTACTTCGAAAATTTTCGATCGACGGAGAAACCGCGTTTTTTTCGTAACAGCGAGGAGGTAGTACATGGCTGCGGAGCCCGTCAAGAAAGACAAGAACTGGATCGCCGCACTATTGATTTCAATTCTCATTGGGGGTCTTGGAATCGACAGGTTCTACATGGGGTACATCGGGCTTGGAATCCTGAAGCTCATCACTGGGGGCGGCTTCGGCGTTTGGTGGCTGATTGATGTGATTCTGATCGCTTCCAAACACGAGTTCGCCAAGGTGAACTGGGTCGAATAAAGGCCTGGTTGACAGCCCAGGGGAAAAAAACTATATTCCCCTCGAAAAAAAGTACTCAGGTACGAAATATGTCTCCTTCGTCTAGTGGTTAGGACACCGGGTTTTCATCCCGGCAACAGGGGTTCGACTCCCCTAGGAGATGGAGGCTGGGAATTGCTCGATTTAGCGGTTTCCAGCCTTTTTTTCATGTCTGGAATAGGATATGCTGTAGACCAAACAAGGAGGAGTAGTTGAAGTGAAACGAGCACTAAAAGTATTTGCAGTCCTAGTCTTGTTGTTGGTTGTCGCAACCGCGACCGTTTCGGCCGCGGGTAGGAGCAGTCTTCGCTTGGGCCTGGAGTTCGGAGATCCGATGGCGGTACTGATCATTCGACCGGCTCCATTCGATTTCAAAATAGGCTATGACTTCAGGGGGAATGGATGGCTGTTCCTGAGTGCCGATTACCGGATCGTCAGCGGCTATCAGCTCATCGATTTTGTGCACCTGTTCCTCTGTGTCGGCGCGTACACGCAGATTGACTTCCAGCAGTCAGACGCGCTCGAATTGGGGCTTCGCATCCCCGTCGGGCTCCAGGTCTTTCTTGTGGACAATGTGGTCGAGTTGTTTCTCGAGGTGGCTCCAACGGTCGGCTTCCTGCCGACGATTCAAGCCTTTCCCAGGTGGCAGGGCTATCTCGGATTCACGATCCTGGTTCCGAAGTTCTCGAAGTAAGGGATCTCAGGATTCGAAGATTCTCCACATCCTCCCGCATGTCCCTTCCTTTCGGGGTCTCCAGGATCCCCGGTACCCGTAAAAGCCGGGGGTCCTGAGACAGTAACCGGAAGCCCGGCAAACCGATCCTTCCCTTGCCGATATGCTCATGCCGGTCCTTCCCGGAAGCGAGTCCCCCTTTGGAGTCATTCAGGTGGAGAGCGATCAGATACCTGCGGCCTATAATCCGGTCGAATTTACGCCAGGTACGATCGTATCCGGAGCGGGTTCGAAGCTCGTATCCGGCTGCGAACACATGACAGGTATCGAAACAGATTCCAACGGGAATTCCATCGGCTTCAACCGCGGATAAAATGGTCTTGAGTTGTTCAAAGCTGCCCCCGAGGGATGAGCCCTGGCCGGCCATGGTTTCCAAAGCAAGCAGCACCTCTTTTCCCCCCGACCTTTCGTAGGCTGAAGCGATACCCCCGGCCAGCCGTTCGATTCCCTTCTCCACACCCCGTCCCAGGTGGTAGCCCGGATGCAGTACGAGGGCGGGAATATCCAGAGCATGGCAGCGGTCGAGCTCCTCTTCGAGGGCGGAAACGGATTTCCCGTAGACCCTGTCGTCGGGGGAGGCCAGGTTGATTAGGTAGGAGGCGTGGGCCAGGATATATTTGAATTCTCTCCTCCGCCTGCGGAAAACCCGGATTTCATCCTCTCGGAGCGGTGGTGCGGCCCAGCGCAGCTGATTCTTGGTAAAGATCTGCACGACCTCACAGGAAATGGACGCTCCTCTTTGAAGGGCTTTATGAACACCCCCGGCAATCGACATATGAGCGCCTAGTACCAAATGATTTCTCCAATTGAAACACATAGGGCCTTCGGATATAGTTTCGGAGATGATTCGACCCCAGTTGCCAGCTTCGCTTTCAGGATACCGAATCCATTTGGTGGGCATCAAGGGCACCGGTATGGCCGCTCTGGCAGAAATACTGGCCGACCGGAAGGCAAGGATCACCGGCTCCGATGGTCCGGAGAAATTTTACACGGACAAGATTCTAGAACGTTTGGATATTCCTTATTGGGAATCCTTCGATGCCGCTCGTATCGATTCGGATATCCGATTGGTCATACACTCCGCGGCGTACGACCGGAATGAGAATCCGGAGCTCGTAGCAGCCGCGGCCAGGGGAATCCAAATTATAACCTATCCCGAGGCCCTCGGTCTCCTATCTGAATCCAGCGATGCCAGCGGTGTTTCCGGGACCCACGGCAAAACCACAACGGTTGCCCTGGCCGGTACAATTCTCAAGGGTTGGGACATTCCGGCCACCGTACTGGCGGGTTCGGAAGTAGAGAGCTTTGGCAGACGCTCGACCCTCATTCTGGGCCGGAGGTACTTCGTCGCCGAAACCTGTGAATACAAGCGGCATTTCCTGCACTTCCATCCGCAGCGAATCGTGGTGACCGGTGTGGAGGCGGACCATCTCGATTATTTCAAAGACCTTGAAGATGTGCTGAGTGCTTTTCTGAGCTACTGTATGAACCTTCCGGAAGGCGGACAACTGATCATCAATCATGATGACCGGGGCGCCAGGGAGGTTGAGACCAGGGTACGGGAAAATAGATCCGATGTGGAAATCATTCCGTACGGAAAAACAGCGACGGGAATGTACCGCATCGAGGAGATCGAGACCGGGCCGGGACAAACCTTGTTGCGCCTTTCCGGCCTTCCGGCGCCTTTGATTCTCAAAATTCCGGGGGCTCATTCCGCCTATAACGCGACCGCTGCGATCGCCCTGAGCTCCTCTGTGCTGAAGCGGGAGGGGCGGGGGTTGACCGCTGATGCAGTTCGCGTCATGGCGGAAGGGATAGCAGGCTTTCGTGGCAGCAAACGCCGGAGTGAAATCCTCGGGATCGCGAAGGACGTACTGTTCGTCGACGACTACGGACATCATCCGACAGAGATTTCAAGCACCCTTGCCGGTCTGAAGAGCTTTTATCCGGGGCGCCGGATCCTCGTGGATTTTATGCCCCATACCTACTCCCGAACCAAGGCCCTGTTGGCAGAGTTTGGGACCTGCTTTTCCGATGCGGCGATCGTTGTGTTGCACCGGGTCTATTCCTCCGCCCGGGAGCAAAGCGACGGCAGCGTGGATGGAAATACACTTTTCCGCGAGGTGAGCCGACATCATCGGCAAGTGGTTTATTTCGAAGAGCCCGGAGAATCCGTTGCCTTTCTCCAGAACACCCTCAGGCCAGGAGATCTGTTCGTTACCATGGGGGCGGGGGACAACTGGCGGATCGGGCGAGTACTTTTTGACAGAATGAGTAAGGACGAGATATGAAGAGCATGACCGGCTTCGCCTATCGCGAGCATCACGACAAAAAGTATAAGATCACCATTACGATGAAATCCTACAACAATCGGTTTTTGGATATCCTGATCTACCTGCCGCCGTTTCTCAATCCCCTGGAGCAGAAGATCCGCGAGTTCCTGTCTAAACGGATTTTACGCGGACGGGTTGAGCTGTACGTGAAGGCTGCCGAGCTCGGCCGGGCCACAGAGATCGCCGTGGATCCCTACTATGTCAAGTCATACGTGCAGGCGCTGCGGCAGCTGGCCGAGGCGGCGGGTATTCGAGAGAAAATCAGGCTGTCCCATCTGCTGCGCATCGAAGGTATGTTAAAGCCCGAGCAGTCCTTGGACATGGATGAGTACTGGCCCGATTTTGAGCCTGTTTTGGATTCGGTGTTCGAGGAGTTCGATAAACTCCGTCAGAGAGAAGGAAGGGCCACCGAAAAGGACATTATCGGCCTGCTCGAGGGGATCGAGACTGAGATTTCCGGGCTTGAGGCCGTGGCTCCACAGCTGGAAGAAAAAATTAAGAGCGATTTGCGGAATCGGTTCGAGGATCTGCTGGCGAACAGGATCGATGAGAACAGGATCCTGGCAGAGACGGCGGTCTTGCTGATGAAATCCGATATTCATGAGGAGCTCGTTCGGACTCGATCTCACCTGGAGAGCTTCAAGAAGATACTCCAAGAGAGAGGTTCTTTGGGAAAGAAACTCGACTTCATTTGCCAGGAATTGAATCGGGAGTTCAACACCATCGGTGCCAAGAATTTTCTCTCGGAAGTGGACAGCTCGATCGTGGTACTGAAAGATACTCTCGAGAAAATCAGGGAACAGTTGAGAAATGTCGAGTG